>JAJYHP010000182.1 GCA_021784715.1 bacterium
TCTCGATGATCCGTCTCGCCAACGCCGCAGAGACGCTCACCACCTTGCGGCTCGCAAACGGCGGCGCCGCGCTCGCGCTGCTGGAGCGCTATTTGAAGCTCCGCGGCTACGGCGACGAACGCACGCTGCTCATCGTCGGCGTTACCGGAGATCCCGACGGCGCCCGCTCCGCGCTCGCCGCGGCGCGCGATATCGCCGGCGATTGCGGCGGCCTCTATTTCGGCACGCAACTCGGAAGGCGTTGGCAAAAGAATCGTTTTCGCGGCGTCTACCTTCGCAATGCCTTATGGGAGCGCGGCTACGCGGTCGATACCGTCGAGACCGCGGTCGACTGGCCGCGCGTTCGGGCGATGGTCGCCGCGATCGAGGGCGCGGCCTCGTCCTCGTTCGGGGGAGAAGCGATGCACGGCTACACGCATCTCTCGCACGTCTACGCTCAAGGATCGAGCGTGTACAGCACCTTTATTTTTCGCATCGCGCCGACATACGAAGAGAACCTGCAGCGCTGGCAACGGCTAAAGGCGGCGGTCAGCGAAGCGATCGTCGCCAACGGCGGCACGATCAGCCACCAACACGGCGTCGGCACCGACCATCGTCCCTACCTCGTTGCGGAGAAGGGACCGCTCGGCATCGCTGCGATGCGCGCGCTCTTTCGCGATTTCGATCCCGAAGCGATCATGAATCCGGGAAAATTGTGTTAACGCCCACAAGCGCGCGCGCCGCCGCGATCGCGCGGCTCGACGAACCGTGGGACATCCTCGTCATCGGCGGCGGCATTACCGGCGCCGCCATTCTCTTCGAAGCCGCGCGGCGCGGGCTCCGCGCCGTCCTTCTCGAGCGCAGCGACTTCGCTTCGGGTGCATCGAGTCGTTCTTCAAAACTCGTGCACGGCGGATTGCGCTATCTCAAAGAGGGCAAATTCGCGCTCACGCGTGAATCGGTGCGCGAACGGGAAGCGTTGCTGCGTGATGCGCCCGGCCTCGTCGACCCGATGCACTTTCTCATGCCGCACTACCCCGGCGGCACGCCGAGCCCGCGAACCTTGGGCCTCGGGCTCGCGCTCTACGATCTCTTCGCCGGGCGAAAAACGCACCGCCGACTCGATGCCGCCGAAACGCTGTTTCTCGCTCCGACGATCGAGAGCGCCGGGCTGCTCGGAGCACATGACTATCTCGACGCGACCACCGACGACGCGCGCCTCGTGCTCCGACTCATTCAGGAAGCGCGTGCCGCCGGCGCGACGGCGCTCAATTATATCGACGCACGCGAGCTGCTCGAACGCGACGGACGCGCGGTCGGCGTGCGCGCGACCGACACGATCGGCGGCGGAAGCGCGGAGGTGCGCGCGCGCGCAGTGATCAATGCCGGGGGCGCGAACGCCGATGCGCTACGATCGACGTTGGGGGTCGCGGCGAAATTGCGCCCGCTCCGCGGTAGCCATCTCATTCTCCCCGATTGGCGTTTGCCGCTCGCGCAGGCGATCGCGTTCGCGCATCCCCGCGACCGTCGCCCCGTTTTCGCCTATCCGTGGCTCGGCGTAACGCTCGTCGGCACGACCGATGTCGACCATACCACCGATCGAGGCAGCGAACCCTCGATCTCCGAGGACGAAACGCGCTATCTTCTCGAAGCACTCGCCTATCAGTTTCCCCACAGCGCCATCCAACGCGAAGACGCGATCGCGACGTTCGCAGGCGTGCGCCCCGTCATTCATAGCGGAGAGCGCGATCCGTCGAAAGAGCCTCGCGATAGTGCGATTTGGAGCGAACGCGGCCTCCTCACCGTCACGGGCGGCAAACTCACCACCTTCCGGCCAATGGCACTCGCGGCACTACGCGCGGTTGCCGACCGGCTCGACTCCTTCGATCTCGCCATGCGCCCGGCGTTCGAACGCTGCGAGTTCCCGCACGCGCCCGAGCTCTCGCTCGCCCAGCGGCGACGGCTCGCCGGCTGCTACGGTAATGCGGCGCAGTCTCTGCTGGATTTCGCTCCGCAGGGAGATCGCGAAAGTATCGACGGCACCTCGACGCTCTGGGCCGAACTGCGATGGGCCGCCCGCAATGAAAGCGTGGAGCATCTCGATGACCTGCTGCTGCGGCGCACGCGGCTCGGGCTCGTCGCCCCACATTGCGAGCAACGGTGGTCGGCGCGTCTTCGCAACCTCTGCATGCAAGAACTCGGCTGGGACGACGCGCGCTTCGAACGTGAAACGCACGCCTACCGAGCCCTCCACGCCGCCTATTACGGAGCGCCGGCATGAATCGCGATCTCGTTCTCGCGATCGATAACGGCACGCAGAGCGTGCGTGCGTTACTTTTCGACGCGCGCGGTACGCTCGTCGCCAAGGCGCGCGTACCGCTCGACGATTACACGATCTCGGCGCCCGGGTGGCACGAACACGATCCCAACGCATTTTGGGAGAGCCTCTCGCAAGCGTGCCGGGAACTGCTCGCCGAGCAAGCTTCATTCGCGCAGCGTATCGCCGCCGTCGCCGTGACGACGCAGCGCGGCACCGTGGTGAATCTCGATCGTTCCGGGCGGCCGCTGCGCCCGGCGATCACCTGGCTCGATCAACGGAAGAGCCCGCAGATACCGGCGCTACCGCTGCATTGGCGCATTGCATTCGGGCTCGCGGGCGTCGGCGACACGGTGCGGTATTTTCAACGCGAAGCCGAGGCGAACTGGATCGCACAGTGCGAACCGGAGATTTGGGAACGGACCGATAAATATCTTCTCCTCTCCGGCTACCTGCTCTATCGGCTCACCGGCGAATTCATCGATTCCGTCGGTTCGCAAGTCGGCTATCTGCCCTTTGATTTTCGCGCGCTCACGTGGGCGAAGCCGAGCGATTGGAAATGGAACGCGATGCCGATACGCCCGTCGATGTTGCCGCAATTGCTCGAGCCCGGAGCGATCGGCGGAGCGATTCACGATGCGGCCTCCGCCGCAACCGGAATTCCGCGCGGAACGCCGGTCGTTATGGCCGCCGCCGATAAGGCCTGCGAAGTGCTCGGTGCGGGTTGTAACGTGCCGACGCTCGGCGCGCTCAGTTATGGAACCACCGCAACGATCAATACGCTCTCGCACCGCTATCTTGAGGCCACGCCGTTCGTTCCACCCTATCCGGCGGCGGTACCGCACGCGTATACAACCGAAGTGCAAATTTTTCGCGGTTATTGGATGGTGAACTGGTTTAAAGAACAGTTCGGCCATCTCGAACAACGAGCGGCAGCTGAGAGCGGGGCTCCAGTCGAGAGTTATTTCGATGCACTAGTGGAGTCGGTTCCGCCCGGCTCGATGGGCCTGATGCTCCAGCCCTATTGGACCCCCGGCATTCGCATGCCCGAAGCGAAGGGCGCGATCGTCGGCTTCGGCGACGTGCACACACGGGCGCACCTCTATCGCGCGATTCTCGAAGGGCTCGCATTCGCGTTACGCGACGGGCTCGAACGTATCGAACGCCGGAGCGGCGTATCGGTTACGAGCCTGCGCGTCGCGGGCGGCGGCTCCCAGAGCGATGCCGCGCTACAACTCACCGCCGACGTCTTCGGGCTTCCTACGTCCCGCCCGCATCTCTACGAAACGTCGGGACTCGGGGCGGCGATCGACGCCTCCGTTGCCCTTGGCTGGCACGCCGATTTTGCGACGGCGGCGGCAACGATGACCCGCAGCGCGCGCACGTTCGAGCCGGATCGGAAAACGCACGAACTCTACAACGAGCTCTACGAGAGCGTCTACCGACGCTTATACGGTCGTTTAGCGCCGCTCTATCGCGCTATCCGACGCATTACCGGATATCCGTCGTAGGCGCCCCTAATACTATGGTGCCGACGGTTAGAGGAAAATAAATCGCGGCGCGGGTACTATTTCGCGGTGCGAAAGGTTGTGCTTTGCCTTCTTATCGCCGTGTTCGCGACTACGACTGACGTAACCGCGCATTCTCGTGTGTCCTTCGATCCACAACGGTTCTACCACCGGATCGTCGCCGCCGAGCTTTCCGAAAACCCAAATATCGCTTCGAATAAAACCTTCACCGCGGACTACGCCTCGCTCTTCGGCTGCTCGAAGGCAACGCCCGCAAACCCATCCGCCAAAACGACATCCCCCGCTGCGCTCGTCGAAACCCTAAAAAGAGCCCCCTCATTCGTCACGTATTCGCGGAACATCCATCTGGAGCGAGAGGGGAATCGCCTGACCGTGGGGCCGACCCTCGCCTACGACGAGTCCTCGGTTCTGCTCGGCACCGACCTCAGCGGCCTCGACGAAAAAACTCCGTGGCACACGTGCGGACCGATCGATTGGAAAGACGGAGCGTTCCCGCAAGACGTGACCCTCGTCGTCGACAACCCTCAGTCGCTGCGCGCCGTCAACGTGCCTATAAGCAAAGCCCGACTCGCAAAGAACACGCAGCTTCGCATTCGCGCAAAGATCGTCTCCGTCGATGCATCCGACCCCCAGGACGTCGTGGCGCACGCCATGCTCGACGCCTTTACCGTCCTCGGTGGGAATCGACACACCGTCGCGCTCCAACATTGGACCGCATCCGGGGCTTTTGCCGTCGCCAAATCCTCACCGTTAACGTGCTTCATAAAGGGAGCCCCATGGCTGACTCCGGTCGCCTTAGATGGGAACTCGTACGTGCACGCGCGCATCGTCATGACGGCGAACGAACGACTGCTCCTCGATCCCGAGGAGTTCGACGCAATTATTCATACGAACAAAGCCACATTTACCTCCTTCGGATATTCGAAACTGCTTCCATTTTACGATAATCTCGGCCACGACCTTATGAGCGGTCGCGATGCCATCGACGCAGCCCTTCAGTCGCTCACCCCCAACGATCCAGGCCAAAGCACAACCTCGATTCCACAGATCAAACTCGGACAGGACTTCGGCTTCGTTCAGTTGATCGAACTAGACAAAGGTCAGAGCGCTCGCTGGATTATTTCATTCCAAGTTCATGGAGTTCACCGAAGCGCCCACCTTTTAACGCTACGCTGGGGTAACTTTACAACGTGCTTGCCAAAACATTAACGTTATCGCTACTTTTAATGCTCGCCGCGAGCGCAACTTCGAGCGCGCAGGTGGCCGACGCGCAGACCTTGCGGCAAACGTATGCGACCTACGTCAGTTTGGAGGTCCGACAACTTCCACTCATCCTTCAGGACGACCGCTTCGTGCGCGATTACGGACTTTTAATGTTCTGTCGCTCGAAATATCAAAAACGGCATGCGGATCGATTTATCGCCCAATGGCGTCGCGAGCTCGAACGTCAGGCCGCAACCGAACAGCGTCGCAGGTTGACGATAACGTTCACTATTCCAGCCCTGTCGTACGATCCGCAACAAGGCGGGTTCCCATTTGCGATGGCCGTTGCATCGCTCTCCCACCAGAGCGTCTACTCCCTCACGACGGGAGATATTACGGGCGGGGCGCCCTGGCCGAATTGCGGCGTTCCGAATTGGCGAGACTCGGCGTTACCGAAGTCGGCAACCATTTATATCGACAACACCGGAACGCTCTCGCTTCTGCCCGTCGCGCGCGATCGCGCGGCTGCCGTCGCAAAAAGAATGGGCGACGCGCGGCTCGTCACCATTCGCGCGATCGTAAAGCCGGAACGACTCAATTTTCGGAGCGATGCCGTCGCCGCCGTCATGCAGCGTTTTGCCGCGTACGCGGGCCCGGAAGCCCGCGGCGGCGCCGTCGAGGTCTGGCCGAACCGGAACGATCGACACGTTTTCCCATTGGTTTGTAGAATTGAACGAACGTGGATGACGGGGACCGGCGAAACCGTCAATTACCAGCCGTATTTGCACGTACGTCTCTTGATATCCGTTCGCCGGCCGATCGCGATCCGCCCCGATCAATTTCTCGTTCACCTCTCATATAGACGAGGTGGATTCGTCGATGAATCCGGTATCGATGCCGAAGCACCGGACGTTCGCGATTTTACCGGCAAACGAACGGACGTATCCTCCGTGAGCCGGTCGGAAGATCTTGGATTAAACTATATTACCGGTCTTCCGGCCGGGCCGGGAGCGAAATATATTTGGGTAATCACGTTCCCGCTACTTCCCTTCGTGCACTATACCCCTACCATCGGCAACCTCATTTGGAACGATGCGGCGGATCACCCCTGCCTTCCCATCAAGGCATCATCGACGAAAATTATTAAAACGTAATGCACCGTCGGTTTGTAGCAGTCGCTGCAACGTGCCTCGCTATTTTCTTATTGACGCGATCTGCCCAACCGATTCCGCTCGACGACGCTACCCTCTTGGGGTCGCCGCGAGCCGAGCGACTCGCCGCGCTGGCCGCCTATTCCGACAATCACCTGCAGCGTGCCGCGACCGGCTTTCGCTCCTGCATTCGGGACGCCGACGGACAAAACGACCGTTTGGACGAGGCTCGCTGCGATATCGGCATGGCCCGGGTCGAGATCGCCGGCCGACGCATCGCCGACGCCGTTCCGTATGCCGTGCGCGCCCTCGCTCTCCTTTCATCGGGGACGCCCGATATTTCCGCGGCTTCGATCTCCTACGGGGCCGGAGCGACGCTGCTCCGGGCCGGCCGCGCGAAAGAAGCCGTCGGCATATTTACCAGGGGCCTCTCGTTCGTCTCCGGTAATGGGCACGCCATAGATTATTACTGGCAGGGCCGCTTGCAGAACGGCATCGCTCGCGCATTTCTCGACCTGCACGAGTACTCCAAGGCCGCCCCGCACGCAGCGACGGCGGCGGCAATGATCCTCAAAGACCCCCAATTGAACGTCGCCGAACTCTCCGTTTTGGAAAATTCGGGGGAAGTCGCGTGGGGCTTTCATCACTACGTGTCGGCTCTGTCGACGTTCTCCCAGGCCTACGGGGTACTGAAGAATCCGCGCTTTCGGGTGCGCCCGGTCGACCGTCTCGAAGAATCTTCGGTCGTCGAACGCTTGGCCTATGCCTCCGGCGATGCGAACCTTCAACTCCGCCGCGCCACCGCCGCCTTAACGACTCTCGCCGATTGTCGTCAAGCGTCACGAACTTCCGTTCGTCGCCTTTGCAATTTGGATGCCGGCGAGGCATTACTTGAAGGCGGACACGCTCGCGCCTCTGCGGCGATCTTCACCAGCCTGCAATCGGCCCGAAGCGGATTACCGACGGACGAACGCATCTGGCTGGATTATCTCACGGCCATGGCCTCGCTCGACACCGGCGATGGAATTGGGGCGGCCTCCGCAAGCCGCCAAGCACTCTTTCAATTGAAAGGCCGCTCGGTAACGCCGTTTTGGAGGGCCCTCGGATACTTTACCGCCTACGTGACCGCACGCACGGTACGACCGCTTTTATGCGGCAACATGCCGCGTTGCGCGAGGGGCTACTATCGCAGTGCATTAACTCAATGGAAGTTGCTGAATTTCACGAAGGTGCGCCGTTACCGACGGTTATTGGCCTCGGTCGATGCATTCGACAGCGCGGCGCTTCTCGACGCACAAGTCGATCGCGGGGGGAGAGCGGATCGTCGCGCCTCGCGTTTCGAGCGTGCCGCCCTCCGAGAGGCACGTAACGGCGATCTCCAGGCGGCTGTCGTTTCCTTTACCGAAGGAGCCCGCGAACGCCTGGCTCGTCGCGACGTTCGTGGAGCGCTTCGGGATGCGAGGAGCGCCGTGCGCTGGGCGGCAAACATCGATTGGAGATCGCGCTGGATCGCCGCGCGCGTCGAAGTCCTCGCCGACGAGGCCGCTGATTCTCCCGTCGCGGCAGCACGCACCTGTGCCTCTTCGCTGCTTCGCTTAGAAAAAGAGCGCTCTCGAGCCGCATTTTATGCGCGGTGGAACCCACAGTTACGAATCGATTCGATCGACCTTGGGGTCTCGAGCTTGAACGCCATTTATTCCGACTGCGAATCTCAGCTCATGATCGGCCACCGTGCGGATCCCGATTTCGAGCGACTCGCCGTCCAATTATTCAACGACAATGTGGGACGGCGTGCGTTCGATGCCATATCGCGGAGCGGAGCCCTCCACATTGCGGGGGTCCCCAATACGACGCTCGATCGTTTGCGCTCGCTCGCCGAACGATATATTAACGCGAAAAATGCCGTCGACGCTGCCGCCGTGCGGGTGCAGCTGCATCGCGAGGAGAGCGCGCTCTCGGTTCGATTTCCTCAGCTTTCGGCAATAATGCTCCCCCAAGCGTTTTCCCATCCAGGCAGTTGGCAACGAAGCTTAACGTCGGACGAAGCGATGCTCGTCGACGATATATCGGGAAACTCCCTAAACGTGTGGATCATCACTCCAAGGTCAATACGCGGCGTACGGATGACCGATATCGTTCCAACCCTCCGTCGCCGGGTAGATGCGATAAATACCATCGTACGTCGCATCGAACGCTCCGGGCGAGCCCGCCGTCGGGTCGAGGCGAAGGAGCGCGCCGGTTACGACGAAGCGGCGCAAGCGCTCGCGCGGCTCCTATTGCCGCCGTCGATTGCCGGCTCGCTCGCGCGGTATCGCCACGTCTTCGTAATTCCAACGGGTTTTCTCTATCGTATCAGTTATGCGACGCTACGTTGGCGACATCGGTACCTCGCGCAGAGCATCGATCTGGCCTATCTCTCTTCCCCTTCTCTCCTTCCCCTCATACGGCGAGCGGAGCTCGCCGAAAAGGCCAAGCGGGATCGATCCTGGTTCGTCGCGTTCGCCGATCCGCTTCTTTCGGCGTCCGGGCGCACGAACGACCCAACCCGAAGCGGCAACGCCCTAACCCTTCGGCTGCCACCCCTTCCGGATACGGCAATTGAGGCCCGCCGCGCGGCGCACTATTTCCCCTCTCGAGGGAATTTTCGGATTTTATCGCGAGCCAAAGCAAGCGACGCATCTCTTATGCATTTAAACGAGGATGGCTTACTCGCACGATACCGTTATATATTATTTGCCACCCACGGCGTGGTGGCGGCGAGACCGAACCGGGGCCCGCGCCCATATATCGTGCTCTCTCATCCGAACCTCAGCACGGGATCCGGGCTTCTCGGAGTGAGCGACGTCATGAAGCTCCGCCTCAACGCGCGAATGGTCATGCTCTCCACCTGCGACAGCGGGTTTTCGTACACGAGCGCCCACGAGGGAGAGGCCGAATTCGGACGTGCATTTATGGGGGCGGGAGCTCGTTCGGTAGCTCTCACGCTCTGGCAAATTACCGATCTTCGCGGAAGCGTCGCATCGGGATTGCTATTTCGCCGCTTGGCCAAGGGAGAGCCGCCCGCAGTTGCGCTTCGTCGCACCCAAATCGAAATGATCAGCCACCCTCGACGCGGCGACCCCAATGGCGGAAGCGCGGCGATCGCCTCGAACCCCGTGAACTGGGGGCCGTATATCGTGTTCGGCGATGGATTTAATTCGAGCCCGGCGGGAACATAACGAGAAACGTAGTTCCGGGATAATTCGTCCGGAGACCGTGGGAGGACGGTTCGCGCTCGTTCGCTCTCCGTAATTTTGGAGAATCTTCGATAAACGACTTTATCTTTTCCTGACGTTGCCGAAAAGACGGGTGATCGCTTAAGTACGACTCAAAACCCAATCCCCCGGTCTTTGCCTTCAGCGCTTCGAGGGCCCAACTCAACCCCCAGGGGTTCACGCCGATCTCCGAGAGAATCTTGGTTCCTTCGTGATCCGCAGCGAGTTCCTGCTGCCGATCGTAATTTAAAAACGCATAACTCCCGAGCATACCCGTCGCAAACTGCAACGCTTTCGACTTTTCAAACATCATTGCCGTAATCGCCGCAGCCGCCAGTAAATTCTGCTCGCGTTGACGCTCGACCGCATGAGAAAGCAATACGTGCGACGTTTCGTGGGCCAGCACTCCGTATAACTCCTGATCGTTATGCAAGAGATGCAAGAGAGAATCCGTGATGAATATAATGCCTCCGGGAGAGGCGAAAGCATTCGGCTCCGGGTCGCGCACGATAACGTAATTAAAGGTATAACCGAATTTGTCCATCGACGCGCGCACGTCCGCGGCGCGAAGCAACTTTTGCCGTATGTGTCGCAATAGCGGGTAGTACCGAGAGTGCATCACGACTTGATGTTTGAGCAAAAGGTCCTGAAAGATCTCGGCGCTTTGCACGCGTTCTGCCGAAAACGCCGGGGGAGCGTTCTTCGAAAGGGCCGCCCGCGAGGAGCCGGCCGATAGCGCTAGCAGAACGAGCGCGAACGCTCGGCACCGGAAGCTAGTCGGAAGTCGCATTCGCACTTTTATTCCTTCCCATAAGTCGAGGGACGTGCTCACGGAACAGCGGTTCCATCGCCCCAATGAATACGGTCAACGCACTGCTAATCGAGACGGTCGCGAAGAGGAACCCAAACTCGATATATGTTTGATGTTCGAATAGAAACCCGATCGACAACGCGATTGAAATGCTAAATAACCACCCGAGAAGCAGCACAATATTTTCCGAATGCTTCATTTCCGCGGAAACCGCTATAGCGAGACCAATAATGACGATGAGGATTTTTTGAAGCGGCACCACGTACACCCCGCCCCTCAGTAGGGTTCGATATGCATTTATTAACACCAAGGTTCCGGGCATGAGTCCTAACGGAGTTATGTGAATATCGCTGATGGCACCCGCCGACCGGCGCCCCGGACCGACGAAAACGGCCGCATTTTTCAGGGACGCGTAGGGAGCGCTCGAAGCGCCCATTTCGAGAATTCCGGTCGCGCTGAGGCACGCGTCGCTCTGATGACAGACGTATTTTTCCCGCCATCGATAAAATATGCGCTGCTTGTCGCCCCACCTCGCCCGCTCGTTTCGAATGATTGTAGGGTCGGTTGGATTCGGCGCTCGACGGTTGGTTCCCATAATCTCCGCCGCCAAAACCGCGGCGTTCAATCGAACACTCGATCCCGAATTTCGTGCGTTCTTACACGTGGTCGCAATTCCAACAAAACGTTCGTAGCCGCTCGATTCCCCAACCTCGCCTACCGAGCTTGCCATAAATATTTTGTTCGCCGATCGGCTGAGCGTCGCAGCGCTAAGCGGAGAAGCGCCCCACACGCAGGAATGGGCGGGCTTGCCCCTCGTCCGAACGGTCGACGCTAAAATCCACCTAGTGCATACGCCTTTTCGACACGGCGTCCGAGCTACTCGATCGAAAAACGAACGCACCGCGTCGCGTCGACCGCCGCCACGAGGCATCGTTAAGCCAACATCGACTATGACGACTTTGGGATTTCTTCGAGCCAATAACGTCAGAAGCCGGGCGAGCCTGCGATGGCCTACGGAGCGACGATAGAGCGCGCCGTACTTGTAGAAGTTTGGATCGAGGCGTACCCAAATGGTTTTTCTGAATTCGCACGCCCTGTCGTTTTGAACGTTCGTGAAACGGACATGCTTGCATTCATTTTGCTGGCTCGCCGAGTCATAGAAGCTTTGATTCGATTGGGTAATCGAGTATAACGGCCCGTCGTTGTGCAAAGGAGAAATCCATAGGGCGAAAAAAAAGAGCATCGCTAGGATTGCGACCAGTTTTTTAAAGTCGCGTAAAATTCCGAGAGCGTCGCGCCAAATAGCGCTGGCTTTTTTTTTCAATAGATGGATTAGGCGCTTCGACGCCGCCGTAACGATTTTTTTCAATCGACCGATTAGACGTTTCCGCGCCGCCGTTATGGATTTAATATTCACCGCTCAAGCGCCCTGCCAATAGCGATGCCACGACATTCGTCGCTCGATCGGGCGCGATTAAGGTGTATGCATACAGGCGCCAATGGCGATTTTTATAACGGAGTAGCGACGCGGCGTTCCATTCGGAACTCGACGCCCATGGCACGTGCGGCGGCTCTTTCGAGCGTTCGATCGCACAATCGATGCGAGAACCCGATCCATCGACGATCGTTACCTCGATGCGCTTTGCCGACAGCCCTACCGGGATATTCATAAGCGACCGCCCGGAGGTGACGACCTGCGTAGCGACGGCTCCACGAGGGCTGGAAAGAACGACCCGAAAGGGCGGCGTGCCTCCCGCCCAACCGATGGAAATCCGGTCGAGCGTTTGAGGTATGAACTGTGGATTTGAAAGCGAGGACGAGCGAAGTCGAGCCGCTTCTGCTCCACGGGAAACGTCGGTCGTAAGCGAGAGCGTGTGGTCGTTGAAAAGCCCTAAAATGACCGCGGCAAAACGCTTAAACATAGCCACGAAGGGCGATGGCGGACTCTCGGGTCTGTGGGCGGTGAACGTTTTGGACGCGCAGGAGACTTCGTCGCTGGGCTCCGGAGCTTTTCCGGCAAGGACGTTCTCGATCGACAGCACGGTCACCACAGGATGAGGCCCGGGACGCGAACATCCTCGGATCGAGACGCTGTCGCCGTAGTTCAGAAAGTAGTGCTCGTTCCCGGCGTTCGTACCGCGTCCGTGTGGCGGCGCGAACTTTACATCGGCGATCGGGCCGTCGATGCATAAAAGGTCACCGGCACCCTTCGCCTGGGCGGCAAATCGGGGATCCTTCAAGCGAGCGATGACGGCCGCGCATGAAAGGTGCGGCGGGGCGGGGGCGGCGGAGGCCGCAAGCGAGAGAGCGCCCGTTCGAACGAAAAAGGCGACGACGAGCAGCAGCAACGCTAACGTGCGCATCACACGCCGCCTTCTTGGACGCCCCCGCCCTGTCCTTCGATCGTGAAGGCCAAGCGCGTTCGAATTTAAGCGAACCCCTGCATCCAGGAATACGTCGAACGGAGGCAGATAGAGAGCGACATCATGCTTCCCACATCGGAGAGCGAGCGCCGGGCTCTGCTCGAGCGGATCGAGGAGATGGGGCGCGAGGAGATCGACGCGCTGCCCGTTGGGATCATCACGCTCGATCTCGATGGGACGATTCTTCGCTACAACCGAACGGAAGCAGGCTATTCGCGACGCCTCGCCCCAGCACAGATCGGGCGCAACTTCTTTCGCGACGTCGCACCGTGCACGCAGGATGCGGAGTTCCACGGGCGGTTTGCAGAGCTCGCCGCACCGGGCGGCCATGGAACCGTCGAATTCGATTACCGCTTCCGCTTTCCGTGGGGCCTCGAACGCGTCCTCATTTCGTTTATGCGAGCACCCGATGCTCCGCGCATTCAACTGCTGATCACTTGGCCGAGCAAACAGCACCGAGCATTCGCCGATTCTTCTTGGAACGCTCATCGGGGGACGCGTTCGGAAGAATGAGATCGACGCGTGAACGGCGCCCCGACCATTCGAACCGTCACTTTAAACCCGGCAATCGACGCAGCAATCCCTGCGGAGTCGCTCCTCCCGGATCGACGGCATCAATCGCTGCGCGCTCGATGCCGTCGATCCGGGAGGAAAGGGCGCGAACGCGAGCCGTGTGATCCATCGCCTCGGGCACTCGACGGCGAACTCGTGGCATGGCTCCACACGCACGACATGCGCACGATCGTCGATACCTCCGGCACGCCGCTCGCCCACGCACTCGCCGCCCGCCCACTTCTGGTGAACCCGAGCCTCGAAGAGGCGGAGAAACTGCTGGGGCGACCTCTACCCGACACCGCGAGCGTTGTCGCTGCCGCACACGAACTTCAAGAACGCGGCGCGGCTTTCGTGGTGATCTCGCGCGGTGAGGATGGGGCGATCGGCCTCGATGCCGAGGGAGCCTGGGAGGCGCGCCCACCGGCGGTCGCGGCATGCAGCACCGTCGGTTCGGGCGATTCCATGGTCGCAGCGCTGGCGATCGCCTTCAACGAAGGCCTGCCGTTTGCCGAAGGGCTTCGGCTCGGAAGCACCGATGGTGCGGCGACCGCGATGACGCACGGAACGCAACTCCGCGATCCGCTCGAGGTAGAGCGGCTGCTCGGTGCCGTCGTCGTCAGGAAACTCGAACCGTTATTTGGAGGCGCGCCTCATGAACGGACCCCCGAATAGCGGTGCGAGTCCGCAAAAATTGACGAGCCCGGAGAGAACGAAAATAAGGCCGACGATGCCGATGATGTCGCGCCCGATTCCCGCGAGCGAGTGATAGGCCCAAAAAATCAGCAGTGCGCCGATGACGGCGCGAATGACGCGGGCAGTGCCGCTAAACAGAAAATCAACCATTCGATTCCCTTTGCAGCTCTCCAAACAAATTCCTCGCGCTCCCTAGCCCTCCGCATGGAGCAGCGCGCGCATAGTCGCCGACAACTCGAGGCCGAGTTCGTCTTTTAGGAGCCGTTCATACCCACGCACCTCCTCGGCTGCGAGCGGAGCGTTCCCCGTCGCTAGGTACGCTCGGGCGAGCGCTTCGTGCGGAAATTCATCGAAGGGTTCGATCTTCACCATCGCGTGGGCGGTCGTCATGACAGCATTCCAATCCTTGGCGGCGCTCTGCGCGGCGATCAGCATCGTTCCCATCGCTCGCGCCGCGTCGCGGATGCGCCGCGCGCGTTCTTCAAACCACTCCCACGGCGCCCACGACCACGACTCTTCGGAGATTTTCGCGAGTGTCGCAGCCATCGCCGCGCCATCGCGAGCCGGATCGCGGCATTCCGCCAAATCGAGAATATCCGCGAAATTCGCGTGGAGGTTCGCACCAAGATACAACGCACCCGCTCGCAGCGTCACGGCCCCGGCGTCCCCGAGTTGCCGACGGAGCCGGTGTAAGGACGCTTTAAGCGCATTCGATCCCGCTGCTGGATCGAGATCGGGCCACAGCAAATCGATCGCGCGCTCGCGGCGAACCGAGCCGCCTTCGGATGCGAGCAACGCCAAGAGCGCCGCCGTACCCTCCGCCGTTCGAATCGTCGTGCCGTCGGGTGAAGCGAGTCGTCCGGACACGATATCGAAGTTCAGCCGCGTTTCGTCGCGCGGCTTCGGCTTCGTCGGTGCGAAGCGCTCGACGAAGGTACGGATATATCGCGGACGCTCCGCCCATCGCTCGTGCGCGAAGACCGCAATGCCACGACGCAGATCTTCAAAGCCTTCGCGCTCTGCCAGTCGTGCGGCCTCGGCGAGTGCCCCAGAAGCGCTCTCCGGGTCGCAAAGGGCGCGCGCGATATAGGAAGCGGCTTGCAGCCGAAAGAGCTCTCGTTCGCCGGCGAGTGCGATCGCCCGATCGATAAGGGCGCATCGATCTCTCTGCGATTCGGAGCGTTCCGCTGCAAACAGCAGCGCAAAAATCGCATCGATCGGTTCGCTTTTTACCGAGCCGTCGAGCTCGATCCCATAGCTTCCGGCAGCGGCGCGCCAGAGCATCGGCGATCCACCGCAATAGAGTTGTCGCATGAGTGCCGCGTGGTATGCCGCCTCATCGCCGATATTGCCCTGCAACCACGCGAGATAATACGCGTGAGCGATCGCCCCACCCGCCGCGTACGGAAGATGTCCGGATCGCGCCGATGCGAGCATATCCTCAAGTAACAGATCCTCCCCGCCGACTAACGCTCGGCCCTCTTGCGCGCGAAGCACGATTCGTTGCATATGCGCGAACCATGCCGGAGAGCGGCCGAAGAACGCTCTCCCTTTTCGGTACCACACCAAGGCATCGTCGTAGCGCTTTTCGTGAACCGCAATAAAGAGTTCGACGTATCGGCGCGCGCCTTCGCCCCATCGACCTTCAGGAATCTCGCCGAGCAGCTCGCACGATCGATCGAGTTTTCCCGATTCGGCGAGCAGGCCCGCAGTCGCCGCCCGCAAGCCGACGTTCAGACGCGCGTCGTTCTCGGCGTTTTCCAGCACTGCGAGCCCTTCGGCGGCGAGCTGCTCGGGGGCGCAAAATGAACGGCGCGCGGGTACCATGGCGAGCCAAAGCCACGGAAAGCCAGCGAAATTCGGCGTCGCTCCCTCCATGCTTTCGAGTACGAGCCCCGGATATGCGTAATCCGATAAATCCGGCACGTGTCGCTCGCCGGCGAGCGCTCCCGCTTTGACCAGTTGCTCGCTTGCGATGAATCCGCGAATCGCCCGTAATTCATCGCGAAGCGACGCCGTCGTTCCGAGCGTACTGTTTGCAATTTCGCGCATTTCGGCACCGTATCGCCGATGAAAGAGACGACGCAGCAGCGGCAACACCTGTACGCTTTCATGAACGTCGTCGGCGAGCTGATATTCATGGCATACGCGCGTCACGGTTTCGGACGACCTTCCATCGAAGTCGCCGAAATCGCGAACGGTAAGATCTCCGAACGTCGTTGCCGCTAAAAGAGTCGAGCGAATATCTTCCGGCAAGGGTGCGAGCACCGCAGCCTCGAGCCAGTCAAAGACCTCGCGCCACATCTCGTCGCCGAAATCGGCGGGATAGGGCAGTGCGGTCTCGTTCGCGATTTTCTCGGCGAGGATCTTCATCGGGTAGCTCCATCCGTGCGCGAACATTGCGATACGAAATTGCGTCGACGCATCGAGCCCCGCGAAAGCGGGGAAGAGCGGAAAATCCTCGACCTGAACCACCAGCCGCGAGCGGCGGAGGACGCGCACTTCGGTCGGAGCGAACGCCGAGAACTCCGCGGGAGAGGCG
This sequence comes from bacterium, assembly GCA_021784715.1. The sequence goes on from JAJYHP010000182.1 coordinate 16,458, forward strand.
CGTGCGGTCGTAACGATGAGCGCTCCCGCATGGAGATGCGGAAGCACCTCGCGAATCACATCGGCGAGCCCCGCGCCCTCGAGGCGTTCGGCTTCCTCGAGGACGATCGTCCAGTTTCCGCCCGGCTGCAGCTTCGCAATCCCCTCTTGAAGCTGCGCGAGGACCTCTTTGGTGCGTTCGCCGCGCGCGCAGCGAAGGAGGAGCGAACGTGACGAGATCGTTGCCCGCTCCCGAGCAAATCGCTTCTTTCCAAACCCGGCGGGTGCTGCCACGACGAGGACTTTTTCACGATCCTCGCGCCGCAGCTCGCTTGCGGCGGAATTAGGTTTCTGCATCGCACCCTCGCGACGATAGCGTACCCCCCTATCGCTCATTCAACGCCTCCTTTCGCTCGTTTTTGAGAAGCACTCAGAAGGGTCGATACGCGCCGCCACTGGCGAGATACGCGCCGCCGCTGGCGAGATACGCGCCGCCGCTGGCGAGATACGCGCCGCCCGGATCGCCCGCGTATCCGCCGTGCGCCCATGATAGCGACCAGAGGGAACCCATCGTGATGTTCCAGCAGACCGACGAGAGCCAGGCCGAGCGCGAAACGATCGAACTCAACGCAGCGGTCGACGCCCGGAACCGCAAACTTCCATTCATAAAAGCCGATGTCGCGAACCTCGAGCGCGCGATTCTCCGGCACGAAGGAGCGCGCGTTCATGCGCTCTGCCGCGCGATCGAGGATGAGGGGAAGAGTCTCGGATCGCAGGCGCTGGCGCCGCTCATCAACGACGTCAAACGTTTCTACGATACGAAAGACACGAAGAGTGCACTCGAGCTCGCGCAGGATATCGAGGACCGGTTACAACGAGCGATAAGTTCGATCGACCGCCACATCGTTCAAATTTCGCGCGCCGCCTCCGCCTACCAACGCACGCAAGCGGTTACCGGCGTCCTGCCGCATCGCCTCTTCACGGCGGACATCCATCGCTTCGTAGAGCGTTTTCGCGGGGATGCCGATGCCGCCTACGGCTTCGTGAAGGATCGAGCGCTGCCCGAATTGCAGCGACTATTTCTCGATCTACGTTCGGCGATGCGGCGCGGAGTGCGCGAGGAGGTCGCCGAGCACTGCGAGCGCATTCGAGAGATCTCCACCACGGTCGGTGCGCGGCGCGTTCTCGCTGAAATCAACCTCGTCGAGCGCTCCTACGCGCTAGGGCACACGCAGTATGCCGATGCGTTCTATCGCGACGCCCTTCAGGCACTTCAAGCCGTCAACGGGTGGGTCGTCAATCGCCGGCAGCCGCAAGCAGCTCCTCGGCTGTAACGAATTTCTCGCGGGGTTTCGGCGGAAGCGCTCGGGCGATCTCGGCGGCATCGATGCGCTTCCACGCCGCAAACTCCACCACGCGAACGTTGCGTTTTCGCAGGAGCAGATCGATCTCGCGCGAGCCGGGCTTACCGCCGGCAGGCGGATTGGCGGCAAAATCCTCGGCGATGCGTTTGACCAGTACGCCGGCATCGGTGCGATTGGTTCCGACGACGCCGCGCGGACCGTGCTTGCACCAACCCGCGGCGTAGACGCCCGGCTCGATCGCCCCTTCATCGTTGGCGAAGCGGCCGCGCTTTTCATCGAAGGGAACGCCCGGGAGCGGACCGGTGAGGTATCCGATCGCAGCGATCGCGGTGTCGACGGGGAGTTCGAAACGCTCGCCCGTGGGTTCGGCGCGTCCTTCGACGACGCGCGTCCGTTCGAACATCAGCCCGGTAACGCGCTCTTCGCCGAGCACCGCAACCGGCGCGGCATTAAACAAAATATGAACGCGCATCGGTTTCGGATCGCCGACGCGCGCTGCAAACGATCGGAGAATCTCGAGATTCCGTTGCCGTACTTTGACTTCTTTTTCAGGCACCTCGGGGCCGACCTCGGCGGAGACTGCGGCCGGATCGACGATAATATCGCAGCGCTGTAACTCTCCGAGTTCGGCGAGTTCGATCGGCGTAAAACTCGCTTCGACCGGACCGCGACGACCGATAAGGTAGAGGTCTCGCAGGTGGGCGGCGCCGATGCGCTCCGCCGCGTGCGCGCAAATATCGGAGTCGGCGAGTTCGGCGAGCGTTTTCGCGAGGACGCGGACGACGTCGAGTGCGACGTTTCCGTTACCGATCACGGCGAGGGCTTTCCCATCGAGCAATGGATCGAGATCTCGATGTCGCGGATGTCCGTTATACCAACCCACGAATGCGGCCGCACCGTAGACGCCGCGAAGGTGTTCGCCCGGAATTCCCAACGGCCGATCGATCTCCGCTCCAATACTGAACACGACCAGATCGTACGCCGCTTTCAATTCCTCGTAGCTCAGGTCGCGTCCGATTTCAACGTTTCCGAGAAATCGGGTCCCGCTCCGAGAGAGTGTGCGTTCGAAGGCTCGCGCGACGGCTTTGGTACTCTGGTGATCGGGAGCGATGCCGCCGCGCACGAGCCCGTAGGGTGTCGGCAAACGGTCGAAGACGTCGATCTCGACGTCGGGCCAAAGGCGCGCTAGTGCATCGGCGGTATAGAGCCCCGACGGCCCGCTGCCGACGATGGCGACATGCATGCTCACGGTGGGCCTTTTTCCGCCTCTCGCTCGCCCCTCCCTCGTCCGAGATCGTTCAGCGCGCTCTCAGAGCCGTAGCGTACGCTATCGCCGTCGATTCCAAAGGAGGGCACCATGCAACGCATTCCCATCATCGCGAACATCTACGGATACACCGTCTGCTTGATCGCGGTCGTCGTTTTTTTCGCCGGCACCGCTGCCTTTATCGGCGGTGCGTTCGTCGCCGTCCACCCGATGTCGTTTCACCCGTTTATGGCGCGCACCATGCGTATCGAGCGAGGGCCGTTCCCCGGCGGCATGATGTGGAGAGGACGCCCCGGAACGATGCCGACCGGTGCTATGCACGCGGGAACCATGCACGCGGGAACCATGCACGCTGGAGCGATGGGGTCCGGAATAATGCCGCAAGCGGCGATCCCTACGGCCGCTCGTCGCGCATCGATGCTTGCAAACGCGCGCTACGCGGCGATTCGACGAATGACGATAGCGCTAGCGATGCTCGTCCTGGCGGGCATCATCTTCGCGCGGCACTGGCGATGGCTCCAAGCGGGAACCCCGTCCTAAACTCAGGCGCTAGGGCATCAATCTCCGAGCGAGATAGGCGCCGACCAGTCCGAACGGCAGCGCGACCGCGAGCCGCGTCCACATAATTCCGGGCACCGGCCCACGGGGGCCCGGCTCGCACGACCCACGCATGCGCGAGGGGCGCGCCCCTTGTGAAAGCGCCTTCCTCACGGTTTCTTTTCGATTTTGCATCAACGGAGAGTCCAGATCATGAGGGGGAACGGATGCCGAATCACAAACGAAATCGGTTCGTGGTGCAGATGCATCAGGCATCTCACCTTCACTACGATCTTCGCCTCGAAGTCGACGGCGTATTGGCCTCGTGGGCGATTCCCAAGGGCCCCTCGCTCGCCGTTGGGAAGCCGCGCCTCGCCGTCCACGTGGATAACCACCCGCTCTCGTATCGCGATTTTGAGGGGATCATTCCCGCCGGTCATTACGGCGCCGGGCGCGTCATCGTATGGGATCGCGGCACCTACCGCACGACCCCGGGCGAAGACCCGAGCAAAGCGATCGCCAAAGGAAAACTGACGTTCGATCTTCGTGGAGAAAAGCTGCACGGTCGTTTTACGCTTCTCAAAATTCACCGGCGCCCGAACGAGAGCGACGAACCCTGGCTCCTTATGAAAGACCGCGACGACGCAGCCGACGCGCGCTTCGACCCTGCGAATTTTCCCTCATCGGTGAAGACGGGACGGCGGATCGACGAGCTATGAGCGATCCGTTTCCGGTGATCCGCTCGCCGATGTTGGCGACGCTCATCGACGCCCCATTCGACGACGACGATTGGCTCTTCGAAACGAAGTGGGATGGTTTTCGCGCGCTCTGCACGATCTCCGCGCGTGGAGATCGGCAGCCGCGATGAGGTTCGAATTTCCCGTTCGGTGGGCGACGTGACCACGCAATCGCCAATCGAAATTCGTGTCGACGATCGCACGCTCGGGCTCTCGCACCTCACCAAGCTCTATTTCCCGCGCGACGGAATTACGAAGGGCGCGTTGATCGCCTACTACGATACGGTCGCGGACTATTTTCTCACACACGGACGGCGTCGGCCGCTCACCTTAGAGCGCGCTCCCGACGGCATCGACGGCGAGCGGTTTATCGAAAAGCAGACGCCCCGCGGTTCCCCGGCATGGGTGCGTCGCATCGCGCTTCCGGCGCTCAGAGGGAGCAAGCGCGTCACCTATCCGCTCTGCGAGAACCGCGCTACGCTGCTCTATCTCGTCAACCTCGGCACCATCGCCTTTCACGGATGGATCTCGCGCGTCGGCAGCCTCTCGCGTCCGGATTTCGCTTTTTTCGATCTCGATCCCGGTGAAACTTGCTCCCTCGCCACGCTCGCACGCGTCGCCCTCGCGCTTCGCAAAGAGCTCGAAAGCGCGGGGCTCACGGCGCTCGTGAAAACCTCCGGGGCGACCGGGCTCCACGTTCTCGCTCCTCTCAGGGGCGCGCGCAGTTATGCGGCAGTCAAATCGCTCACCTTCGATATCGCGCGCCTCGTCGCCGCCGAGCGCCCGAAGGATGTGACGCTCGAACGCTCCTTGAACGAACGCGATCGACGCGCGGTTTATATCGACTATCGGCAGATCGGGCGCGGAAAGACGATCGTGCTTCCGTATTCCGTGCGATTGCGCGACGGCGCACCGGTCTCGACGCCGCTCTATTGGGGCGAAGTAGAAGAGTTTGCCGGCATGCGCCTGCGCGGGGAGCCCTCGGCGACGTTCGCGCGTTATAATATCGCTGCCGTTCGCGCGCGACTCGGCCGCCACGGCGACCTCTGGGCGGCATTCGAAAGCGACGCGCAGGAATTGCCCATTATCGATAGGTAGCCGTACGGCGATGAGTACCCGTGCGTTTCCCCACCGTTTTCTCGCGTCGCTCGCGGCGCTGGTTCTCGCAGTGCTCGTGGGGCACATTACCGACCAAACGACCGGTCAGTCCCTCGCCGGGCTTCGCGTCTCGGCGATCGGCCCGACGAGAACGACCGTTCGTACCGATGCCGACGGACGCTACGTGTTACGTGATTTGCGTCCCGGCCGTTACACCATCGTCGTCCGAGGGAAAGGCGTACCGACGGTACGCGCAACGATCTCGCTGACCGCTCGAACGCAACGACGCGATTTCGTCGTCTGCAACGTTGCCCTGGATTACAGCTGCGCGAATTCGCCGCAGCGACGCTAATGCGTTAGCGCTGCGCCCGCGCATTGTCCGACATCGCTCCCACTCGACATGCGCCGCACCGCTTCTCGCTAGACGCTCGCGGCTCGGACAAGCAATGTCAGGGTCCTCGCCGCTCGCTTAAGCGCTCGTCGGGTGCGCCGCAATCGAGCGGGAGCGAACCGTTCGTCGCGGGCGCAGCGCCGGTTCGCGTGCCGATCGCACGCCAACGCTCTGGTTTTTGAGAATATCTCGAGCAAGCTGAGAAGAATCAAAGATATTTCGCGCGTGCTACAGGCGCCTTATGCGACGGCACGAACGAAAGCCACAATGAACATCCGCATAGCGGTCGTCACGATCCTTCGCATCGCACTCGGAGTGCTCCTGATCGTCGCCGGAGCGCTGAAAGTCGGCCACTCGCTCGACCTTGCGGCGTCGATCGCCTCGTTCCGTCTGCTCCCGCCGACAGTCATCGCGCCGCTCGCCGTCGCCTTACCGTTCGTAGAGATCTTCGTTGGCCTCTATCTCACGATCGGCCTTTTCACGCGTTGGGCGGCTATTCTCGCGGCGTTGCAATTCGCACTCTACGGCGTTGCTGTTGCCTCGGCAGTGCTACGCGGCCTCGCCCCCGATTGTGGTTGCTTCGGTCCGAACGATCGCGCTACCGCCGATTGGCCGCACGCGGCATTTGATTTCGCGCTCGCGCTTTGCGCGACGCTCGTCGCCATCTATGCACCCGGTTCGCTCGCTCTCGATCGGAGGATCTCTTCAAAATGAATCGTCGCACGCTTCTGACCTTCAGTATCGTCGCGCTCGTTCTTATCGCCATCGTCGCGATCTTGGTCGTCAAACTCCAGCCGACGCAACAGTTGCAAAATGCATCGACGGCGCCGATCGTCGCGCCCGCCAGCGTTGGATCGATCGCACCGACCTTCTCGACGCCCACGACGCAGGGCGATTTCGATCTCGCGACGGTGAAACGCCCGGTACTCCTCGAGGTCTTCGCCACGTGGTGCCCGCACTGCCAGTACGAGACCGGCGTGCTCGATCGGCTCTACACGCGGTACGGCAAGCGGGTTGCATTCATCGCCATACCGGGAAGCACGACCGATATTACCGGCACGGGAGCCTCATCGCAGGAGGACGTCCAGGGCTTTATCGACCGATTTGGCGTGCGCTATCCCGTTGCGATGTACGATCCGAGCCTTTCGATCTCCAAGTTATATCTTCAAGGCGGGTACCCGACGATCGCGATGATCGACCGGTCGAAGCACATCGTTTATCTCAAGAGCGGTCAGCGAACCTACTCCGCGCTCGCGCGAGCGGTCAAACACCTACTCAGGTAAAAGCCGGGCGCGCAATGCCTTTCACGTAATTCTCACCGGTTTCACAACGGTTTACCAGGCGATGCAGTCAGAATGAGCATGGAGGATCGACCATGTCATCTAGCACGCTGCCGCATCCCTGGGGGTACGACGCGCTCGCCCGTTGGGTTCCGAGGATCCCGCGCCGGCAATTGCTTCTGGGAGGCGCCGCCGCGCTGCTCGTTCTAGCGCTGGTCGTTGCCTTCGCCATCGAGCGGGCTCACCCGGCGGTTTCCTATGCTACGGCGCCCGTTGTCGTTCAAACCCTCACGCAGAGCGTCACGGCCTCGGGGACGGTGAATCCGCAGAACAGCATCTCCGTCGGCACCCAGGTTTCGGGAACGATCGCATCGATCGATGTCGACTTCAATAGCAAGGTGCGCAAGGGCGAAGTTCTCGCACGCATCGATCCGAGCACCTTTCAGGCGCAACTCGACCAGGCACAAGCGAGCCTCGCACAGGCCGAGGCGCAGGCCGCGGCGGCGGGTTCGACGGCGGCCGGCGGACTCAGCAGCATAACGATTGCCACCGCGAATAACGCCGCACAGGATGCCGCGATCGGCGCCGCGCAGGCCAACATTGCAAAATCCGCGTCGGCACTCGTCCTCGCGCAACTGCAAGAGAAGCGCGATGCCTCGCTCTCCGCGCAGGGATACCTCGCTCAGAGCCAGCTCGACGCCGATCGCTCGACGACCGCACAGGACCAGGCCGCACTGGCGGCGGGGCAGGCGGCCCTCGCGCAGGCACGAGCGCAAGCCCAAGCGAGTAGCGCCAGCATCGCGTTGAGTTCGTCGACCGCGCAGGGGCAGAACGCAAACGCGCAGGCCGCCGCCGCTGCGGTACAATTAGCGCAAGCATCGGTGCAACAAGACCGCTTGAATCTCTCGCATACGGTCATTACGTCGCCGGTCGACGGCACCGTCATCGCTCGATCGGTCTCGGTCGGGCAGACCGTCGCCGCATCCTTTAGTACGCCGACGCTCTTCACCATCGCGCAAAACTTGAAAAAGATGGAAGTCGACATTAACGTCGGCGAACCCGATATCGGCAACGTTCGTGCCGGCAACCCCGTTGCGTTCTCCGTCCTCGCCTATCCATCGCGTACCTTCCACGGTCGCGTCGCTCAGGTTCGCATCAATCCGCAGACGCTCGATAACGTGGTGACCTACGACGTCGTCGTCGACGTTCCCAACCCCGACGGAGCGTTGCTTCCCGGTATGACGGCAAACGCCACCATCGACATCGCAAGCGCAAAAAATGCGTTGGTGGTTCCGCTCGCCGCTCTCTCCTGGAAGCCGAGCTCCGGCGCGGCCTCAGCGAACGGGTCCTCGCCCTGGGGCCGGCTCGCGAGCGGGAGCGGCGACGTTGCATCGACACCGGGAACCCTCGGCTCGCTCTACATCTTGTCCGGCGGACGGCCGCGGCACGTCGCGGTGCACGTTGTCCTCGCGACGAGCACTGAGGCCGCCGTTACCGCGCTCCCTCCCAACACCTTACGCGCTGGCGAGGAAGCTATTACCGCCGCGACGGGCGCGTCGCCGAGCGTCCGCAAGGGCGCCGCCCGCTCGCCGGTGAGCGGCGCTATGCGAGTGATGCACTAATGGGCGGCGTCGTCGAGGTGCGAAATCTACGCAAGATCTATCCGATGGGTGACGACGAGGTCGTCGCACTCGGCGGCGTCGATCTCTCCATCGAGCGCGGCGAGTTCATCGCCGTTATGGGCCCTTCGGGTTCGGGAAAATCGACCTTCATGCAGATCGTCGGCATGCTCGATCGAGCGACCTCCGGCAGTTATTCGTTCGAGGGGCGCGACGTCGCCGCCCTTACCGACGACGAACGGGCCGATATTCGCAGCCGGCGCCTCGGCTTCGTCTTTCAATCCTACAATCTCTTACCGAGAACGAGCGCGCTGGAAAACGTCGAATTGCCGATGGTCTATGCGGGGGTACCCGAGGCCCGTCGCCTCGATATCGCACTGGAAAAAATGGATATCGTCGGCATCAAGTCGCTCGCCGACCACATGCCGAATCAAATGTCCGGCGGACAGCAACAGCGGATCGCGATCGCACGCTCGCTGGTAAACGACCCGGCCCTCATCCTCGCCGACGAGCCGACCGGCGCGCTCGATACGAAGACTTCGAGAGACGTCATGCGTATTTTTTCCGATCTGAATGCGACGCGAGATATTACGATTATGCTGGTGACCCACGAACCCGATATTGCGGCATTCGCCAAACGAATCGTCACCTTCCGCGACGGGCACATTCTCTCCGACGTCCCAAATGTGAAACGAGCGGCATGAATCTCCGCGCGACGCTCCGGCTTGCAATACAAGCTCTGGTTCGCAATAAAGCTCGCTCGCTGCTGACGATGCTGGGCATCGTTATCGGCGTCGCCGCCGTGATCGTAACGGTCGCGATCGGAGCGGGGGCTCGCGTCTCCGTTCAGCAAAGTATCGCAAGCCTCGGCTCCAACCTCATCGTCGTCCAGCCCGGCAGCGTCACTCAGGGCGGCGTGCGTACCGGCTTCGGCGGCGCCTCCTCGCTGACACCGCAAGACGGCCTCGCGATCGCCCAACTCCCGGGTGTCGCCGCGGTCTCGCCGATCGTGAGCGTCCGCTCCCAAGTCGTCGCCGGCGGAAACAATTGGCAGACGCAGATCACCGGCGTCGCACCGACATACACCTTCATCAAAGCGTGGGCGTTGGCGAGCGGGCGTTTTCTATCGGAGAGCGACGTCGCCTCGATCGCAAAAGTCGCGGTGCTCGGGCAGACCGTGGTGACCCAACTCTTCCCCGGCGGTGAATCGCCGATCGGAAAAACCGTGATTATTAAAGGCTCGCCGTTTACCGTCATCGGAACGATGACGGTACTCGGGCAGAGCGGCATGGGACAGGATCAAGATGACGTGGTGCTCGTCCCATATTCCTCAGCGATGGAGCGACTCACCGGGCTCACCACCGTCAATCTCTTGATGATCTCCGCCGCGACGGCAGCGCAGGTGAATCCCGTCCAGAGCGAGGTCGTTTCGCTCCTCGCACGTCGCCATCGCATTACGCCGCCCCAGCCCTACGATTTCCAGGTTCGCAATCTTCAAGCATTCGCGCAGGCGGCTTCTTCCACCGGTACGGTCATGGAGCTCCTCCTCGCCGGCGTCGCCGCCGTTTCGCTCCTCGTCGGCGGCATCGGCATCATGAATATCATGATGGTCTCCGTTACCGAACGCACGCGCGAAATCGGGCTACGCATGGCGGTCGGCGCTCGCGCACGGAGCATTCTCAACCAGTTTCTCACCGAGTCGATCGTCCTTTCGACTATCGGCGGATTGATCGGCGTCGTCGTCGGCGTGCTCGGAACGATCCTCGTCGCCCTGCTCGCAAAGTGGCCAACCCTCATCCCGCCCGGCTGGATCTTTGCCTCCGTCG
>JAJYHP010000178.1 GCA_021784715.1 bacterium
CGAGCGGGAGCCGCTTCGGCTTCGCACGCGCCTTCGCGTCGGGAGACGAATCGTCGGAACGACGATCGCGCAGCGCGGCAAGACGTTGCGGATCGAGAGCGATCTGCCGCTCGGAGAACAAGCGCGAGCGTCGGTTGCAAAATCGGTGGCGCGGATGTTCGCGCTCGATCTCGATCTTGCGCCGTTCTACGCGATGCTCGCCGATGACGCGCCTCTGTCGTGGGCCCGCAGCGGTGCGGGCCGGCTGCTCGCCTCGCCGAGTGTCTTCGAAGATCTCGTAAAAACGCTCTGCTCGACCAACTGCGCGTTCTCGGCGACGCAACGCATGGTTGCGGCGCTCGTCGCGCTCGGCGGCGGTGCTTTCCCGACCCCGAAGATCGTCCTCGATGCGGGAGTTTCCTCGCTCACCGATACCGTGCGCATGGGTTATCGCGCGCGTTCGCTCTACGAACTTGCCGCCTTGGTGCATGACGGCAGCTTTGCGCCCGATGCGTTGCGTGCCGCTGCAGGAGCGCGAGAAGAAGAGGTCGCCGAGCGCCTCGGCGCGCTGCATGGTTTCGGGCCGTATGCCGTCGCGCATGCAATGCAACTCTTAGGGTTTCATCGCCCGTTGATCCTCGATTCCTGGACGCGCCCGACCTACGCACGGATCGTCGGCAAGAAAACGCGCAGCGATGCGGCGATCCAGCGAGATTTCAAGCGCTACGGCGCCTACGCCGGGCTCGCGTTCTGGCTCACGCTCACCGAGAATTGGGTCGCAAAGGACGCTCGCTAGCGCAGCGCGAGCGCCAACGCCGCGGCGAGCGCCGGCAACGTACAGATGATGCCGATGCGTGCAAATTCCCGTGCGCTCGCGCGCATGCCGTGCTTGCGCAGCATCTGCGCCCATAACAACGTTGCAAGCGAACCACTCAGCGCAAAATTCGGCCCGAGGTCGATCGCGATGACCAGCGCGCGATGGAAGCCCGGTGCGACGCCGGTGGAGATGAAGGAGGCCGCGAGCGCGGCGATCGGCAGATTGTTGGCAAGCGCACTCGCCGCCGCGGCGAGGGCACCGAGCAGCGGAGCGCTAAGCGCGCCCGTCGGTGCGTGCAGCATCGCATGCAGCCCATCGAGCAGCCCCGCCGATTCCACCGCCGCAAGCAGAACCAACAATCCCCCGACGAACGGCAAGACGCCGAGATCGATACGGCGGAGATCCGTCGCGGGGAAGGCCCGCGTCGCGAGGCCGGTCGTCACCACGACGAGCGCGCCGAGCAGCGCCGCGAGCCCCGGCGGCAGGCGCAGCAGACTCGCCGCAAGCAGCAGCACGACGGCCAGCACGACCGCCCAGAGCACGCTTCGCTCGTTGGGCTGTAGCGGTTGCACTGCGATCGGGCGATCGATGCGGCCGCGAAGATCGTTCCGAAAGATCGCTGCGAGCAGGGCGAAGCTCACCAAAAGCGCCGCGAGGCTCGGCAGGGCAAAAATCAATAGCCAGTCGAGCAAGCCGGGCAACTGCGGCCCGTAGAGCAGCAGGTTCGCCGGGTTCGCGATCGGCAGCAGAAACGAGCCGGCATTGGCGACGAGCGCGCAGGCATAGGCGTACGGGGCCGCCCGCTCGCGGACTGCCGCAGCGAGAACCAGGACCGCCGGAGTGAGCGCGATCACCGTGGTGTCGTTCGAAAGCACCGCCGTGCAGAGCGCCCCGAGGCCGAAGATCCAGGCGAGCAGCGCGACGCGATTTCCGCCGGTGAGAGCGAGCAGGCGCTCTGCGGCGACCTCGAAGAGCCGCGACCTCGCCGCCACCTCGGCGATGGTCAAAATCCCGACCAAAAAAAAGCCGACGTCGCGCGCGTTCCAGAGCGCGCTCCAGACCGCCGCCGGGCTCGCCCGAAACGGCAAAAGCTCAACCAACAGCGCGGCGCCCACGCTCCATTGCCACGCTCTGCTGCCCCACGGGCGCGCAATAATCCCCACGAGCGCCGCGAGCACGATGAAGAGCAAGAAAATCTCCCCGGCAGGCGGGAGTCTCTCCACAAGCGATCCAATAGCCACAAACAATGATTTGGTGATGTTGATATCCTGTGAGTGAGGAAGCCTGGCGTCTATGAGTTCCTATATTCCAACCGATCCGCTCGTCGCCGAGTTCGCTGCCTACCTGCGGCTCGAACGGGGACAATCGCCGCGAACCGCCGAGGAGTACGCACGCGACATCGAAGTTTTCGGCGCGTTCCTCGAGCCGGGACACGGGCAAGGAATGCCGTTTGCAAAGATCGCGACGGCCACCCCCTCGGATATCCGCCGATTCGTTATGGAGCTCATGGGCCCTCGCGCCTACAACCCGACCTCGGTGCGCCGGAAACTCGCCGCCCTGCGATCGTTCTATGCGCTGCAACGGCGCGAGGGGCGACGACCCGATAATCCAGCCGCCGATGTGCCGCCGCCGAAAGCGGCCAAGCGGCTCCCGCACGTGATGAACGAGCGCGAGGTCGGCACCCTGTTGCGCACGCGGATCGCCGGCAAGAGCGACGAGCAGCGGCTGCGCGACACCGCGATCATGGAGCTCCTCTATGCCAGCGGGATCCGTCGCGCCGAGCTCGTCGGGCTCGATCTCTCCGATGTCGACACGGAGCGCCGCTTGCTTCGCGTCACCGGCAAAGGCAACAAACAACGCACGGTGTTTATCAACGTGGCGGCCGCCGAAGCGATTCGCGCTTATTTGGGGCTCCGTCCACGCTCTACCGATCCGGCGCTCTTTCTCTCGCGGCGAAAGACGCGGCTTTCCTATCGGCAGGCTTGGGCGATCTTTCAGACCTATGCGAAGCTGTCGGGGCTCACGAAACACGTCACGCCGCACGTCATGCGCCATTCCTTTGCGACGCATTTATTGGAGAACGGCGCCGACTTGGTCACCATCAAAGAACTGCTCGGGCACGAAAGCCTGGCGACGACGCAGATCTACACCAACGTCTCACTCGAACATATGCGACGCAGCTACGAGGAAGCGCACCCGCGCGACCGAAGCGAAGAGCGGTGAAGCAAACTCTTCTTCTCCTCGCGGTTCTTTTCTCGACCGCGCTCTCCGGCTGCAACGGCGCGGCACCCTACGTGCGGACGGTCGGCGAGTTGCACCCGGGAATGCGGATGGAATTGCGCGTTGCAGGAGCGCAGGTCGAAGCCTATGCGCCGCTCCCGAAACAGCCGACGCAGGCATATACGGTCGAAGCGACCGCCCTCGCCGCCGCGCCACCACCGCCGAGCATCGTTCCCGACGCGCGCGGGATCGTCGTCAACGACCCCTCGCGGCTCGCCGACCTGCTCGTCCGCGTGCCACCGGGCGTCGACCTCGTCGTACGCAGCGCAGGCGGCGATATCGATATCAGTAACGTCGGAGGAAACGCGGATCTCGCGACGCGTCGCGGCAGCATTCACGCTCTGCTCGACGGCTACGCGCAGGCCCGCGTCGGCGTCGGCAATATCAACGTAACGATGGGTGCGCTCGCCTGGCCGGGAACGCTCCATTTCCACGTCGACAAGGGTGATGTAACGCTCTTCGTCGCGGCGAACGCACATTTTCACGTCCACATGCAAACCGATCGCGGAACGATTTTCACGAATTACGGCTTACGCGGAACCTCGCACGGAGCGAGCGAGCGGATCGATGGAACGATCGGCCCGGCGAACGGTCAGGGTATCTCGATCGTCGTTCGTCAGGGCAGCATCCGTTTGCTACGCATGATGCCGCAGGCCTAGTGTCTTGAGCTGCAAGTCGCGCGGCATGACCCAACGAGGGATTTTTCGGCCTGACCGATGAGCAACGCTGCACCCGGCGGAAATGACCCGGCGGGCGTGCGGTGAGAGTTGCAGCTCGGGAAACTAGCGCTACTGTTTGTTGCCGAAGAGCGAGCCGAGCACGTTGCCGATATTGCTCGTTCCCCCGACCTGCGTCTGTCCCTCAGCTGCGGGTTCGTGATAGGTCATCGATTGGATACCGATGCGCCCCGGCCCATAAAAGCGATTCATCTGTAACGCAAATCCGCCGACCGCCGCGCCGAGCGCCCCGAGTAATCCGCCGCCGCCGGCGCTCTGCAGCACGCTAACGGTTTCCATGCGCACGTTGGAATCTTTCCAGAGCCAGCCGCCGGGTTCGACGTCAAGCATCTCGCCGGCTGCGAGCGTCTTTTCGAAGACGTTGCCATACCCGTGAATCAGCAGTACTCCCTCACGCGCTCGCGCCACGAAACGGTCGATAAAGAGACCGCTTCGCGAAAAGAGTACGTTCGCCAGACCCTGTTGCCAGAAGTAGCTATATTCGATCTCGCCGGTCGCGAGGAGAAATTGATGCTCGCGCACGTCGACCGACTGCCCCGGAGCGAGCCGGAGCGCGACAATCTGTCCCGGCGCCTCGCGCGAAAACGAGATATTCCCGGGGCCCTGCGCGGTCGATATAAAGATCTGCAAGCCGGCGAAGAAGCGTTGCGCGGCATTCTGCAGTCCCATGAAGCCCAAGCGAATCTGCGGCGATTTCCAAAGGACGATATGATGCTCGAAATAGATCGATTCGCTGCTGCCGAGTTCGACGTCGACGACCGGAACCAACTGCCCCTCGATGCGGATCGAACAGTCGCCGATCTGTATCGTCTGCTTCGGATTATCGGTCTCGGCGACCGGTTCGGTGTAGCTCCCGACGCCGGCAGCGCTCGCCGCCGGAGCCCCGCAATTCGGGCAAAATTTCGCCTGCGCCGGAATCGCAGCTTGGCAAGTTGGGCAGTTCATCGTATCGACGTTCCTTTCGGCGAGCGAAGAGCTTCCAATGATTTCACGAGTCGCACGACGGATTCATTAAACGGCGTTGCGACGCCGGCCCGACGACCGAGGGCGACGACGGCACCGTTAAGGTGATCGATCTCGCTCTTATTCCCCAATTCCAGGTCGAAGGCCATCGAACTCTTGCTCTCTGCCCCGACCGCGATGACTTCGGTGACGTACTGCCACGGGTTGGCGAACGGTAGCGCGATCTTCAGGGCCGCCGCAACGGCCGCTGCTTCTTCTGCTAACGACTCGGCGAGCCGCGCCGCATTGGGCTCGCGCAAAATTTCGCCGGCCGTGCAATCGAGAATAGCGGAGAGCGCGTTGACGGCGGCGTTGGCGACGAGTTTCCCCCACAGATGCGGTTTGATATCGTAGACGACCGCCGCGCGCAAACCGCTCTTGGAGAGCAGCGTCGCCACGGCGGCAGCGGTGGCTGCGGAGGCGCCTGCCGAGCCGATGAGGGTCATCCCTTGTTCGGAGCTTCGCACCGCTCCCACAGCGACGGTCTCCGCCGATTCGGTCGTCACGCCGAGAATGACGGGGACCGCGCCACCGAGGGCGGTTTTGATCGCATCCTCGTTTCCGACGCCGTTCTGCAGCGAGACGATCGCGGTGGTGGGGTTGAGCTCACCTGCAAACGGCCGGAGCGCCCGAAGCGTGTCAACCGCCTTGACGAAGAGGAAGAGCACGTCGGAAGAAAAGAGCTCGCGCGCGCGTTGCGCGATGCGTACCTTGCGCGGCTCTCCGTCGTTCACGCGGAGTCCCGCGCTTTCGAGCCCGGCGCGCACCGCTTCATTCGATTCCAGGATCGTTACGTCGGCGATCTCGGCGAGATGACGCCCGAAGAGCGTCCCCATCGAGCCTCCACCGATCAAGCCGATGCGCGGGCGTCCTTCGAGGTTCTCACGGTGCATCGGTAAACTCGACTCCGTAAACGTTGCGCCGCTGTGCGTGGAGAATGTCGCGCTCCCCGAAGAAGAGCTTGACGCCGGGGGCGACTCGCAGTTTCGTCGAGAGATCGAACATCGGCCGTGCGACATCGTAGAGTTTCGTCGTGAACCCGAGCGTACCGCGCGAATAGCTCCCGAGCACGCCAAGCCGCGAATACAAGATTCCGCCGCCGAAGTAGAGCCCGCGGCCGACGCGCCGCACCGCTGCGAGATCGAGTGTCGACGCGCCCGAGCCCAGATCGTTTGCTCCGAGAAGCACCTGCGTCGGCGCCTCGGGCAAGAAGCGGAGCGCGATCGAACTATTGGGGCCGCGCGAGGTGCCCAGTAACGGGGAACCTCCGCCGACGTGCGCGGGTGAGTAACCACTAATCCGCACGTTTGCGGCAAAAAGCGAGAGCGGTTTGCGTGCGCCATGCGCCGGCGGCGCGGCGCCGTCGGCGCTATGCGGGGATCGAGCACGTCCGCCGAGCGCACCGAGCAGCGAATTCGCCCGTTGCGAGGTTTCGTCGAGATTGCGGATGGTGTCGCGAAGGCGATGCTGCATCTCCGGATCGCCGGTGATGCTCTCGAGATCGGTCGCCATCTTCTTCAGCTTCGCGCTCGCCTCGGCGATATTGGTCGTCGTCGCGAGAACGTTCCCCTTAAAAGACGGATCGCTCGCGATGCTTGCCACGATTTGCATCGTCGAATTGAGTGCCGTCGCGGTGCCTTGAATCTGCGCCAACGTCTCGTTGAGTCGGTTGGAGTTTCCACGTACCGTCTTATCCAGCGTGCTCGTCATCGAAACGATATGGCCGCTGGCGATCGTGAGGTTGCTCTGTAAATTGTCCGCGATCGCATTGCTCTGTGCGGCGAGCCGAGCGACGGCATCGCTCGCCGTCGCGGTCAGCGCGTTGGTATTTTCCAGCGTTTGCTGCAGCTCGTCGAGCAATTTCGGCTCGCGTTTTGCAACATCGGCAAGCACGCCATTGAGGACCTTCAACTGCCCTTGCCCTTCGGCAACGAGGTCGGCGATCGTGGCGGTATTGGTGCCTTGTGGCTGCTCGGAGACCGGCAGCACCCCCGGAGCGATAATCTCCGGCTGCTCGCCCGGCTCGGGGCGCGGCGGTACGATGAGCAGGCTCGGGTCGCCGGTCAGCGGCGCCTGGATGAGAAACTTCGATTCGCTGGGAATGCGGACCGCCTGCCCACCGACATGCGGTTTGATGGCAAGAATTACATCCACCGTCGTATCGGGGAGCAATTTAATGCTCTCGACCGTCCCGACGGAGACGCCGCTAAAAAAGACCTGCGCGCCGGAATGGAGCCCGGCTGCCGAACGAAAATGGACGCCGATTCGATAGCCGGCATGCCGTGTACCGAAATCGGTAATCACGTAGAAGAACGCAAAAAGTAGGGCGATCGCCGCCAGTGCAAAGGCTCCTACTTGTGCTTGCTTTGACATCCTAGGGCTCCCTTCTACACCGGTATCGGACCGACCTCACTGCCGGTGAGGAACTGCTGCACGAACGGGTTCGTCGAGGTACGGATCTCCTCGCGAGGACCGTAGGCGATGATCGCCCCCTCGAAAAGCATCGCGACGTAATCGGCCATGCGAAAGATCGAGTGGAGATCGTGCGATATCACGACGGCGGTCCCGTCGAGTTTTTGCCGGAGGCGAAGGATGGTATCGGTGATGAGGTTGGTCACGATGGGGTCGAGCCCGGTGGTCGGCTCGTCATAGAGGACGAGCTCGGGGCGCGTGACGATCGCCCGCGCAAAACCGGCGCGTTTGAGCATGCCGCCCGAGAGCTCGTTGGGCAAGCTGTCGTATACGTGGCGGAGTCCCACGCTTTCGAGTGCATCGTCGACGATATGCCGGATTTTTTCATCGGGAAGCGCGGTATGCTCGCGCAGCGGCAAGCCGACATTTTCGCCGATCGTGAGGCTGTCGAGCAACGCCGCAAACTGAAACGCGAGGCTGGTCTTTTGGCGGAGTTCGACGAGCTTGCGCTCGGGCGTGTGGCAGAGATCGTGGCCGTCGACGTAGACGTGCCCGCTCGATGGCTCGATCAAGCCGTCGAGCAGACGAAGGATCGTCGACTTTCCCGCACCGGAGAGCCCGACAATGCAGGTAACCGCCCCGCGGACGATATCGAGGCTGCAGTTTTTTAGAATGATATGCTCGCCGAACGAGAGCGTCACGTCATCCAGTCGCGCGTAGATCGACGATGGATCCATCGGTTAATGCGCCCCGAAGAGCAGATAGCTCATAATGAAATTCGTGCCGAAGATGAGAATAATCGAGATAACGACGGCGCTCGTCGTTGCCCTCCCGACGCCGGCCGCTCCTCCGCGCGTCGAAAGCCCCTGGTAGCATCCGACGAAAGCAATGATACAGGCGAAGACCAGTGCCTTGACGAGCCCCTTCACGACATCGTCGAAGCCGACGGCCTGGCGCGCCGAGGAGATAAAGCTCGCCGGATTGATGTGCGCGTAGGCCTGCGCGATCCACATACCGCCGACGATCGAAATGATATCGGCGAAGATCGTGAGCAGCGGCAGCATGATCGCGAGCGCGAGGAGACGCGGCACAACGAGAAACCGGACGGGCGAGAGACCCATCGAGCGGAGCGCGTCGATCTGCTCGGTTACCACCATCGATCCGATCTCGGCGGCGATCGCCGAGCCGACGCGTCCCGCAACGACCACCGCGGTGAGCATCGGCCCCAATTCGCGCACCGAGGTATAGGTGACGGCGCCCCCGACGAGACTCCCGATCCCAAACTGCACCGCCTGCTGCGCCGATTCGAGCGAGATCACCATGCCGGTAAAAAGCGAGGTGAGCAGGACGATGAGCAGCGATCCCAATCCCAGCTCGTAACTCTGGGTGAAGGTCTCCGCATAGCGAATCTGCGCGTGCACGAGCGAGCGAATGCTCTCGCCGATAAGAGTAATGATACCCCCGAGGTACTCGAGAAACGCGATCGTCCCGGCGCCGAAGCGTTCGAGTACGCGCATCGCTACGCTATTGCCTCATCGAGGAGAGCGATCAGATCGCCGATGTTTTCGAGCCGTTTGACGGCGACATTCCGCTCGGCGGTGAAGTTGAGTTGCGCTTGTGCGAGCTCGGCGAGGCGGCGGTCGAGATCGCGAAGCTGAGCGCGCGTTTGTCGGTCGAAACCGACAAAATATCTCTGCAATGCCTTGCGGTAGCGCTCTTCGAGATCCGCGGGAACAATCTCCGATTCGAGCGCTTTCCCGACGCTTTGGTGGAGCGAGCGCATCGAGGGATCGCTAAAATGAAAGCGATCCGCTCGCTCGTAAAGCGTGCGCAGATCAGCTGCCGCTCGTGCCATTCTCGATCGCCTCTTTTTGAATCTCGAAGAGCTCCCCGATCCCCTTCGCTGCCAGCTCCAACATGCGGTCGAGTTCCGTGCGACCGAACGGTTCGGCCTCCGCGGTGCCCTGCAACTCGACATATTTTCCGGCGTCGGTCATGAAGACATTCATATCGACGTGCGCGTTGCTGTCCTCTTCGTAATTGAGGTCGAGAATCGGCGTCCCGTGTACGATGCCGACGCTCACCGCTCCGACCAATCCCAACATCGGCCAACGGTCGCGCTGGGCGCGTGAGAACCGCTTCGAGAGCGCGATCGATAATGCGACGCATGCGCCGGTCAACGATGCGGTCCGCGTTCCGCCGTCGGCCTGCAGGACATCGCAGTCGATCGTAATCGTTCGCTCGCCGAGCTTGGTGGTGTCGACGACGGCTCGCAGCGAGCGGCCGACGATCCGCTGAATCTCGTGCGTACGCCCCCCTTGCCTGCCCTTCGCCGCCTCGCGAGCGGTTCGCTCGCTCGTCGCGCGCGGCAACATTGCATACTCGGCGGTGATCCAGCCGAGCCCCTTCCCCTTGAGCCAGGGTGGAACGCGCTCTTCTATCGTCGCGGCACAGAGCACCCGCGTGCGACCGACCTCGATCAGCGCCGAGCCTTCAGCGAAGTCGAGGGGGTTGGGGGTGATCCGCACGGGGCGTAACTGGTCGAGAGCGCGTCCATCATTTCTTTGCACGGGCTCAGCCTTCGCTATTCGACGGTGACGGTCTTTGCGAGATTCCTCGGTTGATCGACATCTTTGCCGTCCAAATCGGCGATATGGTACGCCAGAAGCTGCAGCGGGATCACGTTGACGATCGGGGCGAGCAACTCGTCGACCTTCGGCACCCAGAACACGTGGTCGGCAACTGCGGCCGCCTCGTCGTCGCCGTGATTGGCTACGACGATCACCGGTGCTTCGCGCGCGCGCGACTCCATGAGATTCGAGAGCATCTTCTCGCGGACGCGCCCATGCGTCACCACGCCGATCACCGGAACGCTTGCGTCGAGCAGCGCGATCGGGCCGTGCTTCATCTCACCCGCCGCATAGCCCTCGGCATGCAGATAGGCGATCTCTTTAAGTTTGAGCGCGCCCTCCAGCGCCGTCGGATAGTTGATATAGCGGCCGATGAAGAGCGCGCTGTGCGCCTTGCGAATCTTCTTCGCCACCTTGCGAATGTCGCCGCTGGCGTTGAGCACCGCATCGACCGCAGCCGGCAAGAGGCGCGTGCCTTCGGCGATTTCGCGCAGGCGCTCGATGGGGGCGCTCTTGCGGAGCCGTGCGAGATGGAGCGCGAAAAGCGTCATCGCCGTTACCTGCGCAACGTACGTTTTCGTTGCGGCAACGCCGATCTCGGGGCCGCTGCGCGTGAAGAGCGTCGCATCGACGACACGCGTCAAATGCGAACCGAGTTTATTGCAGATGCCGAGCACCGCGCTTCCTGCCGTGCGCGCGACGCGCACCGCTTCGACGGTATCGGCGGTTTCGCCGGACTGCGACATGGCGATCGTCAGTGCCGAAGCGTCGATGACCGGGTCGCCGTAGCGGAATTCACTCGCCAACTCCATCTCGACCGGGAGTCGCACTAACGAGCGCAACAGGTACATCCCGACCATGCCGGCATAGAACGCGGTGCCGCACCCGGTGATCGCAATCTTTGCAATCGATGCGAGCCGATCTTCGAGCCCCTGCAGCTCGGCTTCGAGTCGCACGTCGAGCGCTTCGTCGATTCGCCCCGCCAACGTCTCTTTGATCACGTTGGGTTGCTCGAAGATCTCCTTGAGCATGAAATGTTTGAACCCGCCCTTTTCGGCGGAGCTCGCATCCCAGGTTACCAACGAGACCTTTCGATCGACGCGGTTCCCGTCGTAATCGGTAATGACGACCCCGTCGCTACCGACGACCGCCATCTCGCCCTCTTCGAGTACGATCTCCTTGCGCGTATACGGAAGAATCGCCGGCGTATCGGATGCGACGAACATCTCGCCGTCGCCGAGGCCGATCACCAACGGGCTCGCACCGTTGCGCGCAAAAACCAAATGCTCGGGGCTCTCGCTGCTCATCACGCCGAGCGCATACGCCCCGACGACATCGCGTAGCGTGCGGCGCACCGCTCCGGCGAGATCGCCGTCGTAGTGCTGCTCGATCAGATGCGCGAGCACCTCGGTGTCGGTCTCGCTGGCAAAATGATGTCCGCGTTCGATGAGCCCGGCGCGAAGCGTCGCGTAATTCTCGATAATCCCGTTGTGCACCACGGCGATCCGGCCGCTGCAATCGAGATGCGGGTGCGCGTTGGCGTCGGAGGGACGACCGTGCGTCGCCCAGCGCGTGTGGCCGAGGCCGATGCGCCCGGCGACGGACGCTTCGTTTCGTAAGCGCTCGGAGAGCCGCGCGAGCTTCCCCTCGGCCTTCGAGCCGACTAAGGTGCCGCCATCGTCGATGACGGCGACCCCGGCGCTATCGTATCCGCGATACTCCAAGCGCGAGAGCGCGTCGAGGAGGAAGGGAACGGCATTTTTCGGCCCGACGTACCCGACGATCCCGCACATGATTTGCTATTTGATGCCTTCGCGCGTCCGGGTGTATTCGATCTTCCCCGCGGCGATTTCGTCGAGCGCGATCGAAACGGGTTTGTTCCGGTTCGCGGCGTCGCGATCGACCAGCGGCTCGCTTGCGAAATACTCGCGGCGCTCCATCGGCGGAGTCTCTTCCATACGAATCCAGTTATTCAGTTGACGGGCGCGCATCATCGCGATGTTCACCAGCGTGAATTTCGAGTCGGCGTGCTCCATGAGTCCGTCGAGGTCGCCGAATATTCGCTTGTTCATAGTTCCCTGTGTCCGTTCTGTAAACGCGTGTTTACGATTGTGTGACGCTCGCGAGCGAGTCGTCGGGAAGGCGGTGTATCCGCATTCGTTCCGCTCGGAAGATCGCCGCGAGATCGTCGACCGCCTCTTCGGAACGCCGTTCTTGATTGATGACCAGGTAATCGAAGTTCCGAATAAACCTGATCTCCTCGTGCGCGATCGACAAGCGCCGCGCGATCTCGTCGTTGCTCTCCGTGCGGCGTTCGAGCAGCCGGCGGCGCAAGTTCGAAAACTTATCGGGGAGGACGAAGATCGAGACCGCCTCCGGAAACGCACGGACGATCGCCATCGCCCCATTGACTTCCGGTTTCATGACGACGTCGAATCCGTCGCGAAGCGTTGCCTCGATATACGAGCGCGGCGTTCCGTACGCGTTGCCGTTATACTCCCGCCATTCGAGAAACCCGTCGGAATCGAGTCGCCTCCGGAACTCCTCGCGCGAGATAAAGAAGTAGTGCTCTCCCTCGCGTTCGCCGGGTCGCGGCTCCCGCGTTGTCGCGGAGACCGAGTAGCGAAGCGTCGGCATCCGAGCGCGCAGAGCATCGACCAAGGTATCTTTCCCGGCGCCTGAGGGACCGGAGATAACAAAGAGCAAGCCCGGGCCGATAATCGCACGCCCTCCCACCGACGTTTGCTGCTTCATACGCCAAGCACGCGGAGATTTCCTCGGAAGAAGGCACGCATCACAGGACGCGGCAGAGCCGCGATTCGGCAAAAGCGAGCACCTCGGGGGGCAGCGGATCCCCCGGCGCAGCACTCCAACGGATCTGATACGCGATATCGTTCCGGATCGAGAAAAAGACCACGATACGGCGCGGCGGACGCCGCTGTAGAAAGTCGATCTCCCCGGCGACGCCCGGGCACTCCTTCATCGCGTTGGTTCCGACCATTTTTGCCCCGCCCCGGGCGAAGACGACGCTTTCGAGGATATGGCTCGTCAGGTCGGAGGGTGTACCGCGGAAGGGCATCCGGCTCGCGCTCACCCGTTCGCCGGGGTGCTTGGCGGAGGTCCACACCTCCGGCGAGCGCGCGCTCCAGCCTGCCGGAGCGGTCGCCGCGGCGCCACATGCCGAGAGGAGCAGCCCCGCAATCAAGACGGCGCCGCATAGGCGGGTCGAGCGGTCCGGAAGCGGAACGATGCTGCGCGTGTACACGGATTGGCTGCTTTTGCGTCGCTGCGCCGTCGAACTCCTCGGAGCCTTGCGCGGAACTCGCTGCAGCGCGGCATCGACGAGTTTCGATCGCCGCATCGTGCTGCGCTTCGAGTGCGCCGGCGGCCCGCGCCTGCTGGCGATTGCATGCTTCGCGCCGACGCCGAGCGTCGCGTTCGTCTCCGCCCTTCCCCTCGAGGAGGCTCCGGGCTTCGGCCGCGT
This sequence comes from bacterium, assembly GCA_021784715.1. The sequence continues at coordinate 13,342 of JAJYHP010000178.1, forward strand.
TCTTCGCGATCGTCTCGTCGGGTCGCGGGTTCTCGAAATCTCCGCACGTCGCTACGACCGCGTGCTTCGTCTGCGCATGGGAACGCGTTCGCGTTTCGGCGTGGCCCGCTTTCACGACCTCATTCTCGAATTGATCCCGCGATTCGGAAACGCCCTGTTGCTCGGCGAACAGGGCGGTATCGTTTCCGCGCTGCAAACCTTCGATGCGACGGCGAACGCACGGCGCACCGTTCTCGAAGGCGACCCCTACGAAGCCCCGCCGATCGACGAGCGACTGCGCGTGCCGCGCGCACTCGCCGGCACGTACGGTCCCGAGGCCGAGCGGGTCGTCGACGAGATCGAATCCTCCATCGAACGCCTCGCTCCACTCTACGTCTATCGCAATCGCGAAGGGCGCCTGATCCAAGCGCATCTCGTACCGCTCTCCATCCCCGATGCCGTCGAGAGCCGCGAGCCTTCGTTGCTTGAACTTTTCGCCGAGATGCAGGCATCGGATCCCGATCGGGGCGTCGCATCTTCGGTCGCAGCTCGTCGCGAACGACTCGTCGCGCAGATCGGCAAGCGGCTCGGCGCCGACGAGCGCGATGCCGCACAAATTCTCGCCCGCCTCGACGAGATCGCCGAACGCGATGCACTCCGCGCCGGCGGTGAAGCGATCTACGCACGCCTACATGAGGCAACGCCCGATGAACGCTCGGAACTCAAAGATGAAGCGCGGCGGCTCTTCGAGCGTTATCGGACGCTCGGCGAGCGCGCGGAGCGTCTCGCTCCCGCTCTCGCTCGCCTTGAGGAGCGCATCGCGGCGGCACGCAGCCTGCAGTGGGAAGCCTCGCGCGTCGAACCGGAGTTGCTTGCGGAGGTCCGCCAGGCTTTCGAGGAAGCATTCGAGCCCCGGCGTCGAGCGCTCTCGACACGCAAATCAAAGCTCCCCAAACGCGTGCCGCCGCGCGAGCTCCGTCGAGCGCTCTCGACACGCAAATCAAAGCTCCCCAAACGCGTGCCGCCGCGCGAGCTCGCCGTGCGTCCCGGCGTGCGCATTCTTATCGGGAGGTCGCCGGAGCAAAATGCCGACCTCACCTTCCGCATCGCACGCCCCGACGACCGATGGTTCCATGCCAAGGGCCTCCCCGGAGCGCACGTCATTCTGCAGTGCGATCGCGAGATCGCCGAAGATGATGAAGCGTTGAACCTTGCCGCCGATTGCGCCGCCCTCTTCTCAAAAGGGAGTGCGAGTGCGAAGGTCGATGTCGAAGTTACGCGGCGCAAACACGTCCGCAAACAACGCGGAGGAGCGCCGGGGTTGGTTTTCTATACGCATGCGCGCGCGCTCGTCGGGATACCCGAACGCGCGCGCGCTGCGCTCGCGGCTATTGAAGGCGCGCTTCGCACGCCTTCCAGTTAAGATTCGCGAAGAACGACTCGATGTATTTTCCGCGTTCGGAGGGCTTATAGTCGCGGATAAATGCGTGCTCCCAAACGTCCATCACGACCAGCGGCACAAAGCCCGCCGGGTTCCCGATTTCATGTTCGGCGATCCAATGGTTGCTCACCGTCTTGGCGTGCGGATCGTAATAGGCAATCGCCCAGCCGATGCCGCGCATACCACCGACTGCAGCAAAATCTTTCTTCCAAGCCTCGAAGCTTCCGAAACTCTCGCCGAGCGCGTTATAGAGCTTCCCGCCCGTAAGATCGCTCGTTCCCTTGGCGAGATTGTCAAAGTAGTATTCGTGGAGACGCATCCCGTTATATTCGAAACCTAAACGGCGGACGAGTTCGGCGAAAGCGGGATCCGCACCGACATTCTTGCCCGCCGAGCGAATGGCGGCCAACTGCTCGTTGAGGAGGTTGGTATTTTTAACGTAGCCTTCGTAGAGTCCGAAGTGAATGCTCAGCGTATCGTCGGAGATTCCGGTGAGTCCGGCGAGTTCCCACTTCTTTGGTCTGTATACGTGCATGCGGATGACCTTTCTTTGCATCGACGGTGTCGGACGTTCTGTTCGTCAGACGGGTACTAAAACAATCTTTCCGATATGTTCGGAGGATTCCAGCCGCTCGTGCGCTTCCTGCGCTCGCGCGAACGGAAAGACGGAGTCGACGACCGGCGCGATCGGCCGACGTGCCTCCAGCAGCGGCCAAATCGCTTGCTGGAGATCGAGCGCGATCTGCGCTTTCTCGGCATTACTGCGTCCTCGCAACGACGAGCCGATGATTTTGGCCCGCTTGCGTAGCAGGAGCGACAGATCGAGCCGCGCCTCGCTTCCCCCTATCGTTGAGAGCACGACAATGCGCCCTTCGGTTGCAAGCGCGGCGAGATCGCGGGCGACGTAATCGCCGCCGACGAGATCGAGAATGATATCGACGCCGCGACCGTTGGTGTAAGCGAGCGAGGAGGCGACGAAATCCGTCGTCTTATAATCGATCGCCCGATGCGCGCCGAGTTGAATCGCTCGAGCGCACTTGCGGTCGCTCCCGGCGGTGATAAAGACACGCGCCCCGAGCGCGCGGGCGATTCCGATCGCCATCGTTCCCAGGCCGCTGGTTCCCCCGTGTACGAGCAACGTATCGCCGGGTTCGAGGCCGGCCCGATTGACCAAGTTATCGTAGGCGGTAAACGCATTCTCGGGCAGCGTTGCGCCTTCCACCGCGCTCCAAGTCTCCGGTAACGGCAGCACGCTTCCCTCAGGAACGACGACGCGTTCGGCGTATCCGCCGCCGTTGCAGAGCGCGCAGACGCGGTCGCCGATGCGGAGGCCCTCGACGCCGGCGCCGAGTTGTGAGATCGTGCCGGCGACCTCCAGGCCGAGAATCGGGCTATGTCCAGGCGGCGGCGGATAGAGCCCACGCCGACCCAGTGCATCGGCTCGGCTGACCCCGGCCGCCTCGACGGCGATCTGGACTTCGCCGGCCTCCGGTAACGGGGCGGGAGCTTCGAGGACCCGCAGGACCGACGGGTCGCCGGGTGCATCGAAGCCGACGTACCTCACGGTGCCGAGCGTTCCAAGAACATTGCATCGCCGAAGGAAAAAAAGCGATACGAGCGCTCGACCGCCTCGCGATACGCTGCCAGCATCCGTTCTCGTCCGCAAAAGGCACTGACGAGCACGAAGAGCGAGGAACGCGGTAGATGAAAGTTGGTAATTAATGCATCGACGATTCGGAATTCGAAGCCCGGACTGATAAAGCAGGCGGTCGATCCTTCGCCCGCTACGAGCGCGCCGCGCTCGAGCGCGCACCCTTCAAGCGCACGCAAAACGGTCGTTCCCACCGCAACGATCCGACGCCCCGACCGTTTCGCAGCCTCGATCGCCGCGACGGTCGCGGCGGGAATATCATAGCGCTCTTCATGCATCGCGTGTTCGTCGATGCGATCGCTTGCGATCGGACGGAAGGTGCCAAGCCCGATATCGAGCACGAGCGTACGGCGCTCGATCCCGCGCTCTTCAAGCCGCGCGAGCAGTTCGGGAGAGAAATGCAGCGAAGCGGTCGGCGCTGCGACGCTCCCCGGCACGCGAGCAAAAACGCTCTGATAGCGTTCCCGATCTTCTTCCGTATCGTCATGGATGTACGGCGGGAGCGGCATTCGTCCGATCCGTTGGATCGTCTCCTCGAACGGCGCCCGAAAAACGAACTCGACCTCGCGCCGCCCATCTTCGCGGCAGGCACGCACGATCGCTTCCCCTTCCTCGCCGAAACTCACCCGAGCGCCCTCACGCAAACGGCGTCCGGGACGGGCGAGAGCGTACCAACACCGCGCCGTACCATCGTAACGAAGCGACCCGACGGGATGCAAGAGCAGGAGTTCCGCACGCCCTCCGCCGGCGAGCCGCCCGAGCAGACGCGCGTGGATGACCGCCGTTTCGTTGAGCACGAGGAGATCGTCGGGGCGCAGCACGCGGTCGAGCTCGCGAAAGAGGCGATGGCGCTCCTCTCCGTTCTCCGACAGCACGAAGAGCCGGCTCTCATCGCGATGCTCGGCGGGGTGCTGGGCGATCGACGCGCGCGGCAGCGCGAAATCGTAGGCGTCGGTTAGCCGTTCGTCAATCGCTGCTGTTCGATCTCGATGAACGTCGATAATCTCTTTGCGTCCTCCGGTGCGACTTCTATGAACTGGACGCCGATCTGAAAAGTTTCGTTCGCCGATGGACGTATCCAGCGAACCTGTCCGCGCATGCGAAGAAACGGGCTGCGCTTCATCGTGATCGTGTATTTCGAGCCGACCGGCAGATATTGATCGACCATCGCACGCATTCCGGTCGGCGAGATGTCGGCGATCGCGCCGCGAAAGAGCATCGCCGAAAAAGGGTCCTCGACGACGATATCGATGAATTTTCGCAAACGAAGGCCGTATCGTTTGTTCTCGGCATCGCTTTCATCGCTTTTCGTTGCCGCCACGCGGTCTTTTCGATCCGTCATTACCCTCGTTCTCAAATTCGTCCGATGCTGGTTCCGACGAAATAGAAGCTCAAGATCTCTTGCGCGGAGCCTCCGACGAGAGCGTAGCCTCGAGCGCCCCATTGACAGAGACCGACTCCATGCCCCAGGCCTCTCCCTTCGATATGGAGCCCGGCAAAGGCCTGCGTCCCCGACGAAGAGAGCTCCTGTTGGCGGCGCACGAGAAGGCTCGGCAGCAATCGCGCCCCGATGTCGATACGAAAACGCGTCGCGGCGACGCGCGCGGTGCTCGCCGAGCCGATGAGTTCGGCCGAGCGCACGCGCCCGCTTCGATCGAACTCCCTCAAGCGAACGTTCTGCAGCATCCCGATCTGCGGTGCGATCCGCTCGGCGACCGCGGCGAGATGCGCGCCGTGAAGATCTGCTTTCCAACGGTAAAACGGCGAAGCGGTGCAGTACGGACAGGGGTGCGCGATGAGATACGGCAGCGCCGCGACTCCCCACGCATCGGCCGAGGATTCGCTATAGCCGCCGCAGCACGACGAATATTCAATCTGCGCGAAGCCGCGCCCATACCGTAAAACGAGACCCGAAGTCGCGCGGACGGCCGCACTCGATGCCGGATGTTCGCTTGCGACCCCACGATAAACTTGCGCGAGCTCCGATGGAACGACGTCGTAGGGTCGATTCGGATCGCTTCGCGCGAGGATAAAACCGCGCGAACAGATCGCTTGTGCCTCCAACGCCGCCGGCGGCCAACTCGGCGTCATCTCCGAAGGGACGACGCTTGCGAGATAGTCGTCGAAATCGACCACGTTGACGACGCGCCCATCGGGAAGAATCTCGTAGCTCCCGCGATAACGTTCGCCGCCGAAAAGAAAACCGCCGGCGATCGGTTCCACCGAACCTCGCCCCAACAGCACCCGTAGCGCTTGCGAGCGATCCCCGCCCCCGCCGATCGTCTGCGCGGCGAGCGGCCCGCTCAATGCAAGCGCAGCGATACCGCCGAGAAAGCTCCGACGCGCGACCTTCATAGCAATCGTTGTTGTTTGGAATCCGAGGCGCCGGAGGCACCGATCGCCGCGCGTCCGAGCTCCGTCGCCTTCCGTCCTGCGGCGGTGCGCACGATATATCCGCTCTTGAGTAAAAACGGTTCGACGACATCTTCAAGCGTCTCCGCATCCTCGGTGAGCGTCGCGGCGATCGCGGCGATTCCGGCGGGACCACCGTGGTATTGTTCGACAAGCGCGCGCAGAAAGGCGCGGTCGAGGCGGTCGAGGCCGCGTTCGTCGACCCCTTCGCGCGCAAGAGCTTCGAGCGCGAGGTCGGCGTTGATACGGCCGTCGCCGCGAACTTGAGCGTAATCGCGAACGCGTCGCAGCAGGCGATTGGCGATGCGCGGCGTTCCTCGGCTGCGAGCGGCGATCGCCGCACAACCCTCCGAATCGATCGGAATTTCGAGAATCGCGGCGGATCGAGCGACAATGCGTTCGAGATCGGCGACCTCGTAATAATCGAGGTGATGGACGATTCCGAAACGATCGCGAAGGGGAGCCGAGAGCATGCCGGCACGCGTCGTCGCGCCGACGAGCGTGAATCGCTTGAGCGGCAACTTCAACGTCCGGGCATAGGCGCCGCGGTCGACGATAAAATCGATCTGGAAATCCTCCATCGCCGGATAGAGAAACTCCTCGACGACGCGTCCGAGCCGATGCATTTCGTCGATAAAAAGCACGTCCCCATGCTCGAGCGACGTGAGCACGCCGACTAAATCCTTCGGTTTATCGAGTGTCGGGCCGCTCGTCGGCCGGATGCTTGCACCCATCTCGCGCGCGATCAGCGCCGCAAGCGTCGTCTTTCCAAGGCCGGGCGGTCCGTAAAAGAGCACGTGTTCGAGCGGTTCGTCGCGACGTTGCGCGGCATCGATGGCAATGCGGAGATTCTCGACCACACGCTCTTGCCCGACATACTCGTCGAAGCGACGCGGCCGCAAGCCGGCACCGAGTACCTCGTCTTCGAGCGCACCTTCGGGATCGAGCAAACGTGCCGATTCATCGAGCGGCTCGACGTCTTCGGGGCCGAAGAGCCGCTTGCGTGCGTCGTCGCTCATCGCGTTTCCGCTTTCGGCTCGTTACGCCGCTCGTAGATCGCGGCGAGGAGGCGTTCGGCGTCGGCGATCTCGGGGCGTGCGGCGAGAACGTCGCGCAGCATCTTTTCGGCCTCGGAGCGGCGGTACTCGAGTTGAAGCAGTACGGCGAGCGCTTCGTCGGCAAAATCCGGCATCTGTTTCGCAACCGGCTCGGGTGCTTCTTGAATCAATAAAAACCGTGCGACCTTCCCCTGCAACTTTGCAACGATGTCGCGCGCTTTCTGTTGCCCGATTCCAGGAAGCGTTTTGAGAAAATTATGATCTCCTCGTTCGATCGCAGCCGCGATACGATTCATCGGAACCGAGAAGGCGCGGATCGCCGAGCGCGGACCGATCGACGAAACGCCGAGGAGCGCCTCGAAAAACGCACGTTCGACGGAGTTGGAGAACCCGTAGTACGAAAAGCGCCCGCTTTTTTGTTCCAACGAGAGCACCGAATAGATCTCGAGACGGACCGGCGTCCCCGTTTCGATCGGCAGTTTCTCGGCGACGCACGGCGGCACGAGAATATCGTAGCCGAGACCGCCGACATCGAGCACGATGCGCTCGCCGTCGCGCTCGATCAACCGCCCTTCAATCCGTGAAAACATTCGCCTGCCTCATCAAAAATGCGCCCACCTCAGCGCGACTCCTCGCGCTCGAAATGCGGAAGCCCGCGACGATTCGAGCGACGCGCGAACGCGAGCGCCAGGGCAAGCGCATCGGAGACATCGTTGGGTTCGGGAGCACGGCGCAGATGTAAGAGCTGCACGACCATCGCATTGACCTGCTCTTTGCGTGCGCTGCCGGAGCCGACCAAGGCACGCTTCACGTAGGAGTGCCCCAACGTTGCGACCGGAATTCCGGCTTGCGCGCCCGCCAAACAGAGCACCCCGCGCGCATGCCCCATCAAAATCGCCGTCGAGGGATTGCGATAGGTCGTATAGAGTTCCTCGATCACGATATGCGTCGGCGCGGTCTGCCGAATCGCCCCCGAGATTCCTTCGTGCAAACGTGCGAGTCGAATCTCCAGCGCATCCTGCACGCGCGGCGCAATCGTTCCCGCTTCGATCAGCGTCACGCGCTCGCCATGGACGTCGATCGCGCCGTATCCGGTGACGCGGAGCGCGGGGTCGATACCGAGGATTCTCACGATTTCCCGTTGACCACGAGCGTCACATTCGAGCCCGGTGCGAGCGTCGTTCCGACGAGCGGCTCGGTATGCACGACATTGCCGTCGGCACCCTCGGTGGTCGTATAACGAATCGATCCGATGTGGTAACCGGCATCTTCGAGCGTTTTGCGCGCCTGTTCGACGGTCATCCCCTCGGTGTCGGGAACCTCACCCGGAACTGCGACGGTCAATGCAACGCTCGAACCCGGTGAGACCGAACTCGATGCAGTCGGTTGCTCGGCCAAGACGGTGCCGCTCGCTGTAGGATCGACGCTATAAGAGAGCGTCACCAACAGACCGAGGCTCGCCAGCTGCGTCCGTGCGGCATCTGCGCCGATGCCGACGAGATTGGGCAGGACGACCGGCGGCCCGGCGTTGCTTGCCCCCGTGCTGACGACGACGTGCAGCGTCGCGCGCTGCGCGATCGACTGCCCCGGAACGAGATCTTGCGAGGCGATCGTTCCCGCCGCGACGCCGGGAATGGGGCTTTGCTGGATGACGTCGAGCGAGAGCCCCAAACGGGCAACGACCTGTTGTGCCGCTGAAAGATCGAGGCCCACGAGATTGGGTACGTCGATCGGTTTCGGTCCATTCGAGACGACGAGCACGACCAACGAATGCGCGCGCGCTTTCGCGCCGGGAGCGGGTTGCTGCGCGATGACGCTCTCCTTCGCCGCCGCATCGTATCGCCGGTCGATGCGCACGTGGAAGCCCTGCTCCGTTAGGCTACGCTCCGCGTCGCCGGCAAGAAAGCCGCGCACGTCGGGAAGTCCGACAAGCGGTAAACCGTTGCTCACGATGAGTTCGACCAACGAGTTCTTCTGCACCAGCGAACCCGGCGGCGGGTTTTGGCGAATCACGCGGTCGGCGGGTACGCGGTTGCTCGGGCTTTGGAGAAAACGCACCTGCAGTCCATCGGCGACGATCGCCGCTTGCGCCTGCGCGACGCTCATATTCCGGAAATCGGCGAGTGCGACGCGGCAAACGCACCTGCAGTCCATCGGCGACGATCGCCGCTTGCGCCTGCGCGACGCTCATATTCCGGAAATCGGCGAGTGCGACGCGGCCACTGACGCCTCGCCCGAACTCGCCGAAGATCGCATAGCCGGCAATCGCCGCAACGATTGCTAACACGATGAGGAGCGGGATCATTGCCGCGCCGCTGCGGTTCGCGACGGTTCTGCGCGGCACGTCGATGTTCCGGCGATCCGGCAACGGCGAGCGACGCGGCGGCAGCGGGCTGCGCAACGTCGCGGGCGCATCGTCGGCGGTAGCAAAGGCCGCCACGTTGGGGCGCTCGCGAGCCTCTCGCAACGCCCTGGCAAGATCGCTTGCGGCGGCGAAACGATGCCCGGGTTCTTTCTGCAGCAATTTATTTACGATCGCGGCGAGCGCCGGGCTTACGCCGCTTTCGGGCGGGATGACGGGAACGGGATCGCCGATATGCTTGATCGCGACGGCGACCGGAGAATCGGCAGTATAGGGGAGCTCCCCGAGCAACATCTGATAGAGAACGATGCCGACGCTGTAGAGATCCGATGCCGGCGTCAGTTCTCGGCTTTGCGCCTGCTCCGGAGAAAGATAGTAGACGCTCCCCATGACTAAGCCCGGCCGCGTCGTCGCCATCGTTTGCTCCGAGAACGCCCGTGCGATGCCGAAATCGGAGAGTTTCACGACATCGTCCTTCCCGACGAGAATGTTCGCCGGTTTGATATCGCGATGCAAAAGACCCTGACGATGCGCGTAGGCGAGCCCCTGACAGACCTGCGCGGCGTAGTCGATCGCCACCGGTTCGGGGAGTCGCCCTTCGCTACTGATAATCTCCGCGAGCGAGCAACCGTCGACGAACTCCATGACGATGTAATAGATATCGTCTTCGTGCCCGACATCGTAGGTGTTCACGACGTTGGGATGTGAAAGGCGGCCGACCGATTCCGCCTCTTGATAGAAACGACGCACGAACTCTTGGTCGGCGGCGTATTGCTCCCGGAGTACCTTGATCGCAACGCGGCGGCGTAAGAGCGTGTCGGTGCCCGAATAGACGACCGCCATCCCACCCTCACCGATACGTTCCTCAAGCCGATATCGGCCGGCGATCGTCGACTGCTCGATCATTTCGTTATCACCGTCAACGAGCGCGCGAGTACCTCGCGGGCGATCGGCGCGGCCACGGTAGCGCCGTAACCGGCGTTTTCAACGACGATCGCGACGACGATACGCGGCGATTGCGCCGGAGCAAAACAGACGAACCAAGAGTCCGCGGCACCATGCGGGTTGGTGGCCGTCCCCGTCTTTCCGGCTACGGTCACTCCCGGTATCTGTGCGCTCGTCCCGGTTCCCCAGGCGACGACGGCTTCCATCATCTTCGTAACCTTCGCCGCCGTCTGCGCCGATACCGGGCTACCGAGCGGGCCGACCGGGGTACGCGTGAGGATCTTTCCGCGACGCGCGATTGCACGCACGATGAACGGCCGCTCCTCGACACCGCCGTTGGCGATCGTCGCCGCGATCATCGCCATTTGCATCGGCGTCACCAACAGCGCACCCTGTCCGAAGCCCATCTGCGCGAGTTCGCCGGCCCAAATATGCGATTCCGGCGGCACGAACGCGTGCGCGGTCGGCAGCTGAAAATCCAGCGACGCTCCGATGCCGAAGCGCCGTAAATAGCGGTAAAACGTCGATGCGCCGGTTCGAAGGACGATCTGCGCGAAATCGACGTTGCTCGAGAGCGCGAATGCTTTGACGATCGTGCCCGCTCCGGTTGCCTCGTAATCGTTGTCGTGCAAACGCGCCTTGCCGATCATCAAATATCCGGGATCTTGAAAAACATCGTGCATGCCGACGCGGCCGCTATCGATCGCCGCCGAAGCGGTGAGCATTTTAAATGTCGATCCCGGCGGATAGAGCCCCTCCAGAGCGCGGTCGAGCAGCGGGCTATCTTTTGCATGCAGCGCTCCGGCGAATGTCGACCCCATCGTGTTCGGATCGAAGCTGGGGGTGCTGGCGATAGCGAGGACGGCGCCGCTGCGCGGGTCGAGGACGATGCCGGCGGCGCGAGCGTGTTGCGCGAGCAGATCCGCGAGACGCCGCTCGATCTTCGGCTCGATCGTAGTGATCAAATCATCGCCCGATTGCGGCGCGAAATGTTGGAACGAAGCGATAAAATTCTGCAGCTGTTGAAGCGGATTCGCCGAGAGTGCCGGCGGCGCGAGGAGTTCGTCGTACGCACGCTCCAGCCCGGAGGTACCGTAGCGCCGCGACGCATAGCCGACCACTTGGGCGAGTGCTCGCCCCATTGGGTAGACGCGCCTCGTCCCTTCGGTTGCGGCCAAAATACTTCCGTCCGCGGCAAGGATGCGCCCGCGACCGAGTGCGATAAACGAACGTCGCGGGTTGGAGCGATTAGCCGAGATTTGCGGCGCTTGGACGAGCTGCAACCAGGCAAAGCGTGCGGCGAGCACGAGGAAGAGCACCGTAAAGAGCGCGGAGATGCGCGCGAGCGAGCGTTGGTTCACTCGCGCTCGCGCAAGACGACGAAGCCGGAGTCGACGCGCACGGCGATATGCGAACGTTCGCGACCTGCGTCGAGAATCTGGCCGATTAACGACCGGACGAGCTCTTCCTCGCAATCGTAGAACGAAGCGAGTATCTCTACGCCTAACTCTTCGAGGAGCGTCGGCGCGACGAATCCGCAGCGCGGAAGCGTCTCGTAGTGGCGCTCGTCGTACGCTCCGTTTCGCCACGGGCCGCGTCGTCCGAAGACTTGATGGTGATAATCCCAAGCGCAGAGTTCGCGGTCGCCCCAGCGGAAGTCGCCGCGTACGCAGAGCCGTCGGCAGAGTGCGCACGGAACGATCGGCACGGGGCCGCTCTCGATCGCCTCGACGATGTCGGGTGGTAGATCCTCGACATTGATGAGCTCCGCCTCGTGAAGATTGGTCGGCAGCGGAGCGTTCCAGCCGATGCGCGCGAGCAGATCGAGATCGTGCAACGGCGCGACGAATGCACTCTCATCCTCCGCCGGAAAGGTTCGATCGATCCAGTGCAAGAGATCGTCGGGAGCGATACCGACGCTCTGCCAGGTATCCCCGACCGCGGTATCGATCGGCGTGACCGCCACCGGCACCAGCCGGGCGACGATCGTCCGACCCTCGGGCAGGAGGCTGTTGGTAAAGGCAAGCGTGCTACTGTTGCCGCCGAGCACGACGATGCCCGCCGGTTTCTCGGCTACGCTTTCGCCGCCACCGACTCCAGGTATCGATGGAGACTGCGCGGCGGCCCCGCCGAATTTGCGAGGGCCTCCGCCAGGGCTCGGGCGGTATCGAGACTGGTCAGACACGCTATACTGGCTTCGACCGAGCCGCGCCGAATCTTGTAAGCATCTGAGACCTCCCGCGCACCTTTCGCGTCGTTGATAACGAGATCGACGCTCCGCGAGGCGATCGCGTCGAGGACGTGCGGGCTGCCCTCGGCGATCTTCCCGATCCTCTCGCATGCGATGCCCGCCGCGGCAAGCACGCGCTGGGTTCCGTCGGTGGCGATGAGCGTATGGCCGAGCTCGACGTAGCGGCGCATTATCGGCACCGCGCGCTCCTTCTCTTCGTCGGCGATGGAAACGAGAATGCGCCCGCCTCGTTCGGGCAGCGCGATTCCGGCGCCGAGAAAGCCTTTGCGCAACGCCCCGGCAAAGGTCGCATCGATCCCGAGGACCTCGCCGGTCGATTTCATCTCCGGGCCGAGAATCGTTTCAACTCCGCGCATTTTCGCAAACGAAAAGACGGGAACTTTGACCACCGTGAAGGGCGAATGCGGGCGCAGACCCGTCCCATACGGGAGATCGGCGAGCCGAGCTCCCAAAGCGATCCGCGTCGCCGCCGCCGTCAAGTTGACGCCCGTCGCCTTCTGAATGATCGGCACCGTGCGCGAAGCGCGCGGATTCGCTTCGATGATATAGAGCTTCCCTTGGTGAATGACGAACTGAATGTTGATCGATCCGCGAACGCCAAGTTCGCGGGCAATCGCAAGCGTTACCTCGGTGATATGCCGTTCCATAGCCTCGTCGAGCGATGGGGCCGGGTAGACCGAGATCGAGTCACCGGAGTGAATGCCCGCGCGTTCGATATGTTCGAAAATGCCGGGAATCAAAAGGTCTTCGCCGTCGAAGACCGCATCGAGCTCGACTTCGAGCCCCTCGATATACCGGTCGACCAG
>JAJYHP010000054.1 GCA_021784715.1 bacterium
ACGGCCGCGTACGCATCGTCGTTCGCGACGAGGGGCCGGGGATGAGCGAACTCGAGCGACTCCACGCCTTCGAGCGTTTCTACCGCGGCGATCAACGCGGCGAGATTACCGGTAGCGGCCTCGGGCTCTCGATTGCGAAACGCGCGGTCGAACGCGCGGGTGGACGTATCGAGATCGAGAGTGCACCGGGGCGCGGCACCGGCGTGACGATCGAACTCGCCGCCGCTCCCGTTTCGTCGCTCGGCGTTCCTCAGCAAATATAAAGTTCGAGCGGGGATGATGGTGCGATGAATCGCGCCGTTCTCTCCGCCATCGCTTTCGCGCTCGCTGCTGCCCTCGTTCCCGCCTGGGTCGTCGCGCAAAGCTCGGGCGGTACGATCGCCATTACGGTGACCGATGCAAAGACGAAGAACCCCGTCGCGCTCGCACGCGTGGTGCTCGACGGGCCGATTCTCGCGAGCGAAAATGCTACGAGCGCCGGAAAGGTCACCTTTACCGAGGCGCCGTCCGGAATCTATCGCGCGCGCGTCTTCGCACGCGGATATCGCGCGGTCACTTCGGCTCCCTTCGAGGTGCTCGACGGCGAGCGCGTGAACCTCGAGGTCGCGCTCGCTCCGAGCAGCGACTTGCACGTCATCGCCGTCGTTCATTCGGTTTCGAGCGTCCGCATCAGTACGAACTCGATCGACGCGAACTCCGCCCAGCGTAAGCTCTCCGGCGATCTCGCCGATGCGCTCTCGAAACTCTCGGGCGTCAGCATTACCTCGAGCAGCGACGACACCGATGCCGCACAGACGATCTCGCTCGACGGCCACGACGCAAGCCAGACCGCGATGACGCTCGACGGCATTCCGCTCAACGCGCCGGGAAGCGCGGGCGATCTGCGGATGTTTGCGAGCGATCTTTTTACCGGCGCAGCGGTACGCCACGGGCCGCAGATCGGTGGGCTCGGCGGCGGCGTCGATTTTCGAACCCTCGAACCGACGCTCTCCTGGCAGAGCCAGGGCACGCTCGCGACGGGAAGTAACGGGCGCAACAATGAGTCGTTGGGGATCAGCGGTTCGTTGGGAAATCTCGGGATCGCGGCGATGAGTACCACGCGCACGAACCCGAGCCTCGCCGACGGCATGCGCTACCTCGACGCGAGCGGACTCGATTACGTCCACGACGGCGGCCGCTGGGTCGCCGGGGATCTGCTCAAAGCGAACCTGCGTCTCCCGGGCGATCAGACGCTCGCAGCGAGTTTTATCAACTCGACGCGCAGTATCGGGTTGCTCTGTCTGCGCGTCACGGCGGCGTTGCCCTGCGGCTACGGCCCTGGGAATGACGTCTCGGGCAGCTTCTCGCTCTATTCGCTCGGCGACCAGCTCTTAACCGGTGCGACGGCGATCTCGGCGACGCTCTACGGCACCGTCGGCAGCAATCTTTTCGACCTACGGAATCGCTTCGTCGACGGCGTCGCATCGCCGGCGGGGAGCAGCATGCAGATGCGTTCGACCGGGTTTACGATCTCCGCCGAGCTTCCGGCGATGCGCAAGCATACGCTCTCGATCCTCGCATACGATACCAACTCCTCGCAGGTATCGACGCCGCTCGTTACCAGCAACGCCGCATTCTATAGCGCGCAGCGGCACGGCAGTTACGGCGCCTTGCAACTCACCGATCGCATTCGGGCGAACGACCGCCTCGCGTTGAATGCATCGTTGGGCCTGACGCACGCGAGCTCTAGCGGCGGAAGCGCGCTGGGCAGCATCGGTGCGAGTTGGCGCGCGTCGGCGAACGATAGCTATGCGATCTCGTACGCGCTCTCGGGGAGCGCACCGAATTTCGGCCGGAGCCGTGCGTTGAGCGATCCCGCCTCGCTGCAGTTCGATTGCCAGGGGAGCGAGAGCGTCGGATACGGGGTCGCGCCCGGGGATCAACCCGGCGCGAGTTCTTCCTCCTCGCTCGACGCGAGCGTCACCCATCGCTTCGCGCGCAGCGCGCTCTCGCTCGCCCTCTATCGCCAGGTGCAGAGCGGCGTCGTGCTGCCGACCCAGGTCAACGGCAGCGTTCTTCTCGCCGACGGAACGCTCTCGCCGAGCTATCTCGCGCTGGTGGAGGGCGCCTATGCATCGGCATCGGGATGCGGCGTCGGCGCGCCGCCGATCGCCGCGTCGCAACTCTATTTCGCCACGCCGGTTGGCGGCGTCACGCGCATCTATTCCGGCGCCGATCTCACCGGGTTCGTGCAAATCGGGAACCTCGTCGCCGAACCGTTCTTCGATATTACCTCCACCACGCTGCGCTCCAACGATCCGCGCATCGATAACCCGTTCGCCATTGCGATCTCGGGAGCTCAAGCACCGAACGTCCCATTACATCGAGCAGGACTCACGCTCGATTATCGCGCTCCCCATTCCGCGGTGGAATGGCTCGCCGACGCACAGTACACCGGGGCGAATAATCCGAACAATCTCCCCGCCTACACCACCTACGATGCGGCCGCAAACGTGAAATTCACCCGCGGTACGCTAACGATTGCGGCGAGTAATATCACCGATGCGTACGCCGGGATCTTTGCGAGTTCGCAGTACGCGGTTCCGTACACGACCCTCGGGGGAACGGAGGTTCCGACGATCGCACGGCCGCTCGCTCCGCGCTCCTATAGCGTCACCTACTCCTTTGCGGTCGGCCGCCACGCCGTTCTCTCGCTCCCGAGCCCCGCGCGCGGCGGGCCGCGCCGGCGGGGGCCCTTCGCGCGCTTTACGGCGCTGCCGGCTGCGGCGCCGAGCGATCCCTACGCACTGGCGGCATCGGCGTTCTGCACGCCCGACCGCGCGCGCGTCGCGCGCGGTGTGTTCGATGCATTGCGCGCGCAGGTCGCGCGGGTAGAGAAGGCGCGCGCCGCTTCGCCTACTGCGGCGATCGTTCTCTCCTCGCCGGCGGGCGTGACCTTTACCTACCATCCGCTGGCGACGGGATACGCCGTGTCGATCGCTCCGACGAAGATCGATGACGTTCGCGCGCTCTTTACCTGCGCGACGATCCACCGAACCGATGCCGCGATCGCCGCCGGGCGAGGGCTCTACGTTGCTCCGCCGGCGAGCTTCTTCCGGCCGGAGATTTCATTTTCGCCGAGCGTGGGACTCTATTTTATCCGTCGGCAGCCGCAGCCCGGGAAAGAAAATTTCCGCGTCTTCACGCTCGCGGCGCAGGCCCCGAAAGAACCATTCGCCGCGATCGCCGGGCCGCAGTGTACCACCGCTCTGCGCGATGTTGCGATACAGAGCCTCGACGATCTGCGCGCGCATTTTACGGCGGCAACGCCATCGACGCGCTGGCAGATCGTCGCACACGGGTCGGGAGCGAAGCGATGGTTCGCGCTGACCCCCAACGATCTCGGCGATTTCGGCGCACTCATGGCCTGCGCCCACGTTGCAGCGGCGACCGCCGTGCAATTGCAGGCGCGTGGGCTCGGTGGCACGCCGCCCCCAGAGCTGAATTACGCCCCCTCGATCGGGCTCTATATCGAGCGGCGCACTCCGCCGCCACCGCCGGGAGGGGCGCCTCCGCCGAACGGCGCATGAGCGAGCTATGA
Organism: bacterium; assembly: GCA_021784715.1. The sequence continues at coordinate 3,581 of JAJYHP010000054.1, forward strand.
CGAAAGCGGAACTCTTTAGCGAATATGGCGCGTACCATCGCGACCCGCGCAATCGGCTCTGCCACTTCATCGGCATTCCGACAGTCGTGCTCGGCCTCATCGCGATAACCGGAACGCTCCGGCTCGGGCCGATCGATCTCGCGCTCGTCTTGCTCGTAGCGACGCTCGCGTATTATGCGACGATCGATTTTCTCGGCACGCTGCTCTCGGCGATCGCGTTCGCGATTCTGTATGCGCTCGGATCGCATCTCGGTTGGCAGATTGGTTTGGCGGCCTTCGTTATCGGTTGGGGCTTCCAACTCGTCGGCCATCGCTTCGAAGGCAGCAAACCGAAATTTCTGGAGAACGTCATCTACCTTCTGATTGGGCCGATCTACATCTTCGAGGAGTGGTTCGAGATGGCGACCCGCCGAGGCGGCGCGGTGTAAGAGCGCGAGTGGTGAGGCAGCCAAGGTGCTCGGCGTGCAGAGCAATCGGCATTTCGGGTAAAAACGGCGTTTTCATACCAGAGCCGATCGGGGGCAGAGGCGGTGACTTTTCGGTTGACCAAGTCGGGCGCCGGTCGTGCCTCCTTGTCGCGGATCGTCGTATTCAAAGCCGTACGACGGCTGGCGTCCTGAATGTTGCGCTCGCGCGTGAATCTCGCCACACGCTTATCGCTTACGAAGATCTTCTCATCGCGAAGATCGGCTTGGATACGCGGGCGTCCGTAGTTTTCGAGCGATGCTCGATGCAAAGCGACCATATGATCGCGAGCGAACCTGGCTGCGGCTTTTCCCAAACTTTCGTGCTCGATCTTGAGCTGTCGGTTTTCCTTGCGAAGCTCCGCAAGATCTTCATGCTCGGCGGTCGTCAAGCCCTCGCTGCGGCGTTCGGTGTTCAAATCGGCTTATTCGATCCACTCCCGAAACGTCTGCCCCGCGAGCTTGAACTCCGCCTCGACAACATTCTTCCGGAAGCCCGCCGGGTACGGGTGGGTGTGTTTTCTGGCCATGGGCGGACCTTTCTCAGCCAAGCGAAGAGTATCCACGGAACCGGGCCAGCTTCAGCTCTGAACGAAAAACTTAACCGTGCGTGCTTATGTCTTTTACTGCTTTGCCGTGCTTATCGAGAAATTCGATCTTAGCGCGGCCATTCGACGTAACGATAAAGGCGAGTCGTGGTCGCCCCTGAGCGTCCGCCAGGTAGAGAACCGATCGACCGTCCTCCGTAAGGCCTGTGAACATGCGAAGGTGCCCAAATGCGCCCTCGTTGCGAAGTTTAGCGAGCGCTGCCGCGCGTGCAGATGAACCCTTCGGAAGTCGAAGAGCCGCATGAATAGCGGGGCGGAATGCTGCAATTGGGGCATTTGCCTGCTGCGTAACCATGAGCCCCTCGCTGCGGTTCGCGCCATTACGGCTGTAGACCAACTGCACCGCTTCGTTGCTCTCGAAGTCGTCAAAATTTAGCATCGATTGGGCAACGGGTACTCCGGCGATCTTTCGGCCCTTCAAAACGATACCGCCGCTTTCGTCTCCCCGATCGTTATAGAAAAGAATACCGGCAAGGCCATGATTGTCTCGGCTTCCGGTGGGTTTGCCATGCTCTAGAGGCGGCGGGAAATTATCCTTGTTGGCCAGCACCATGCGTAGGACACCGTCGTTGTCAACGATATTAATGCGGTGAACGGTTATCTCGTTGAAAGACGCAGCGTTTGTCATATAACCTGCCGTGCCAAGCAATGCCAGGCTGAATAACGCAGTAGCTCCAACGATGAGGAGCCGAAGCCGCCGCACTTCTTTGCGCAGTGATACAACTTCCATTTCCATGTCAGAACGCTTTCAAAGCGTCGCTCTAGTTTACCCTTCACTGCGGGTCGCTATCGCATCGATCCGGCCATTGGACTCCCTTCGACGAAAAGCAGTCGGCCTGATACGCGACTGGGCCAGAATCACGGATAGATGTGCAGGGGGCAATGAAGGCGCGTGGGCTCAGACGTAGCTCCGAGGAGCGGGCTGACGATACAGGGGAGCCCCATGGCGGCGCATCTCGCGCGCCCCGGCTCCTCTGGAGAGTCGGCAGCCTCGCATCGGTCCCAACCCCCGTGGGGCTGCTCGCCCGCGCTTGAGGCGATTGCAGAGGAGCCCTCTTTTGTGCTATGGTGGCGCCCGGGGATACTCCCCGATAGGTTTCGAAGTCCGCGGGTCCGGTTTTACATGGCGTACCAGGCGAGTCGAAGAAACGTGTTCTTACTAGGAAATGGAAAGGTCTCGTCTAGTGTACGTTGATGAAATGCTGAACTGCGTTGATTGCG
>JAJYHP010000092.1 GCA_021784715.1 bacterium
CGCAAGTTCTTCAAACGAAAGGCCGCATTCGACGCAGGCAAAGGCCTCGCTAAAGGTGACCTCGCGCGGTTTGCTCTTCGGTTCTTCCAGCGATGCCGTCACGATACCGGTTGAAAGCCGCAACGTCGTTTCGACCGAGTCGGTCAGACGCTTGCGAATATCGGGTTTGTTGACCAAACGGTCGACCACGACTTCGATCGTGTGTTTGCGCTTTTTATCGATCGCGATCTTTTCGCGCAGTTCGTGCATCTCGCCGTCCACTCGAACGCGCGCGAAGCCTTCCTTGGCGATCTCTTCAAGGAGCTTCGTATATTCGCCCTTGCGTCCGCGTACCAACGGCGCCAGCAAAACGATCCTCGTCCCTTCGGGAAGTTCGAGAATTGCGTCGACGATCTGCTCGCTACTCTGCGTGGTTATCGCGCGGCCGCATTTCGGACAGTGAGGGACGCCGATGCGAGCGAAGAGCAAACGCAAATAATCGTAGATCTCGGTCACCGTTCCCACGGTCGAGCGCGGGTTGCGCGAGGTCGATTTCTGATCGATCGAGATCGCCGGCGAGAGCCCCTCGATATAATCGACATCGGGCTTCTCCATCTGCCCGAGGAATTGACGGGCGTAGGAAGAGAGCGACTCGACGTAACGGCGCTGCCCTTCGGCGTAGATCGTGTCGAACGCCAGCGACGACTTGCCCGAACCCGAGAGCCCGGTTACCACGATCAATCGATTGCGCGGCAGCGTCAGATCGACGTTCTTCAGGTTGTGTTCCCGCGCGCCCTTAATAACGATCGAATCGAGTCCGTGCCCCATGCTTTATCCGTTCCGAGTCCGCGCAGCGGCGGTCTCCAGCGCTCGACCAACCCCCGAAAAGGCGCTGACGGTTGCATGCGGGGCGGGCGCGCCGGGCGGCAGGCTCTCGCCGCGAATGTTGAGCCAGATCGCGGTCATCCCCAACGCGAGGGCGCCGGCGATATCGCGGTCGTAGCGATCGCCGACCATCGCCGCATGCTGCGGCGCGACACCGAGGCGGCGACATGCATGCGCGAAGAATGCCGGGTCGGGCTTGAGGAGCCCGGCATCGTCGGCGAAGAAGGTCGCATCGACGGCTTCGCTGAGGCCGAGTAGCGCGATTTTCTCGATGTGCGTCTCGGAGAAACCGTTGGTGAGGATCCCGAGGCGGCGCCCGCGCCCTCGCTGTTCCTCCAGTAACTCCAGCGCCCCCGGGAACAGCGCGAAGTATTTCTTTCGCAACTCGTAATACCGTTGCGCGACCTTCTTTGCAAGCGACGGATCGACGATGCCGACATCGGCGAGCGCGCGTTCCCACATGCGCTCGCGCAAGCCGCGCAACGACGTCTTGAGATTCTCCGCCGCAAGCCCGTGCCAGAAGGTCGCCGCTTCCCGAGCGTAGGCATCGGCGAGAGAGCGCGCGTCGACGTTGCGTTCGCCCGCGACCTCCTCGGCGGCTTCCATGCCGGCGAGAAGGCACGCTTGCGTATCGTCATGCAGCGTGTCGTCGAGGTCGAAGAGCACGAGGTCGATCATGAAGACCTCGATTCGTCGAGCGCGCGCTCGAGCACTTTCGGCGCGCGAGCGCCGAATAAAATCGACTCCGCCGCGCCGCTCTGCTTGCGAATCTCGATGAGTTCGTCGCGAACCGCGGCGGCCTTTTCGAATTCGAGATTGGCGGCAAATTCGCGCATTTTCTTTTCGAGATCGGCCGCCATCCGCGCCGCGACTTCGCGCGGCAGGCGATCGCGCGCGCTCGGCTTTTTCTCTCCGCGATCCCCGCCCCCGACCATCGCGAGAATATCGCGAACCTCTTTGCGGACGCTCCGCGGCTCGATACCGTGTTCGAGGTTGTACGCCGTCTGACGCTCGCGACGGCGGCGCGTCTCGCCGATCGCGCGCGCCATCGATTCGGTTACGTTATCCGCGTACATGATGACCTTGCCTTCGACGTGACGGGCCGCGCGGCCGATCGTTTGAATCAGCGAGGTCGCGCTGCGCAGATATCCCTCTTTATCGGCATCCAGGATGCCGACGAGCGAGACTTCGGGAAGGTCGAGCCCTTCGCGCAACAGATTGATCCCCACGAGCACGTCGAAAACCCCATTGCGGAGATCGCGAAGAATCGAGATGCGTTCGAGCGTATCGACTTCGCTGTGAAGATAGCGGACCTTCAATCCTGCCTCCACCAAGAAGTCGGTGAGATCTTCGGCCATTTTTTTCGTCAGCGTCGTTACCAGCACGCGTTCGCCGCGCGCGACGCGGAGGCGTATCTCTTCCATCAAGTCATCGACCTGATGGCGCGTCGGGCGGACCTCGATCTCCGGATCGACCAGCCCGGTCGGGCGCACGATCATCTCCACCACTTGCGCGCTTCGCCCGGTCTCGTAGGTTCCCGGCGTCGCCGAAACGTAAATCGCCTGGTTGATATGCGCGTCGAATTCCTCGTAACTTAAGGGGCGATTGTCGAGCGCGCTCGGCAACCGAAAACCATGTTCGACCAACGCGAGCTTGCGCGCGCGATCCCCGGGAAGCATGCCGTGCACCTGCGGCAGCGAGACGTGCGATTCATCGATGAAGAGCAGCCAATCCTTGGGGAAGAAATCGAGCAAGCACCACGGCGTCGAACCGGGTTCGCGGCCGGTCAGATGACGCGAGTAATTTTCAATGCCGTTGCAATAGCCGACTTCGCGCAACATGTCGAGATCGTAACGCGTCCGCTGCTCCAAGCGCTGGGCTTCGAGAAGCTTATTCTCCCCGCGGAGGGTCGCTAGTCGCTCGACGAGCTCCGCTTCAATGCTCGCAATCGCCCGGCGCAGTTTTTCGTCGGGGGTGATGAAATGCTTGGCGGGAAAGACCAGCAGTTCGTCTTTTGATTCGACGTACTCACCGGTCATCAAATTGACGACGTTGATCGCCTCGATCGTGTCGCCGAAAAATTCGATCCGATGGACGAGTTCTTCCTCGATGCCGACGAGTTCGAGCGTGTCGCCGCGCACCCTGAAGGTGCCGCGAACCAATCCGATATCGTTGCGACGGTATTGCATATCGACCAGCCGCCGCAAAAGGTAATCGCGATCGATCTCTTCGCCGACGGCGATCCGTTGCGACATCTCCATATAATCCGATGGCGAGCCGAGGCCGAAGATGCAGGAGACCGAAGCGACGATCAGCGTGTCCCGTCGCGTCAGCAGCGACTGCGTCGCGGCGTGACGGAGGCGCTCGATCTCGTCGTTGATCGAGGAGTCTTTTTCGATATAGGTGTCGGTCGCCGCAACGTATGCCTCGGGTTGGTAGTAGTCGAAATAGGAGACGAAATACTCGACGGCGTTCTTGGGGAAAAACTCGCGAAACTCGGCGCAGAGCTGCGCGGCGAGAGTTTTGTTGTGACAGAGGACGAGGGTGGGTTTCCCGACGAGCTCGATGGTGCGCGCCATCGCCATCGTCTTTCCGGAGCCGGTGACGCCGAGCAGCGTCTGAATGCGGTCGCCGCGCTCCACGCCCGCAGCGAGTGCCGCGGTTGCCGCCGGCTGATCTCCGGCGAGCGAGAAGGGTGAAACGAGACGAAAGGTTCCCTGCAAAGCCACTTTGGGAGTGATTCGGCGAGGAGTGAGAGCGGCCCGCTCGGAACCACTGCTCCTACCCCGCCCGCCCTAGGAGCCATCCCTTGAGCACCACGCCTCTCCTGTTTTCCGGGAGTTCGAATCCGCAACTCGCCGAGGCGATCGCCAAGCGCATGAAGATCTCGTTGGGCGATGCGCTGGTGACGAAGTTCAAAAACGAAGAGACCCGCATCGAGATTCGCGAGAATGTCCGCGGTGCGGAGGTCTTCGTCGTGCAGTCGATCTGCAAGGCCCCGAACGGGAACGGCGTCAACGACGCCCTCGTCGAGTTGCTGCTGATGATCGACGCCCTCCGGCGCGCCTCGGCGGCACGCATCACCGCCGTCGTTCCGTATTACGGCTACGCCAAGCAAGACAAGAAGACCAAGCCGCGCGAGCCGATCTCGGCGAAAGTCGTCGCGAATTTACTGAAGACCACGGGAACCAAGCGGGTGGTCACGATGGATCTCCACGCAGCGCAGATCCAAGGCTTCTTCGATATTCCGGTCGACAACTTGATGGCAATGCCGACGCTCTGCAATTACCTTAAACGCGAGGGACTCAGCGACGACCGCATCGTCGTCGTCTCGCCCGATGCCGGCGGCGTCCATCGCGCCGAACTCTTCGCCAAGCGCCTCAACGCCTCGCTCGCTATCGTCTTTAAGCGCCGGCCGCAACCCGATGTCTCCGAGGTCACCGACATCGTCGGCGATGTCAACGGCAAGATTGCGGTCATCGTCGACGATATGATTTCGACCGGCGGAACGCTAGCGAAGGCCGCCGAGGCAATCAAGGGGCGCGGCGCGACGAGCGTCTACACCGTTGCCACGCACGGTCTTTTCGCCGACAACGCGATCGAGGTGCTCGCAAACTCGGTGATCGAACGCGTCATTATCACCGATACCATCCCGATCTTACAGCCGGCTGGCGAGAAATTCGTTCAGCTCTCGATCGCGCAGACGTTCGCCGACGCGATCGGCCGCATTACCACCAACCGGTCGGTCTCCGAGCTCTTCAGCGTCGATGAGATCAAACTCGATGCGAGCCTGGTAGAACCCATCACCGTTTCTTAAATCGTCTCCACCACGAGAAAGCAGAGGAATCCATGCCTACCAAAGTCCACGTTCTTCCCGTCGAACCCCGCGAAACGACGGGGACCTCCTCGGCGTCTGCGCTGCGCGCAAAAGGGATGGTGCCTGCAGTTCTTTACGGACACGGCGACGCACCCCGTCATTTGGCGATGGAAGGCCGCGCATTCGAAGATCTCGCCGCGCGCCATGAGGCAAGCGGCGTCCTTACGCTCGTTCATGCCGGCAAAACGATCGACACCGCGTTGTTGCGCGCCGTTCAGCGTCACCCGGTCACGCGCCGCGTCATCCACGTTGATTTTCAGCGCGTCGGCCTCAACGAAGCGGTCACCGCGCGCGTGCCGATCGCGACGGTCGGCGTTGCGCCGGGCGTGAAAGAATTCGGCGGCGTGATGGATCTGCTCTCGCACCATATCGAGATCGAAGGCCCTGCCGATCAGCTCCCCGAGCATATCGATATCGACGTCAGCGATCTCGGCGTTCACCGCCATATCAGCGCCGGCGACGTCAAACTGCCGAAGGGTTTCCGATTGGTCACGACGCCCGATACCGTGCTCATAACGGTCGAAGCATCGAAGACCGCGCGCCAAGTCGAAGAGAGCGCGACCGCCCCGCAAGAGCAGCTTGAACCCGAAGTGCTCGGGCAAAAGAGCGAGACGAAAGCATAAGCAATCGGAGCGAGACGCCCAGCCTGATCGTCGGGCTGGGCAACCCCGGCAAAGAGTACGAGGCAACGCGCCACAACGTCGGCTTCATGATCGTCGACGAGCTGGCGCGGCGCTTCGGCGTGACGAATTGGCGCCAAAAGGATCAGGCCCGGCAAGCGCTCGTGCGCGAACGCAACGTCCTGCTCGTAGAACCGACTTCGTTTATGAATTTGAGCGGAGTTCCGCTTCGCTTAATTTCGTCGTGGTATCGCACGCCGCCCGAGCGGATCCTCGTGATCAGCGACGACATGGATCTCCCGCTCGGCCGCCTGCGCATGCGCGCCTCGGGCGGGCATGGCGGGCACAACGGTTTGCGTTCGATCATCGGCACGATCGGCGAAAACTTCGCCCGCTTGCGCGTCGGGGTCGGCCGCCCGGAGGGCGGCGACAGCATCGATTACGTTCTCGGTGCGTTTCCGGTCGCGCAACGCGATACGCTCGCACGCACGATCGTCGCGGCAGCCGACGGAGCGGAGCGCTGGCTCGCCGAGGGAACCGAGCGCACGTTACCGAGCGTCAACGCGTTTCGCGCCGATTAAATCGCCGCCTACCTCTGCCGATTCTCTAGGTAGGGGGAGAGCAATCTCAGGTGAACGGACGAGCATTTTCGGGGACGACCTTCGTACTACGCTGCGATCGCGAGACCGCGGACTCCGGAACGGCGACGCTCTTTGCCGATATCGACGTTTTGCGCGATGAGGGTATCAACGCCGTCATCGTCGCTCCCGATACGCCGAGCGCGCGTTCGCTGGTCATGCGCATGAATCTCTCGCGTAACCGCGCCGTCGGCGTCACCGGTGCCGACGGTGCGCTGTTGCCGCGCGGCGCCGACGGCGTCGGCGCGGTGCAACCCGAGATCCTGCTCGCTTTGCTCGAAGCTGGTTTCGTTCCGGTCGTCGAGCCGATGGCCTACGCGCCGATCTCCGCCTGCGAAGAATCGGTCGAAGCCGATGAAGTCGCGCGGGCGATCGGCGTCGCGCTACGCGCTTCGCGAGCGATCTTCTTCCATCGCTCCGGCGCGATTGCAAATCCGCTCACCAACGATCCGATCCCGGAGTTGACCGCCGCCGAAGCGCTTGCGCTCGCCGACGACGACCGTTTTGCACCCGACATTCGCGCGACGATGCGCGCGGCAGCACGCGGTGTACGTGGGGGGATCGGCGTCGCCGAGATCTGCGACGGCCGCATCGCGCACGCAGCGGTCATCGAACTCTTGACCGAGCAGCACTTGGGGACACGCGTTACCGGCGGAGTCGTCCTCGCCGCATGAGCGTACGGGCACCGACGAAAAGTCGGTGCCCGCATGCAGTTATTAGCGAGCGGCTCGGAAGCCGCGCGCTTGCGTCGTTAGAGTCCCGCGACGCCGTTAGGCGTACCGACGCCGGTCGGTCCGTCGTAGCCGACTTCCGCGTTGCACACATAGGCATACGTGCAGGTGCCGTTGCTGCCCGAGGTCACATCGTTGAAATCGGAGGTGTGCGAGTAGGGATAGGATCCGTAGACGACCGACGATGCGTTGCCGGCAAGCGCATACGCCGATGCGATGACCGGGCTTGCAACGCTCGTGCCGCCGAAGACGAGCCATCCGGTATTGCGTTTCGAGCCGTAGCTATCGTACACCGCGACGCCGGTATTCGGATCGGCATCCGCCGAGACGTCGTTATTGGTGCGATTCGGGCACGCAAAGACCGATCCGCTCTGCCACGAGGGCTTCGCGACATAGGCGCTGCAACCGCTGCCGCTACCGCTCCACACCGTTTCGCTCCAGCCGCGTGCGTTGCTCGCTTTATTGAGCGTCGTTCCACCGACGGCGGTTACCGTCGCATAGGAAGCCGGCTGTTCTGCTCCGGTACCGCTATCGCCGGCGCTCGCCGTGATCGCGATACCCGGATGATCGTATGCGGAGTTCGTCGCGTTCGTCTCGCTGCCGCCGTAGCTATTGCTGATCTCGGTCGCTCCCAACGAAGCGGCCGTGTTGACGGCGGTATCGAGATTGCTGTTCGATGCGCTGCTCGCCTCGACGAGCAGAATGTGGCAGTTCGGGCAGACCGCCGAGACCATATCGAGATCGAGCGAGATCTCTTGACCCCAGCTGGAATTGCCGCGCGGATAGCTCCCTTGAACGCCGTTTTGGTTGACCTTCTTGAAGCAACCGTTCGCGGTCGTACAGGCGGGAATGCCGAATTGCGAACGATAGACGTTCACATCGTTCTCGGCATTCGGATCGTCGTAGGCATCGACGATGGCGACGGTTTGGCCGCTGCCGGCGGTCGTCGACGGGAAAGAGTACGCCGAGCGCAGATCGCTCGGGCCGTAGCCGGCAGGCGTCGACGAGGTCGCGCCGGGGCGGCCCATCGCGACGCGCATCGAGGGATCGACCGGCGCGCCGATGTCGGTTCGCATCAATGCGAAGCAGCGTGAGTAGCCGGCGGGAACCGGGCCGCCGCACGATTCGACGACGTTATTCGGCAGCACCGGCTGCGAGGGTAGCGTCGCGGTCGGGGAGAGCGGGGCCATCCCCGTCGAAGCGTTCCCCGAACAGGCAGCGAGGGCTACGAGCGCGGCAACAGCGAGCGCTCGTGAGAAACGTTGGTACACGTAGTGTCCTCCAGGATGTTCAGCAATGAGACGTATTCGAGAGCGCAGCAGAGCGTTAAGAATACGTTAAGGCCCCAATGCGACAAAACACTCCTTCCTCCTCTCGGGCGAAGGATTTCGGTGAGGCTATTTTCGCCGGATTTTCTCCGCGCCGGTTCGGGCTATCGGCAGGGGTCGGGGCGCCCTTCGATGCGCGCGATCCGAGCGCCGAGCGGCGGGTGCGGATCGACGAAGAGGAGCGCCGCGGCGCTCGGGCAGAGCCCTTCGACCCGATGGTCGCCCTGCCGGACTAAGGCGCGTACCGCTGCGGCGGGGTCGTGCGTCATCGCTAACGCCGCCGCGTCGGAGGCGTAGACCGCCGAACGCCGCATCGCGAGATCGACCGGAGCGATCGCCGCGTACGCGAGCACGAGAAGTGCGGCGAGCAGCGCCACGCGAGCGAGCGGATCGTCATCGCGACGGACGCCCAAGCGCTCGGAGAGGACGACGGCGACCGAGACGCCGAGCAGCACGAGCAGCAGATCGATCGTCGTACGGCGCACCGGAAGTCGCGCGGCGAGCATCGCATCGACACGCGCGAGTAAAAATGCACGTTCGCGGAACGAATAGGCCCGCTCTATCGAAAGCGATGCCAGAATTTCGCGGGTCGTAAAGATCCCGACGGCGACAACGCGTTCCGAGAGCCCCGCGTAATCGGCCTGTGCGACCCGCACGGGAATCTGCGCAATGCCGAACGATGCGGCGAGCGCGCGATTCTCGTTCGCTAACTGTATCGAAGGTTCGTGATGGGGCCAGAGCACCGGGACCACGATGACCGGGTAGAGCATACTGCCGACAAAGGCTGCGATCGCGAGAATCGCCGCCGTCGGGAGGTACCAACGCTTGGTTCGCGCGAGCAGGCGGAAAACGACGGCGAGCAACGCTCCCCCCACGAGCATCGCGGTAATCGTTCCCAGCAGCCAGATCCACAGCCACTGCGCACCGAGAACCTCCGAGCGGCCGAGATCGCGATCGAGCCGATACTGCGCGTAATTCGGGATAAGCCCGGCGAAACGAAACACGAGCACGATGCTCGCTCCCATCGCAAACTCCGCGACGGCATCACCGCGAATCGTTCGCCGCAGGAGATCGCGCAAGCGCGCGGCGTTCCCCGAATTCCAGAGGTAGAACAGGGCGAAGAACTCCGCTGCCGTCGCAAGGATCCAGAACGGAAGGCGCCATCGTAGCAAGCGATGCGCCGCCGCACTGCGCTGCGGATCGAGCAGGTGCTGAATCGGCATCGCGAGGAGACGAGCGTCGCCGATCGCATTGAGCTGCTTGTCGAGCGCATCGGGACGGTACTCGCGAGCGAAAACCGCGTGCGGCGCGAGAACCAGCGCGAGAAGGAAGCACGTCACGGCGATCCGCACGATCCGGGGGCTCAACGACATAGGGCGGGGCATTCGCCGGGTATCGCGTACCGCCTCGGACGGCGTTCTTTTTTGCTCCGAGATTACCGATAGAACGCCGTTTCTCGGCCCTCGACGGCAAAGCTCACACGGTCCCGGCCGGCATTTTTCCCGGCGTACATCGCGCGGTCGGCCCGTTCCAGCAGCGCCGCCGCCGTTCGCGCATCGAACGGATATGCCGCAACGCCGATACTCGCAGTGACGCGTAACGGAATCCCGAAGTCGTGCGCGCGCACCGCATCGCAAAACTCCTGCGCTCGCTCCACGGCGAGCGTCTTAGGGATACCGACGAGTGCCGCGCAAAACTCATCGCCGCCGTTGCGCGCGACGAAATCGGTTCGTGCGACGGCATGCGCGCGCAGCAACTCGGCCATCTGTTGCAGCACGCGATCGCCGATTGCATGCCCGAAGGTGTCGTTCACTTCTTTGAAACGATCGGTATCGACGAACCACAGCGCGACTTTCCCGCCGTCGCCGTTTTCAACCAGAGCTGCTGCGAGCCGATCGCGGAAGGCTCGCGGCGTCAGCAGCCCGGTGAGGCCGTCGTAAAGGCTGCGAGTACGTTCCCGTTCGCGTTCGCATGCCAAGGCAAAGGGAGCCGCAATCTCGGCGGCGAGCGCACAGCGCCGCTCGAGCACGCCGTGCGGGAGATGCTGCACGAATCCGAGGTAGAGCACCGCAACCGGAGAGCCGCGATCGAGCAGCGGAACCGCGCAGGCGCTTCGTTCGGTCGGCAGTAACGGCGGCGACTCCGGCGATGCGAACATCGCGTGCCGCGCCGCCCAGGCCTTTGCAACCAGCGCCTCCGCATCGTTCGAGCGCACGTGCATATCGATGGCATATTCGACATCGGTCCCATAGCATTGACGGCAACGCAATTCATCTCCGACCGGAACGAAGAGCAGCGTATTCTCGCCGGGCGCGCATTCCTCAGACGCACGTTCGGCATACGCGCGGACGACGGCCTCAGGGCCCTCGCGAATAGCAGCGACCGCTGCCCGAAGCAACGGCATGGCGTCGATCGGGGCAATATCGACTCCGCGCGCTCTCCGAGCGGACTGCCGTCGAATGCCGATGGTTGCCAGGAGCGCGGGGGCACTCCCGAAAAAGATGCTTGTCATGCAGCCTCCGATGCACGACGTTCCCGGCAGCGGGGCGAACCAGACATCCCTGCGCGACGACCTTCGCCGTGCCAACCAGGAAGCGCTGCGCCTGCGTTCGATCGGGGATCTCCACGGAGCGCTCGCAGTCCTCGACACGGCGAGCGAGCAATCGCCACCCGTCGCCGAGATTTTTTCGAATCGGGGTTTCATCGCCGCCGAGCTCGGAGATCGCGAACGCGCCCGCGCCTCGTATGCGCGCGCCGTCGACCTCGACCCACATCTGCTCGCCGCACGCCTCGGTTACGGCGCCGAACTCTATGCAGTTGGCGACCTCGAGGGAGCGCGTTCGCAGTATCGCCTCGCGCTCGGTCTCGACGAAGAGAATCTCGTCGCCCATTTAGCTATGTACGAACTCGAGCTTCAACTCGGGAACCGCGCGAAAGCGCTCGCCCATCAGAGACGCGCGCTCGCCGTGCGCCAACTCTTCAGCGCGATTGCGCCGAAAGAACGGCGACGGGTTTTAGCGTTCTGCGCTCCGGGTGATTGGTTCGCCAATACGCCGGTCGAGTATCTCGTCGATCGCGAAACGACGACGCTTCACAAACTCTTTCTGACGACGCCCGAAAAGCTCGCCGCGCTTCAACTCCCCGAGTACGATGCGCTCTTCAACGCGATCGGGGAATCGAGCGAGAACGTCGAGGTGCTCTTGCTTGCCGAGCTCGTCGCCAAGATGCTCGGCCGCCCGATTCTCAACGATCCGCTACGCGTCCTCGAGACCAATCGGGTTCGTTGTGCGCGGCTCGCTTCGCATATCGCGGGCTGCAACGCTCCCGAAACGGTCGAGCGAATGCGACAAGCATTGCAAGGTGAATCGATCGATCGGCCGACCATTGTTCGCCCGATCGATTCGCACGCCGGCAAGGGCGCCCGCCTCGTCCGCAGCTCCGCCGAGTTGCACGCTTACCTCGACGAAACCGAGGGCGAGCGCTTCTTTCTCACGCCGTGGGTCGATTACGCATCCCCCGACGGCTATTTTCGGAAGTACCGTTTGGTCGCCGTCGACGGCGAGATCTTTCCGTATCATCTCGCCATCTCTTCGAACTGGATGGTGCACTACTACAGTTCGGAGATGAAAGCCAAAGGGTGGATGCGCGACGAAGAGCGGCGCTTCCTCGAAGACTGGCGCGCGGTTTTCCCGGCGACGGCGGCGAGCGCCCTCGAACGACTCACCGAATCCTTGGCTCTCGAGTACGTCGGGTTCGATTGCTCGATCGACCGGGATGGGAAGCTGCTGTTTTTCGAGGCCGACCCCGCGATCATCGTTCATCTCACCGACGATCGCGAGCTTTTCGGCTATAAATACGAGCACGTTCCAAAAATATTTCGCGCATTCGAGCGTTTAATCGAACGGCAACATGCTCGACCCGCGTGATTGGGAGTCGTTTCGCGCGGCGGCCCATCGCGCGCTCGACGATGCCGTCGATTTTCTCCGCGATGTCCGCGAACGCCCCGCGTGGCAGGAGATGCCCGATAGCGCGAAGGAGCGGCTGCGCGAACCGCTTCCGCGCGCGCCGAGCGAATTTTCCGATGTGTATCGAACATTCGTAGAGAACATTCTCCCGTACACCGGTGGGAATATTCATCCGCGATTTTTCGGCTGGGTGCAGGGCACCGGGACGCCGAGCGGAGCGATCGCAGAAATGCTCGCCGCAACGATGAACGCCAACGTCGGTGGACGCAACCACGGCGCGGTGTACGTCGAGCGTCAGGTCGTCGCATGGTCGCGCGATCTCTTCGCCTTCCCGCCTGAAGCATCGGGCGTGCTCACGACCGGCGCATCCGAGGCAAACCTTATCGGCGTCCTCGTCGCACGAACGCGTGCTTTGGGCGGTGAGGTGCGCGAACGCGGCATCGATCCGCAACGCGCACGCATCACCGGGTATGCATCGGCCGCGACCCACGGTTGCGTTCGCCGGGCCTTCGAGATCGCCGGAATCGGCAGCGAGGCACTCCGCATTCTTCCCACCGACACGCACCAAAGAATCGACACCGTGGCGCTTCGAGCGGCGATCGCCGAGGATCGCGCGGCGGGTGCTCGCCCATTCCTGATCGTCGCTAACGCCGGCACGGTCGATGTCGGTGCGATCGATCCGCTCGACGAGCTCGCTTCGATCGCACGCGACGAGGGCTGCCACCTTCATGTCGACGGCGCATTTGGCGCGCTCGCGATTCTTTCCAAGAGCCTTCGCGGAAGGCTGCGCGGCATCGAACGCGCCGATTCGATCGCCTTCGATTTTCACAAATGGGCGCACGCGCCGTACGACGTCGGCTGCGTTCTCGTTCGCGACGGCGAAGCCCATCGGGCAACCTTCGCCTCCGAGGGTCCGTACTTAACGCGAATGACGCGTGGGCTTGCGAGTGCAACCCCCTGGTTCACCGATTATACCCCCGAACTTTCCCGCTCTTTCCGCGCACTCAAGGTCTGGTTCACGCTGAAAGAACAGGGAACCGATCGTATAGCCGCTGCAATCGAACGCAACGTCGAGCAGGCACGCGCGCTCGGCGCGGAGATCGATGCGGATTCTTGCTTCGAACTGCTCGCTCCGGTGCAATTAAACGTCGTCTGCTTTCGCTATCGTCCTGCCGGACTCGATGAATCCGCGCTCGATGCTTTAAACGACGAGCTCGTGATTCGCATACAGGAGAGCGGGGTCGCCGTTCTCTCCTCGACGAGCATCGGCGGGAAACGAGCGCTCCGCGCCTGTTTCGTCAACCATCGCACGACCGAGGAAGACCTCGCACGGACGCTCGCCGCTCTTTCCAGTATCGGCCGGGAAATCGTCTCGGGGGATTGACGAAAATATGCCTCTTTTGAATCCAGAGTGGGTTCTCTAAGAGAAGTTTTCCTCGTAGCAGTAGCAGCAGTGCGTTGCGGGACATGGTCTAAAACGGTTGAGGGGACGCCGCAAGGTTCGGGCATCAGCCCGTTACTTGCGAACGTCTTCTTGCATTACGTGCTCGATCTCTGGTTTCACCAATGGCGACGTCGTGCGGCAACGCGGCGCGCAGTTATTGTGCGTTACGCCGACGATTTCGTGATAGGATTCGAGAAGGGACGTGATGCGTGGCTGATGCGAACAGAACTCGCAACGCGCCTTGCTGTATTTGGCTTGGTGTTGCACGAGACGAAAACGCGGCGGATCGAGTTTGGCCGACTCCCGGCTATGGCTCGGCACCAGCGTAATCGAAAGCGTCCCGAAACGTTTGCCTTTCTCGGCTTTACGCATTATTGCGGATGTACGAGAGACGGGCGTTTCATGATGAACTGCGAACCACAACGCGAACGTCTTATAGGCGATCTCAAGGCGTTGCGCTCGGAAGTATGGCGAGTGATGCACGCGCCGTTGACCACGCGATATCGGTGGTCCAAACGCATGTTGCAAGGCCATTATGCCTACTGTGGTCGCCGTCACAATATCCGCGCGCTCGAAACGTTCCTCCGCGACGTGCGAGCTATCCGGATACGCCCGTTCAGGCGGCGAAACCAGAAGAGTCGCAAAATGTCATCGAACATATTCGTTGCAATGACGGAGCACTTCATCTCGCCGACACTGCGTATCGTGCGTCCCTGGTAGACAGAAAGACGGTATCGTGTTACGAATTTCGGAAGAACCGGGTGTGGGAAAGCCGCAAGCCCGGATCTGTGAGGGCGAAGCCGAATGGCGTAGCTACTCGACCTTGACTTTGTCCGACGATTAGTCAACAATGACTCGTCATGACTAATATGGGTGACGTGCGTCACATGGATACGATCGTGGTGGGCGCGGGAATTGCGGGGCTCAGTTGCGCCTGGGACTTGCAGCGAGCGGGCTTCTCCGTTACCGTGCTGGAGCGTTCCGATGCAGTAGGCGGACGAATTCGAAGCGAATCTTTTCACGGGCGCGACATCGAAGTCGGAGCCCAATTCCCATCTACGGGCTATCGATACGTTCTCCCGTTAATGCGCGATACCGAGATATTCGCGCGTTTGGTGAAGTGTAGCCCTCGGGGCGCGATAGAGCGCAACCATATATTGCACGCCGTGCACTCTCGTCGGCCATGGACGATGCTTACCGGCGGTCTACTGGGGCTCGGTGAATACAGACAGTACGTGCTTGGATCGGCAGTACCGCTTTGGCAGAACCGCCGCTTGAATCCATCGGACTACGCAGGGTTTGCGGCGATTGACGACGCCGATGCGGCGCAGTGGTGTGCGACGACGCTGGGGATTGCCGCGCGAGACTATGTAGTCGAGCCCATGATCCATGGTTTTTTTTTCCATCGCATTGCGGGTACCTCGCGCGCGCTGGTTGCGGCGCTAATGGCGTTCAACGGCTCCGAGGCGCTGGCGGTCGTGGGCGGATGGCAGACCTTGCCAAAACGGATGGCCGCCCGACTCGATGTCCGTTGCGGCGTAACGGTGGATGCAATCGATGAAACGTCGGAGGGAGTGCGGGTTGGCTTCAACGGTGAGTGGCTCGTTGCAGATCGCGTTGTTCTTGCATGCCCGGCGAGTGTGAGTCGCGAGCTGTTGCCCCACGCGAACGAGGCAGAGCAAGCAGTACTTGCGACCGGTTATGCGAGCAGTATTCATGTTGCATTGGCGCTGCGTCCAACCTGGAAGCTGCCGCCGCATCTTCGTGGCATCCATGGCGCTTTGAGGGCGCCGTGTGAAGGCGGTAGCATTGCGGCGCTATCGTTCGAAAACGGGCGTGTGCCGGACGACGGCGGCGGCAACGTGCTCGCCGTAATGCTGGGCGACGACGCGGCGCGGCGCTCCATGCAACGCCCCGATGGCGAGATCGTCCGCGATATCGTCGAGCAAGTCGACGATATTCTCCCAACGCTTGGCGTAGCAATCGTCGATACGCATGTGCAGCGGTGGCCGGTTGCCGAGCCTCTCTCGCCGATCGGCCGTGCACGCGCCGTTGCATTATACCGAAAGAGCATTGACGGAGAGCGGCGCGTTGTTTTGGCCGGCGATTATCTGGGTTCGCCGTGGACCGACGGGGCCGCCGAAACGGGAAAATGGGCGGCGCACCACATCATTTCGTGGACTTCAAACGGTGCTCCAGTACCACGACCCAGGTCGGCGTGAAGCTGGCTCGCGTCGGTAGAGGGTTTTTGGTGGGACATCATGCGGCCCGAGCCTTCCGGCGCTCGAACTCCATGGGCGAGCTATTTCCTAGCGCCGTGTGTCAGCGGCGCGGATTGTACCAGCTCTCGATGAAATCAAAGATTGCAAGCTCCGCGAATTCGCATTCCAACGTCGCGTTGAAACTCTCGCACAGCGCATTGTCGTAGCAATCGCCCACTCACTGGTACAGAGAAGGCACAGAACCGCGCCAAATCTCGCGTTCGCGCCAAAGTCGAGCACCCGTTCCGCGTCGTTCAGCGTCTCTGGGGCTTCACCAAAGTTTGCTGCCGCTGCATCGCGAAGAACGCGAATCGCCTCTGCGTCGCCTTCGCCCTCTCGAATCTTTTCGTGTCACGCAACAAGCGTTTGCGCTTGCAACAGGCGTAGTGTCTCTCGAAATCGGATTGGTGGGCCTTCCGGAGCGAAAGCAGGCTCCCGGAAGAGCCAAAACGTCGAACGCAACGATCGACTTTCAAGGAACCACCCCCAACAGCGGTAGCCGCTCCGATCGATCAGACGTTCCTGAACCCACTCCATTTTCAAATGGGTCAAAAATATCGCCCCCATGCGAACGCGTCGACAATGCATCGACGCCCTCAGGTTCGCGGCGCGGTATCTCAGCTCGGCTCGGAACTCGCCGCGGACTAACCGCCGTTCGATCGTTCCCGAAGCGATCGTGCCGGATTACCGGCAACGCGTTCGCCGGGCGGCACATCCTTCGTCACCACCGACCCCGCGCCGGTCAGCGCATCGTCTCCGATCGTGCGCGGGGCAACGATCGAGGTGTTCGAGCCGATCGAAACCCGCTTGCCGATCGTCGTGCGATGCTTGGCTTTCCCATCGTAATTGCAGGTAATCGTCCCGGCCCCGATATTGCTCTCTTCTCCGATCTCCGCATCCCCGATATAGGAGAGATGTGCGGATTTCGCCCCGCGCTCGTAGCGCGAATTCTTAATTTCGACGAAGTTTCCGACGCGATTCTCGCCGGCGAGAACGGCGTGCCCGCGCACGTGCGCGAACGGACCGACCGTCGAGCCGCTACCGATCTCGCTTTCGACGACGACACTCTCGCGAACGCTCACATCGTCGCCGATACGTGCCGCCGAGATTCTCGCGTGCGGCCCGATCGTACAACGGGCGCCGATGCTCGATAGCATCGAGATCGTGGTCCCCGGATAGATGACGGTATCCGCTCCGATGCTCAGCTCGGGCTCGAGGTAGGTCGTCCTCGGGTCGATAATCGTGACTCCCGCGAGCATGTGCTGCCGACAGAGACGGTCGTTCAACGCCGCACGCGCGCGCGCCAGCTCGCTGCGATCGTTCACGCCGAGTACCTCTTCGAAATCCTCGGCGATGAGCGGGACGGCGGCGCGCCCCGAATCGGCAAAGAACGCGATCGCATCGGTCAAGTAGTACTCGCCCTGCGCATTTTCGTTCCGCAAACGCGAGATCGCCTCGCGAAGGCGCCCTTCCGGAAACGCGTATATGCCCGCGTTCATCTCTTCAATGGCACGCTCGCTCTCGCTTGCATCGCGCACTTCGACGATGCGCGCGACACGATTTCCCGAACGGACAATCCGACCGAAATTCGAGGGCAGCGGCATCCTCGCGGTCACGAGCGACGCCTCGCCTTCCTTACCGGCGGCGAGAACGGCAGCGAGCGTTTCGGCGCGCACGAGCGGCATATCGCCGTTGGTAACGAGTACGCAAGCCTCCGGCCGCGGCTCCATCGCCGCCAACGCGACCTGGACGGCGTGTCCGGTGCCGAGTTGCTCGCTTTGAATCACGGTGCGAACGTTCATCGCTCGCACGTGCGGGTCGAGATCCTCGTTCGTCACTACGACGATCTCTTCTATGCCCGCGTCGCGAAGCGCCGCGAGCGCAAACCAGAGCATCGGCCGTCCGCACAACTCATGCAGAACCTTCGGCCGCGCGCTCTTCATGCGCGTACCCTTCCCCGCTGCAAGAAGGATCGCTCGTGCGTTCACGCCGAGATCTCCGCGGTTGCAGCTCCGATATGCTTCCATTCCTCTTGCTCGCGTTTCGACGGTGCGCCGAGCATCTCTAATGCGTGCCGCAAGCGCTCGCGCACGATATCGCGCCCGAGAATCTCCATCGCGTCGTAGAGCGGCACGGAAGTCGGGCTTCCCGTCACCGCGACGTAGAATGGGCGCGTGAGGTCGCGCACCTTTAATTCCATCGACTGGGCGACGCGCCGAAAGAGTGCGTCGATACCGGCGCTCTCCCACGTCCGCAAAAGCTCGAGCTCGCGTTGCATCACCGCCAACGCCTTGCGAACCGTCGCGGCATCGATCTTTCCGGAAACGAACAGCGCCGCATCGTACGAAAGCCGGCCGGCAAAGAAAAACGCGAGCAGGTTGCCCATATCGGAGAGGCGCTCGATGCGCGGCTGAGCGAGCGCGGCAATGCGCGCGATCCGCTCCGGAGAGAATCCCCACGCGCCGACGCGCTCGGTAAAACGCTCCGTGTCGAGCCGTTCGCGCAGATAGCGCCCGTTGAGCCAATCGAGCTTCGGTACGTCGAAGACCGGCCCGCCCAACGAAATGCGGTCGAGCGAGAAATGCTCGACGAATGCATCGAGCGTGAAGAGCTCTTCGCCCTCCACCCCGCCCGCGGCAAGCAACGCAAGAAAATTGAGCACTGCTTCGGGGAGATACCCCATGCGTTCGTAAAACAAAATGCTCGTTGGATTTTTTCGCTTCGAGAGCTTGCTCTTATCCGGATTTCGCAGCAGCGGCAGGTGTACGATGGCCGGCGGCGTCCATCCGAAATAGGAATAGAGTAACAGATGCTTCGGCGCGCTGCTCACCCATTCTTCACCGCGAATGACGTGGGTAATCTCCATCAAATGATCGTCGACGACGTTTGCGAGATGGTAGGTGGGGAGGCCGTCCGATTTCATCAGAACTTGCATGTCGACGTCATTCCAGGCGATTTCGATGGGTCCGCGCCGCGCGTCGTCGACCACGCAGACGCCCTCCGGCGGCACCACCAAACGCACGACGAACGGCTCGCCCGCCGCTTTTCGGCGAGCGACTTCATCGGGTGTGAGGCCGCGACAGAGGCCGTCGTAGCGCGACGGCTGCCCCGCCGCGCGCTGCGCGACGCGGAGATCGTCCAATCGCGCGGGAGTGCAGAAGCACGGAAACGCATGCCCTTCGGCGAGGAGACGCTCGACGTGTTCGCGGTAGATCGCGGCACGCTCGCTCTGACGATAGGGCCCGTGCGGACCGCCCTTATCGGGGCCTTCGTCCCAATCGATCCCGAGCCAGCGCAGCGACTGCAGGATCGCGCGTTCGCTCTCGGGCGTGCTTCGCGCGCGGTCGGTGTCCTCGACGCGCAGCAGAAAATCTCCGCCGTGCCGCTTGGCAAAAGCGTAATTGACCAGCGCGACGTAAGCCGTGCCCACATGCGGGTCGCCGGTCGGCGACGGCGCGACACGCGTTCGTACCTTCACGTATTCCTCTTCAGCAGCAACGAATCGAATGAAATCGAAAGCGGCAGGTTAGCCGACCAGCGCGCGGCGCTTACCGCAAGCATCGTTGACGAAATCGACGATCTCTTGCAGCGGCGCACCCGGAGTGAAAACCGCTTGTACGCCGCGTTCGCGCAACGCCTCGGCATCTTCGGGCGGGATCGTGCCGCCGCCGAAAAAGACGATGTCTTCGGCGTTCTGGGCTTTGAGCTGATCGAGAATCAACGGGAACAGCGTCATATGCGCGCCGGAGAGAATCGAGAGCCCGATGCCGTCGGCATCTTCTTGGATCGCCGTCTGAACGATCTGCTCGGGAGTCTGAAAGAGCCCCGTGTAAATCACCTCCATGCCGGCGTCGCGCAGCGCGCGCGCGATCACTTTCGCGCCGCGATCGTGACCGTCGAGCCCGGCCTTGGCCACGACGATGCGTAGGGGTCGATCCATCGTTATTTTTTCCTCCGTCTGCGCGCGAGCGCCGCAGCTTGTTCGAGTAACTCGCGCACGCGAATCAACGTCTTGCGGATACGATGCCGCTCGAGTTCGTTGAGCGCCGTAAGCGGCATTAGAAGACCGACCGTTCGGTATAGCGGCCGTACACCGAGACCATGGTATCGACGATCTCGCCCTCGGTGCAATAGGCATTGACGCAGTCGATCAGGTGGGGCATGAGGTTGTCCTTCGGGTCGGCGCAGGCCGCCTTGAGGCGCTCGAGCGTCCTGGCGACCGCGGCGTTGTCGCGCGATTCGCGCACCGCGCGCACCGACGCTGCCTGTTCGCGCTCGGTCTCCTCGGTGATCTTCAGGAGATCCATGTCGCCGCGCTCTTCGTCGCGCGTGAAATGGTTGACGCCGACGATCACGCGATCTTTATTCTCGACCGAGCGCTGATAGCGATAGCTCGCATCGGCGATCTCTTTCTGGAAGAACCCGGCCTCGATCGCTTCGATGACGCCGCCGAACTCTTCGATCTGGGCGAAGTA
Organism: bacterium; assembly: GCA_021784715.1. The sequence continues at coordinate 20,204 of JAJYHP010000092.1, forward strand.
TGCCTCGGCTTGTCTCTCCATCTCATCGGTCAGCGCTTCGACGAAATACGACCCGCCGAGCGGATCGACGACGTTGGTAACGTTGGTCTCATACGCGAGAACCTGCTGCGTGCGTAATGCGATCTCCACCGACTTCTCCGTCGGCAGGGCGAGCACTTCGTCCATCGAGTTGGTGTGCAACGATTGGGTGCCGCCGAGAACCGCCGAGAGCGCCTCGTAGGCGACGCGGACGATATTGTTCTCGGGTTGCTGCGCCGTCGCGCTACAACCGGCCGTCTGCGTGTGGAAGCGCAGCTGCCACGATTTCGGATCTTTCGCGCCGTATTTCTCGCGCATGCGCCGAGCGTAGATGCGCCGCGCGGCGCGGAATTTCGCGATCTCTTCGAAGAAATCGATGTGCGCGTTAAAGAAGTACGAAAGCCGCGGAGCGAACGAATCGACATCCATGCCGGCCTTCATGCACGCTTCGACGTACGCGAATCCATCGGCGAGCGTAAACGCCAATTCCTGCGCGGCGGTCGAACCCGCTTCGCGGATATGGTAACCGGAGATGGAGATCGTATTCCATTTCGGCATCTGCTCGGTACAGAATTGAATCATATCGACGATGACGCGCATGTGCGGGCGCGGCGGGAATATCCATTCCTTCTGCGCGATATATTCTTTCAGAATATCGGCCTGAATCGTTCCGCCGAGCATCGCGCGCGGAATGCCTTTTTTCTCCGCAGCGGCGATATATTGTGCGACCGCGATTGCAGCCGGCCCGTTAATCGTCATCGAAGTCGTGATCTTGCCCATGTCGATGCCGTCGAAGAGCACCTCCATATCGGCGAGCGAATCGATCGCGACGCCGCATTTGCCGACCTCGCCGCGGGCGTGCGGTGCGTCGGAATCGTAGCCCATCAGCGTCGGCATATCGAAGGCAACCGAGAGCCCCATCTGCCCCTGCGCGAGCAGAAAGTGATAGCGTTCGTTCGTCTGCCGCGCCGTACCGAAACCGGCGAATTGCCGCATGGTCCAGAGTCGGTCGCGGAAGCCGTTGGGGTGAATGCCGCGCGTATACGGGTATTGCCCGGGCCACGCGAGATCGCGGGCGAGATCGAGCCCGGCGGTATCGGCGGGGCCGTAACAGGTCTTCAGCGGGATATCCGAGAGCGTGCGGTCGGTCGCGCCGGATCCAGGCCCGCTTCGCGGGCGCCCCTTCGCCGATGCCGCCTCCCAGGCGGCCTGTTGCGCTTCAAATTCCGGCGTGGGCTGCCCGCCGCCGGTCGGGCGATCCATCATCTTAGCCATGACCTCCCCCGTTTCGCTATAGAGGCCCCGGTTTCCTAAAGCGAGGGGCTCCTCCGGGAAGGAGGGAATCCGGGACGACTACATTGCCCGTTAGGAGAACCATGAAATACTTCATCACCGCCCTCGCGGCCGCACTTTTTAGCCTCTCGCTCGGAGCCCACGCACGGGCCGCCAGCGAGAAGATTCTTCCCAGCACGATCTCCGTGAACACCAAGAACCATACCGCCGTCCTGCCGCTCTATCGCGGGAGCGCCCACGGGAAGACGATCTGGTATATCGTCACCGATGCCTCGAATGCGGCGACCGCACGCCGCCTGCACGTTATCTACTCGCCGAGCCTCGCCGCGATCGGCACTGCGGCGACCCAGAGCGCGCGGCGCGTCGGCGGACGACTCGTCTTTTCCGGAGCTCCGAACTTTGCACCGAGACGCGTTTTCGTGCCGTCGGCGGCCGGCTTTCCACCGAGCGTCGCGAAGCCGGGCGGCATCGCCGATGCAGCGTACTCGCCGTTCGTCCGCGTGAAGGGCGAACCGGGCATCCTCAACGCCCCGATCCTCGCGACCGGCAACGGCCCCTTCGACGTGCTCCACCATCGCAACACCGAAGATCGCGTCCTCGCAATCGATACGAAAAAGATGACCGTGACACTGACGCTGGCACGCGGTTTCTTTAACGGCGAACCGATCTATTACATCAGCCCGGATGCATCGAACCCGGTGGCGGCGACGGTCGAACGTGCGACCTACGTTCCCCGACTCGCAAAAGCACAGGCTGCGGCAACGATCCCGATCGGCGTGATAGCCGACGGCCCGACCGGTGCGGCCGACGGGCAAGGGCTCAAATATCTCACGCTGCACACGCCGTTACGCGCCGATGCGACGCTCGCCAACGCCGCGCAGTTAAGCGCGCCGTTCAATATTCTCTCGCTCGTCCCCGACGTCGCGCACCTCTATACAAGCAACGCGTACTCCCCGCTCTGGGGCGTGCAAGTTGTCGGTGCCGCGCAGAAGAGGCGCATTACCTCGTACGGCGCTTTCGCCGCGCTCTCGCCGAAGCCGGCCGGATTTTTCGTCAACTGTCCGGTGATCGCGTTCGGCGATTCCACTACCGCGGGATACTAAAACTCCGCGAGAATCCGCTCCGACGCCGCGTACGGATCGATCGAAAGATCGGGGTGCGCGGCGATTGCGGCATCGAGGCGATGCTGGAGCTTTCCGAGCGCGAGTTGGCGCACCTGATGGTTAAATGCCGCGCGCCGCTTGCGCTCGATCTCTCCGGTCTCGAAGAGATAGGCACGGTGCCGCTCGATCGCACTCCAGAGTTCGTCGATTCCCGTGCCCTCCAACGCTTGCGTCATCGCTAATTCGGGCACCCACGCACCGTACTGCAGAATCTCCATCATCGAACGGATCTCGCGTTTGAGTTGGTTTGCCATCGGATGGTCGGCTTTGTTGACGACGAAAATATCGGCGATCTCCATAATGCCGGCCTTGAGCACCTGAATCGAATCGCCGCTTCCGGGTTGCAAGGCGACCAACGTGCTCTGCGCGAGTTCGGCGATCTCGATCTCGCTCTGTCCCACGCCGACGGTTTCGATGATGATGACGTCGAGCCCGAAGGCGTCCATCAGCAGCACCGCATCGCCGGTCGCACCCGAGACACCGCCGAGATGTCCGCGCGCCGCCATCGAGCGAATAAAAACGTTGGGATCGACGAAATGCTCGGTCAGCCGGATACGGTCGCCGAGTAAGGCCCCATGCGAGAACGGCGAGGACGGATCGACCGAGATCACGCCGACGCTTTTCCCGAGGCTCCGCGCCTTCTTCACCAATGCCGAGGTAAGCGTCGATTTGCCGACACCCGGCGGGCCGGTCAGGCCGATCGTCAACGCTTTTCCGGTACGTGCGTAGAGCGCGCGCATCAGCGAGGCGCCCTCGCCGGATTCCGCACGCGTGATCGCCCGCGCGAGCCCGCGCGGGCGACCGGCATCGAATTCCACAAGCAAAGTATCGAGGCTGAGCATCTCGTCGGCTTCGGTGCTATCCGTCGTTCGCGGGCACCTGCCGCGCGCCGCGATTTAGCCGCGCTGCAGGGTGATACTGCCGTTGACCGTCGAGAGATGAAGCAGCCCGGGCCCGTCTCCGTTACCGAACGGATTACTGACGTGGCCGTTCACCGTCGAGGTCGAAACGTGCCCGTTGAAGGCGCCGTCGAGCGTGACCTGGATTGCACCGTTCACGCTGCTCGCACGCACGTCCGGTGTCGCCGACGGAAGCATCAGATAGAGCGAGCCGTTCACCGTCGAGGCACGAACGTTCGCGCTGTCGCGCGCCCAAATGCTGCCGTTGACATCGGAGAGCGCGAGACGCGCGTGCACTCCGCGGACGTGAATGCGCTCGTTCGTATTGGAGAGATCGAGTTGGTTCCCGCTCGGAACGTTCAATCGCACCGTTGCATACGCGTTCGGACGATACCAGGTGGTGGGATGAAAGATTCCGCGCACGATCGACCACATCGACTTTTGCTCCTGCGGTTGGTCTTTGAGCGTCACGACAAAATGCGCACTTCCCGGTCTGCGGAGAATCTCCAGATTCGCGGCATCGGGCCCCGAGACGTTCGCCGTCACCTCCACGCGATCGGTCGCCGAGCCGACGGCGACGATGTCGCAGGAGACGCGGGCTTTCGAACAGTCGAAGACGACCCGTTGCGAAGGCGCGATGGCCGCTGTTAGGTGGAGTGTGCGATCGACGGCGCCGCGCGCCAAGCCCACGGCGGCGGTGCCGAGCATCGCGGCCAGGGCGACGGAGCGGAGCAGGGTACTGCGATCGGGCGTTGCGGCAGCGTTCATTTCTTCAACCTCCGCTTACTCTACGCGTCGGCGAAAAAAATGTTTCAGGGATTCGCGCGTACCTCGATGTTTCCCGAGAGCGATTGCAAGATGAGCCGTCCCTCGTCGAAACCGGCGTCGAGCGGATTGCGGAGATTCCCCTCCAGTGTCCGCGCATGCACCCGTCCCGTAAAGCCGCGCGGCAAGAGCAACGTAATGCTCCCGCTCTCGGTCCGCACGCGAACGTCGGGCCAGATACCGGGCAGCAGTTGAAGCGTGACGCCGCCGGCAACCGTCATCGCATCGACTTTCGAGCACCCGCGAATGCCGAGCTCCATCGACGCGACGTTGAAGATGCAGCTGCCGCGAAGCCCGCTCACGTCGTATGCGCCGGTAATGCCGGTGGCGTCGATCGACGCATCGAGCGGAAGATACAAGCGCGCACGAAGATAGGCGTGCGCGTCGGCACGCGATGCGTAGCGATTATCGACACCGAGCCAAAAATGCGGTGACTTCGGCGATCCGGTGACGTGAAGGTGCACGAGCGCGGCCTTCGGTCCCCATAGCACGCCTTCGAAGCGCGCATTATTTTGCGAGGTCGCGATCGCGTGAATGTAACAGGCAACGAATCCGCGCCCGCAACTCACCCGCACGACGGCATTCGGACGCACGATCATCGACCCATGAATGGGATAACTCTTCGGTAACGCCGGGCCCGTCGGTCGCTGACGCGGGGCCGGGTGGACACCGTGCGCCATAAAGAAGTTCCCCAGTCGCCGCAGAAGGCTCGGCGGCCGTGTCGGCGCGGGAGACGGGCTCGGCGTCGGCCCCGAGGCGATGCCGACCAGGAGCAGCGCGCAGAGGAGCGCAAAGCGGCGGTGAACCATGCAAGGCTCTTCGCGACCTAGATGCCGCACCTTTGCCGCCGCCGCCGTGCTCGTCGCGGCTTTTTTCGGGGCTCCGTGCGTTCCCGCCGCGGCGACGGGGCTCGGCCCGGTGCGCGAGGTGCGCATCGACCGCATCGTCCGTTACGTGATGCGCGACCGTGCGATTCCCGGACTCTCCCTCGGCATCGCGCGGAGAGGCGTGCCGCTCTACCTGCACGGCTACGGCGTCATGAGAGCGGGCGGGCGCGCGCGCGTCTCTCCGCGGACGATCTTCGCAATCGGCTCGTTGACGAAAACCTTTACCGCAGCGGCAACGCTCGCGGCGATACGCTCCGGAGCGCTAGCGTTTTCATCGCCGCTTCCCGACGATGCGGCGGCAACCATTCGCGAGGCGCTGGCGATGGCTGCCGGGCTCGCCGATTACGCCGATCTTCCCGGCTTCTCGTCCGCGCGCCGCGAGCCGGTCTCGCCGCTTACGCTCTATGCATCGGCGTTGCGCGCGCCGCGCAGCTTTGCGCCGGGGACCCGCGGTGCCTATTCGAACAGCGATTACCTCGCACTCGCGCTCGCGGTGCAGAGCGCCGAGCGCCGCCCCTACGAATCGTTCCTGCAGCATGCGATTCTCGCGCCGCTCCACCTCGATGCAACGGCGGTCGCTTGGCCGGCATTTTCGTCGTCGAGAACTGACGCGCGCGGGAACGTGCCCGCAGGCTCGCCGACGCTCGGGTTCGGCACCGCCGACCTTGCATCGAACGTTCCCGATCTCTTACGCTGGTACGCCGCATTCTTCGGCGGCCGTGTCGTATCGAGATTCCGTGTTGATCGTCAAGCCATTTTGGCCTCGAAGGGGCGTTGAGACTTGAGGACCCCATAGGCGATGACCAGGAGCTTATGCATGACCGCGACGACGATTTGTATCGGACGCTTC
>JAJYHP010000027.1 GCA_021784715.1 bacterium
AAAGCGAACTTGTTCGCACGCCCCACCGCTCTACTGGTACGACGACGACTTATATACTCAATAAAGAACGACGGCTTACATGCAAGAGGACGTGAGTAACTGTGAAGCTATCCTGTGAGACCAAGGAGATCTCGGCCGCCGTCGGTGCGGCAAGCAAAGTCGTAAACGCGCATACGACCGTGCCGATTCTTTCCAACGTACTCATCCAAGCCGAGAACGGCTCGGTCTCGGTACGTGCGACCGATCTCGAGCTGACGCTCGAGCAACGGGTGAAAGCGGAGATCGAAGAGCCCGGAAGCATCACGGTGCCGGCGAAACTCTTCGCCGGCTATCTCGCGAACCTGACGCAAACTTCGAAGCTCGATCTCAGCGGAACGCCCAATCGCGTCAGCGTGAAGTGCGAGCGGACGAACTACGATTTTAACGCGCTCCCCGGCGAAGAGTATCCGCCGCTTCCCGCTGCCGTGAAGGGCGCGCAATTTTCCCTCTCCGGAAAACGTCTGCGCGAAGGCATCGATGCGGTCATCTTTGCCGCAGCGACCGAAGAGGCGCGCGGCGCGGTGATGATGGGAACGCTGCTCGAGATCGAAGGCGACAAATTAACGATGGTCGCAACCGACGGCTATCGGCTCGCGCGCTACGAAACCACGCTCGACGAATCGCCCGGCGGACACGAGCGCTTTATCGTCCCGTCGCGGGCGCTTGCGGAGACGGCGCGCAACCTCTCCGGTGCCGAACGCGTCAGCGTCAACGTCTTGGGCGCGCAGAACAACCAGCTGCAGTTCTCCGCCGAAAACGCCGCGGTAACCGTGCGGTTAGTCGACGGACAATATCCGAATTACCAGCAAGTGATTCCCGCGAAGTTCGACCGGAAGATCACCGCGAGCGTTCCCGCACTCGTCGGCGCGTTACGCCGCGCCGAGCTCGTTGCCGGCGACCGCGCTTCGATGGTGAAGATGAATCTCTCTAATCACACGTTGATCGTCACCGCGAACTCCGAACGCTCCGGAAACGCCTACGAAGAGATCGAAATCGAGCAGGAAGGCGACGATCTCACGATCGCGTTTAACGCGCGCTACATGATCGAAGTCCTCAATCACGTGAAGAGCGCGCAATGCCGGATCGAATTCGTCGGCCCGCTCTCGCCGGCGGCTTTAACGCCGGCCGAAGCAACCGAAGGTGCGTCGCAGCTCTACGTGCTGATGCCGTTGCGCCAATAGCGCGATGCGCATCACGCGCATTACGTTGGCGAATTGCCGCAATTACGGCGAGGCGACGATCGAACCGCAGGCGGGTCTCAACGTTTTCCTCGGGCGAAACGCGCAAGGGAAAAGCAATCTGCTCGAAGCGATCGGCTTGCTGGGAACCGGGAAATCGTTCCGCACCTCACGCGAGGTCGAGATCGTCCGCGAGGGGTACGGGCTCGCCGCCGTGAGCGCCGAGGCGGTCGTACGTTCGGGAAACGTCACGCTCGGCTGCACGATCGCGCGAGGCGAGCGAACGACACGAAAAACGCTGACGATTAACGGCCGGGCGGTGCGCTACGCGCATTTTCTCGGCAAACTTCGGGTGGTGAGTTTTGCTCCCGCCGATCTGGCATTGGTCGTCGGTGCGCCGGGGTTGCGACGCGCGTTTCTCAATCTCGCTTTGGCGCAAGAGCAACCGAACTACTACACCGCACTCGCGATGTATACGCGCACCCTGCGGCAGAAAAACGCGTTGCTTCGCGCCGGCCCGCCCTACGACGAAGAGCTCTTCGCGATCTACGATCGCACGATGGTCGAGCGCGGCGCGCGCATGACGCTCGCTCGCGCGCAGTACGTGCAGGCGCTCGGGCCGCACGCGCGGGCCGAGCACCTGCGTTGGAGCGCCGGCGAAGAGCTCGAACTGAGCTATAGCAGCGCGATCGGGTACGAAGTCGGCGACGATGAAGCCGCGCTGCGCGAACGCTTCGAGCGCGCGCTTGTTGCGGCGCGTCCGCGCGAACGCGCGCGCGGCATCGCGCTGGTGGGGCCGCATCGCGACGATCTCACGCTCGCGCTCGACGGCCGCTCGCTCGCGGAGTACGGTTCGCAGGGGCAACACCGCACCGCACTGCTGGCGTTGAAGATCGCCGAATATCGAGCGATGGCAGCGGCGACCGGGGAGGCTCCGCTCTTACTGCTCGACGACGTGCTCTCCGAACTCGACCCCGATCGTGCCCGCCGCTTCCTCGAAGGGCTCGGCGGCTTCGAGCAGGCCTTCGTCACCGCGACCCATCTCGAGCGCAGCCTACCCGACGCAGCCGCATTCTCGATCGAGAACGCGCAGGTCGAGCGCATCGCATGAAGTTTACGGCGCTCGGCGAGGCGTTGCGCGGCATCGACCTCGGCACCCCGATCGGCGATCCGCTCGGGATCCTGCAGACGCACTGGGGGGAGATCGTCGGGATTGCGCTTGCCGGGCACACCTATCCGCGCGCCTTCGCCGGCGGGGAGCTCACCATCGTCGCCAGCTCGAACGGCTGGATCGCCAACCTGGCGTGGCTCGAAGAAGCGATCCTCAAGCAGCTCGGCGTGCACGGCTACGAGGTCGAACGCCTGATCTATCGCGTCGGCCGTATCCCGGGGCGCAAGGGACGCCTGGAGCCGGGGGCTTCGGGGGCAGCGGGCCCGGCCAATGCGCGATCCGCGCCGCGCGAACCCCGCGCTCCAAGCAAGGACGCCAAAGAGGCGCTCGCCCGTCTTCGCGCTGAAATCGAGGCCGACCGGCGGGCAAAAGCCGCCCTCGGGTGGAAAGCATGCAGTCGATGTGGAGCGCTCGTCGCGCCCCACGCCGGGACGACCTGCGTCCTCTGCACGCTCGCGACCAGCGAGCAGCGCACCCGAACGCTCGCCCGCCTGCTCTTCGATGAGCCGTGGATGAGTTTCGAGCGCGCGCACGTCGCGGTAACCGGGCTGACGCGTGAGGACTTTTCCAGCGTGCGCCGCGAGTTGTTGCGCCGTTGGGGAGATATCGTCAATCGGCTCACGCGAGGGCGCGGGACTCCCATCGCGGATCGGGAGCGGGCGGTCGCACTTGCGTTCGTCGCCCTCAAGACCGGCCGCGTGCCCGACGAACTCGCTCCCGCGACGTTGCGAAACGAGTTCGGGGACGAATTGTACGCTCGACTCTTTGGAACTGAAACGACAAGATAGGTTATGGCAACAGATTATACCGGCGAACAGATCGAGGTATTGCGCGGGCTTGAAGCCGTGCGCAAGCGCCCGGGCATGTATATCGGCAATACCAACGAACGCGGCTTGCACCAGCTCGTCTATGAAGCGGTCGATAACTCGGTCGACGAAGCGCTCGCGGGCTTTGCAAAAAACGTCGCCGTAACGCTCTATCGCGACGGTGCGTGCTCGGTGGAAGACGACGGCCGCGGAATCCCGGTCGACATTCATGCCGAAGAGGGATTGCCGGCAGCGGAAGTCGTGATGACGGTGCTGCACGCCGGCGGTAAGTTCGGTAAGGGCGGCTACAAAGTCTCGGGCGGCCTTCACGGCGTGGGCATCTCGGTCGTCAACGCGCTCTCGGAGTGGATGCTGACGCGCGTTTATCGCGACGGCCACATCTACGAATTGCGATTCGAACGCGGCGTTACCTCGCAGAAAATGAAGAAGGTCGGCAAGACCGATCGCACCGGCACCTATCAGCAGTTCAAGCCGGACATGGAGATCTTCGAGACCGGCGATTTCCACTGGGATGTGCTGCAGAAGCGCTTACGCGAACTCGCCTTTCTCAATCGCGGCCTGCAGATAACGCTGCGCGACGAGCGCGGCGAACAGGTCCGCGAGCGAACCTACAAATACGACGGCGGCATCGTCGAGTTCGTCAAGTATCTCAACGAAAAGAAAGACGCGCTCCACGAGATCATCGCGGTCCACCACGAACGCGACGGCGTCGATATCGAAGTTGCGCTGCAATACACCGACAGCTACAGCGAGCAGATTTTCTCCTACGCAAACAACATCAACACCATCGAAGGCGGCATGCATCTGCTCGGCTTCCGCACCGCGATTACCAACGCGGTCAACGCCTCGGCGCGCAAGCGTAGCATCCTCAAGGATTCCGACGGCAACCTTTCCACCGACGATTGCATGGAAGGGCTCACCGCAGTCGTCTCGGTGAAGCTCGCAGAGCCGCAGTTCGAAGGACAGACGAAAACCAAACTCGGTAACGCCAAGGTGCGCAGCATCGTCTACGGTCTCCTCAACGAACGGCTCGAGTTCTTCTTCGAAGAGAACCCGAAAGCGTCGCGCGCGATCATCGATAAATGCATGCAGGCCTCGCGCGCTCGCGAAGCGGCGAAAAAAGCGCGCGACCTCTCGCGGCGCAAGAACGCGCTTGAAGGTTCAGGGCTCCCCGGAAAACTCGTCGACTGCAAAAATCAAGACCCGCGCGAAAGCGAGATCTTCTTAGTCGAAGGCGATTCCGCCGGCGGCACGGCGAAGGGCGGGCGCGACCCCGACAAACAAGCGATTCTTCCGCTTCGCGGAAAGATCATCAACGTCGAAAAAGCGCGCTTGGATAAAGTGCTTTCGAACGAAGAGATTCGGACGATGATTACCGCGCTTGGCACCGGTTTCGGCGACGAATTCGATGTCGGTAAACTCCGCTATCACAAAGTCATCATCATGACCGATGCCGACGTCGACGGTTCGCACATTCGCACGCTGCTGCTGACGTTCTTCTACCGCCAGATGAAGCCGCTCATCGAGCAGGGTTACGTGTATATCGCGCAGCCGCCGCTCTACGGCGTTCGCAAGGGCAAAAAACAATGGTGGGCGTTTAACGAAGCCGAACTTCGCGACATCTTCGGCGGTGCCGATCCCAAAGATTTCACCGTGCAGCAATATAAAGGCTTGGGCGAAATGGATGCCGAGCAGCTCGCCGAGACCACGATGGAGCCCGAACACCGTCGGCTCGTCCGCATCGCGGTCGAAGATGCCGTCGAAGCCGAGCAGATCTTCGTCGATCTGATGGGCGATAAAGTCGAGTCGCGCAAGCAATACATTTTCGAGTACGCGAAAAACGTAAAGGCGCTCGACCTCTAAGAACCGCTCCGGCGGCGGGGGCTGCGCTCTCTCGGGGCGCATAGTGGAGGGAAGAATGCGCACGCGACTCGCCGTGTCCGCGGCGGCCATCCTCCTCCTCATCGCTCTCGCCGTCGCGCGCGGCGCGGTGCTGGCGCGCTTGGGAATCGAGGCGCTCGGCTCGCTCGCGCTGGGCGGGAACCTGCGCATCGCCTCGATCGAGCGCGCCGGCACGAGCTTCGATCTCCACGATCTCCGCTTCACGCAAGCGGGCACGCTCGTCGCACGGATCGCCGACCTGCGGGTCGGCTTTCGCTTCCGCGATCTCTTGCCGGGCAGCCGCCATCGGTTCGGCATTCGCAGCCTCGAGATCGACGGCGCGCGGATCGCCGTCGTTCGGCTCCCCGACGGCCGATTCGCGCTACCGCACCTGGCGTTCGCGAGCCCAAGCTACCCGCAGCCGCCGAACCGCGTCCCGATCGCGCTGCAGGTGCGCGTGCGCGATGCATCGCTGCGCTTCGCCGATACGCTCGGCGATGCAGTCCGCGTCGGTTCGATCGACGCCACCGGGAGCTTCGATTCCGCCGGGCGCAGCACGCTTCGCGCGAGTGGCCGCATGCTCGGCCCCGGAGGCTCGCGCCTCTCGCTCGTCGGCGGCGCCGACGCAGGGCTCCACCTCGCGCGCTACCGGCTCGCCGCGCGCTCCGTACCGCTCGCTACCGCGCTGCGCGTCTTGCTCGGCCCCGGTTCGAGCGTGCGGTTGCGTACCGGTTCAGCCGAAAATCTCCGGGCGACGCTCTATGCGATCGGCGCTGGCGGCCGCTACCATCTCGACTTGCAGGCCCGGCTCCTCGGCGGATCGATCCAACTGCCCGGCCTCAGCCTGCCGGTCGAAGGGCTCGCGGGCCCGGTCGCGCTGCGCGAGGGTGGGCTCTATCTCGGGCATATCACTGGCGATCTCGCGGGGATTCCCATCGCCGCGACCGGCAGCATCTTCGATTGGGGGGCGCCGCAACTGCATATCGCGTTCTCGGGGAGCGGGCGTACCGAGGCGCTTGCGAAGGCACTGAGCTGGCTGCGCGGTCAACCGCTCCACGGAGAGCTCGATTTCGGCGCGCTCGCCGAAGGGCGCGTCGATGCCCCGGTACTTCGTCTCCGGGTTCGCGCGGCAAAGATGCGCTACGGCAGCTATGCGGCCGGGCGGCTCGGGGCGCACGCGATCTACTCCGACGGGCGGCTCGCGATCGCTCGGGCGCATGCCGAGTACGGGAACCTGCAGCTCTCGCTGAACGGCATCATTCGTACCGGCGAGCCGGTGCGCAGCGATCTCCTCGTCCACGGCGACGGCAACGCCGCCGATCTTCCCGTCGTCGGCGAGCTCCTCGGGCGCGAGCCGCTCCGCCTCGAACTCGCCGTTCTCGGGCGAGGGGCTGCTTTTGGAGCGTGGGGCAGCGTGCTCGCGCGCAACGACGCGCGGCGCGCGGGGGCGTTGATCGCGCTGCAGAGCAGCGGCGCCGGCTCGATCGCTCCGGTCTGGTTCCAGCGCGGCGGAGCCTCGCTTCTCGGCGCTTACGCTCGCCCGCCGCATGGCGCGGGCGTCTTCTGGGTGCGCGCCCGCTCGCTCGATCTCCAGCTTCCTGCGCTGCCCGCGCCGCTTGGGGCTCCGCTGCTGCCGCCGTTCTCCGGACATCTCGCGCGGCTCGATCTGCTCGGCGGCGGTCCGGGGCGCGTGCTCGTCGGCAGCGCCGCGTTTCAGGGGTTGACGCTCGCCGGGGTCCCGTTCGCGGGGCTGCGTTTCTCGTCGGCGGGAGCGCTGCCGGAGATCGCGCTCGGCGCAATCGGGCTCCTGGGGCAGCTTCTCCGGTCGCGGCGCGCTCGAAACGCAGCGCGTCGTCGTCGTCGGCTTGGCGCGGATTCGTCCGGGACGGCTTCCTTTTCCGCCGGGGCTCGCCTTGCAGGGTGCGCTGAGCGGGCCGATCTCGCTCGCGCTCGCGCCGGATTCACTCGAGGTCGGCAGCTCCGGAATGCGCGGGGAGGGGCTTGCGGTCGACGGCGTTCCGGTGACGCGGCTGGCGGGCTCGGTCGCCTACAACGGCAGCGAACTCACGGTGCACGGCCTCGCCGCCGAGTTCGCCGGTGGGCGCGCCTTCGGCTCGGGGACGCTCGCGCTCGGCCCCGGAAGCGATGCGCTCTCGATCGTCGCCTCGCAGATCGCCGCTGGGCCATTCCGGCGTTTTGGGTTGCCGCTCGATTCCGGACGGATCGGGGCGCGCGGCGAGCTCGGTTTCGACGGGAAGGCGCTGAGTTATAGCGGTGGCGTGGTGCTCTCGGGGGCGCGGAGCGGGCGCTTCACCATCGGGGCGGTCGGCGATCTGCGCTACGGAAACGGCAACCTCGCGCTCGCTGGGGCGACCGGTGAGCTCTCCGGCGCGGTCGGCTCGATCGCCGGCTCGCTGCGGGGGATCGGCGGCGGCAATCCGCGCATCGCGGCGCACGGCAGCATCGCGGCGGCGCCGATCGCCCCATTGCTCGACGCCTTTGCGATTCTCCACCCGCCGGTCGGAGGGGTGGTCTCCGGGCCGTTCACGCTCGGGGGGTCGCTGAAATCGCCGCTGGCCGATGCCGATCTCACCGGGCTCGGGCTCCATTTCAACGGACAGGGTATCCGCCGCGCGAGCGGCAGTATCGCGTTCTCCCCGCAGCGCATTGCGCTCGCGGGCGGGCGCTTGCTCGTCGGCTCGACGGCGGCGCGCGCCGACGCTGCCTACGGCACTGCGGGCGCGCGGCTCGCGCTGAGCGCCCGGAACGCCGATCTCGAAGATTTCGACGATCTTTTCGATACCGGCGATACCCTCGCCGGGCGCGGGAGCGTTGCCTTCGATCTTCGCAGCGATGCACGTGCGCTCGGCTCGCAAGGGCGCTTCTCGGTCGTCGGCCTGCGCGTGCGCAACCTCACGCTCGGGGCGGCGACCGGGCACTGGAGTAGCGCTCGCAACGTCGTTTCCGGGGTGGTCAGCGATGCCGGGCCCTTCGGTGCGCTCGCCGCGACCGGGAGCGTCGCTGCGCACCCGGCACCGAACTGGCGCTCGGGACTGCTGCATGCACGGTACGATCTGCGCGCGACGCTGAGCGGGCTCGATCTCGCCACCTGGATCGCGGTGCTCGATCTGCCGCGGATCCCCGCGACCGGGCAGGTCGATGCGACGCTGAGGCTTCAGGGCTCCTACCCGCACGTTCGCGCCCAAGGCAACGCGGCGCTGCGCGCCGGCACGCTCTTCGGCTTCCCGATCGAAAAACTCACCCTCGCCGGGCGCAGCGACGGCAGTAATGTCGAGCTTCAGGGCGTCGAGCTCGCCGCGCCGGGGCTCGACGCGCGCGCGAGCGGGAGCTTCGGCGTCGCCGCCGATGCACCGATCGCGCTGCAAGGTTCGGCGAGTTCGAACGATATCGCGGGCATCGTGTTGCGGCTCGCGCACCGCAGCGTCCCGGTAACCGGGAGCTTCGAGAGCACCTTCACCGTCGCGGGCAGCCGGCGCCATCTCCGTCTGCGCGCCGGCTTCGATGGCCGCGCCGTCAGCATCGCGGGGGTGCGCGTCCCGAGTCTCTTCGGGTCGCTCGCCTACGCCGGCGGCCGGCTCGAGCTGCAGAACGCGGGCGCCCGCTTCACCCGTGGCCGCGTCGATCTCTCCGGAGCGTTGCCGATTCGCCTGCGGCCGTTTGGCATCGGGCCGGGCACCGCCCCGGTCGATGCCTCGCTGACGGTGAGCGACCTCGACCCCGGGCTCGCGGCGCGCTTTCTCGGAAATGCAACCGAGCTCGGCGGGCGGATCGACGGCGTCGGGCAGCTCGCCGGGCGGCTCGGCGACCCGACGCTCGCCGGGCGCTTTACCCTCCGCAACGGTACCTACCAGAGCGACCTCGAGCGCGTCCCCCTCACCGGGATCACCGGCACGCTGCTCTTCGGGCGCAAGCACGCGCAGCTCGTCGGGCTGAGCGCCTTCGCCGGGCCGGGCCGGCTGCTCGGTACGGGGACGCTGACGATCGGCACCGGCGGCGCGCTGCGCTACCAGGCGCAATTGCAGGCGCTCGGCGCGACGCTCTCCTCCTCGGTCTTCGGCGGCGGTACGCTCGATGCCGATCTGCGCCTCGCCGGGCAGAGCGGATCGCTCGCGAAGGTAAGCGGCACGGCGACGTTGCGCGACGGCGTGCTGCCGTTCATGGCGTTCGCCGGCGCATCGGGGCTCGCAAGCGGGCATCTGCCGTTCGATCTTGCTTTCGATGTCGATATCGCGCTCGGCCCCGGGGTGCGCGTTCGCGGCAGCGGCTACGGCGCGGGGCTCGATATCGGTGCGACGGGCAGCGCCAAACTTGCCGGGACGCTGCGGTCGCCGACGCTACAGGGGCGATTTATCTCCACCGGCGGATCGCTGGTGTATTTCGATCGATCGTTCCGCGTCGACGATGCGACGCTGCGCTTTCAAGCGAGCAACGGCGTGATGCCGATGTTGACCGCAGCGGCATCGGCACAAGTCAGTAACCCCGACCCCAATCGCGCCCGCAACCCGTTCGGAAGCGCGAAAGTCAGCATCGCGGTGCGCGGTCCGCTCGACGCGCTCGACGTGCAACTCAGTTCGGAGCCGAGCTATCCGCGCGAGCAAATTCTCGCGTTGATCGCACCGTTCGGCGGCGTCGTCGGTTCCGCGCAATCGTTCGGCGTGAGCTCGGCGGCACCGTCGGTCGGCGAAGAAGCGTTCAATCTGCTCAACGCACAATTTTCGTCGGCGTTGCTCGGACCGATCGAAAGCGCGCTCGGGCGCGGGCTCGGGCTCAGCGATCTCAGCTTGAATCTCAGTTATACCGGCGGCGTCGCGGTGACCGCGCAACGAATACTCGGCAAGAAATTCAGCGTTGCGTATTCGACGAGTTTCGGAACGATCACGCGACAGTCGGTATCGCTGCAATTCGTGCCGAGTCGTCGGACCGTCGCAAGCCTGACGTTCTTTACCGTGATCGGCTCGCCGCAATTGCTCAACACGACGTTCGGCACCGGTTCGAACCTGTTGTACTACGGCTCGGCGTTGCCCGTCGGCGTCGCGCTCAACGGCACCAACGGTTTTAGTTTCACGCTCGAATTACGGCCGTAACGGTCGCGAGCGAGATGCCCGAGGGAGCGCGGGCGACGTCGAACCGCGCTGCGATCAGCCCGAAGTTACCGACGGCATCGACGACCTTTGCCGCAGCCGGCAACGGCAAGATCGTGCTCGCCACCCGGCCCCCCCGGAAAAGGCGGGTCTCTCGTGGCTACCTCTCGCCTCGCTGCGGGGCTTCGTCCGTCGAGCGTCGCCGTCGTATCGTGCCCGCGGTAGGGATCGACCGGGAGCAGGAGGGTGCTCTTTTTTCTGCGACCCCGAAGCCGTAGGGAATCGCCGCCCCGGCGGTCGCTTGGCAAGGAGCGAGGGGGGCTTGGGCGAATCGAGCGCTCTTAGCCCTGGGTTCGGCGATTTGCCGTTCCCCGTTGGCCGGGCATCCCCGGCCACACTCAAGATCGAGGGATTGCGCTTTCTATGAATGTCCGTTTTCGGCGTGCGCACCGCGCACTCTGGAGAGCCGCTAGCGCGCTGGTCGCGCTGACGGCGATCGTTGCGATGCTCGCACCGCCGAACGCTTCCTCCGCCGTCACGCCGAAAATCGTTTCGGTCGACGTCACGGGGAATCTCCACGTCCCAACCTCGGAGATTATGGCGGTCGTGCAAGCGCGCCCCGGTGAGACCTTCGATCCGAAGATCGTGCAGGGCGACCTCGCGCGCATCAACGCGCTGGGATACTTCTCCGCGATCGCGCCGCCGCTCGTTCGGTTGCGCCCCGGCGGCGTCGCGATTACCTATCGCGTCGTCGAGAACCCGGTCATCTCGAAGATAACTTTTATCGGCAACAAGAACGTTCCGACCGATACGCTGCTCGCGCTGATGGATAGCGCGCCGGGGCAGGTCTTCAACGGCAACACCCTGCGCTCCGACTTGCTCAAGATCAACAGCTACTACGAACGCATCGGCTACGGCGGCCAGTTGCCGACGCACATTAAAGACGTCAACCTCGATCCGAAGACCGGCGCGCTCACGCTGACGGTTCAGGAAGGCTTGACGATCCGCAAAGTGATTATCGGCGGAGACCCGGTCATTCCGCCGCCGTTGATTCTTTCGAAGCTCAATGTAAAGCCGGGCGTCGTCTACTCCGATGCGCTACGCGAAAAAGACTACAAAGCGATCTCGGCGCTCTACAAAAAGTACTCGCTCTTCGTCGGGAACTTCGTCGGCGGCATCGAGCCTTCGTCGATCGATCTGAAGAATGATACCGCCGACGTGAAGTACGACGTGTACGTCGCGCGCGTCGCCGCGGTCGAAATTACCGGGAACACGAAGACGAAAGACGCGGTCATCCGTCGTCAGTTGCGTCTGCGCCCCGGGATGTTGCTCACGCGCGCGGCGATTAAATACGATCTCCAGCGCTTGCAGAACACGCAGTTCTTCTCGAACGTCACGCCCGACGTCAAGCCGGGCCCCGACCCCAAGCACCCCGAAGACGTCACCGTTGTTTGGAAGGTCACCGAACAGAAGACCGCCCAAGCGCAGATCGGTTTCGGCTACTCCGGCGGCATCAACGGCCAGGGGCTCTACGGCGATCTCGGCTACCAGGATAACAACCTGCACGGCACGGGCAACGGCGTCGGCGTGCAATTCCAGCGCAGCATTCGCACCTCGTCGGTCCAGGCGTCGGTCACGATTCCCTACGTCGGCAATACCACGAAGTCGCAGAAATACAGTCTCTCCGGATCGCTCTTTAGTAACTCCTCAACCTATTACTACCCGATCTACGCCGTCTCGCAGACCTCGTTCTCGGCGATCACGCCGACGGTCGGCGCGACCCCGCAGCCGATTCCGGTGACGCTCTATCCCTCGCTCGGCGTCTCCGCGATCTCCGGCGTCGCCGCGACGAACACCAACAGCGCGCTCGGCGGTGCATTGCAAGTGGGGCGTCGTCTCAACGACTTCACCCAGATCACCGCAGGCGTCGGCGCGCAGACGATTCGTTACAGTACGACGGTCGGCTCGCCGTATTACTTCCAGTCGAACGTGCAACCCAACGTCTTCGTCGGCGCGACCCCGAGCCCGTTGAGCAACCTCAATCTCAATACCACCAACACCCTCGGCGTCTCGGCGTCGTCGATCGCCAACGTCAACACCGGCGCGCCATATCGTCTCGATACGCTCTCGCTCGGCGCATCAACGCTCACGCTCGACGACTACATCGAACCGCGCCGCGGCGTCAATGCGAACTTCACCGAGACATTCTCTTCCCCGTCTATCGGATCGAGCTTTACCTTCACGCAGAGCGTGCTCGATATCGCGAAATTCATCCCGGTTCGTCGCACGGCGACGATCGGGTTGCATTTCCTCGGCGAACTTTCGACCGGAGCGATTCCGCCCAGCAACCTCTTTAGCTTTACCGATCAAACCTTGCGCGGCTATAATACTATCTTCTACGGTACCGACGCGGCGCTCTTCCAAGCGGAGTTCCGGCAGCCGTTAAGTATCGATCGCAATCTCATTCTGGCGGCGTTCGTCGACCAGGGCGCGTTCCGCATCCGCGGCGCGTCGCCGATCCTCGACCCGTATAACAACCGGATAACGAGTTATCCCGGAGATTGGACGCTTCGCTCCGACTATGGGCTCGGCGTCCGCTTCAACGTTCCGCAACTCGGCAACCGCGTCGTACGCATCGACTTTGCGAAGGGCGTCAACGGGTTCCACACCAGCTTCGGCCTCGGCGAAGCTTTCTAGCACCGCTCGTCATTAGGACTTCGAGAAGGACATCATGAAACACCGCATACTCGCAATCGTCGCACTTCTTTGCGCGGTCGGCGTCTTCATCGCCCCCTCGGCGATCGCCGACGACCTGACCGACGTCGGGACGATCGCTCAATCGGCGATCGCTTCGTTGCCGGCATTCGTCAGCGCGAACCGGCAGCTCACCGGGATTGCCTCGCAGATGCAGCAACAGGAAGCCGCGCAGATGAAGAACGCGAAGAACGACGCACAGCGCCAGCAAATTCAGCTCGAGTTCTCGCAGCGCTTCAACGACAAGCAGAACGAGATTCTTGGACCGTTGCTCCAGCGCGTGCAGCTCGCGCTCGCCGCCGTCAGCGCCAAGCGCAAGCTCTCCGTCGTCGTCGATCGGCACATCGTCGTATACGGCGGCCAAGATATCACGACCGACGTCCTCAACTTAGTGACCGGCACCCAGGCGATTCCGCCGGTAACGGCGACCCCGCCGCCTTCGCCGATCGGCTACGTGGATCAGAGCGTGCTCGATAACGGGCTCCCGAAAGTAAAAGCGGCCAACGACGCGTTCGCGAAGTACGCCCAGCAACAGCGCGCCATTTATGCCGCGAAAATGCAGAAGGCGACCACGAGCGCCGAGAAGCAGCAGATCTCGGTGGAGTTCAACAAAGTTCTTGCCGACGAACAGAACACGTTGCTCAAGCCGCTGGTCGCGAAGGTGCGCGCGGTTACTGCAACGATCGCCGAGAAGAAACATCTGCTCGTCGTAGTCGATAAGGGCGATATCGTTTTCGGCGGCACGGACATCACGCAAGATGTGAGGAATGGCCTCAATCACTAGACTCCTCGCGGGCGTGCTTCTGGTCGGCGTGGTTGCCTGCAGCCACGTCGATGTTTCTTCGCCCAATATTCGCGGCATCGCCTACGTCAACACCAATAAAGCGACGAAGGCGCATCCGCTCTATGGGCAACTTCAAGATCTCGATGCGGCGATCGCCGCGATCGATCTTTCCGCTGCCGTGCCGATGGTGCCGAAATCTCCGCAAGAGATGAAAGCCGATATCGCGAGCATCAAAGCGCAACTCGCGCAGGCCGAGCAGCAGAGCTCGCAGGCGGTCGCCGCACTCCAAAGTCGTTTGGCGAAGGAAGAGCGTACCGAGGTCGCCGCGGCGCTCCGTTCGGCGGGGCTCAATGCCGCCGCGCAAGCGTATGAATCGGCACCGGTGATCTCCTCGGCGGCGCAGGCACAAGCGATTGAAAAATCGGCAGCGAGCGATCTGCAGAGCTATCAAAAATCGGTCGTCGAGCAAGGACAGGCGACGATGGGTGCGCTGGAAAAACGCTTGCACGAACAAGCGCAGGGGCGCTTTCAAACGCGCGCCGCGCAGTATGCTCGCGAGGAGTCGGATCTCTCGTTGCGGCTCTCGCAACAAGATGCAAACCAACGCCTAGCGTTGCAGACGAAGCTCAACAATCTTGCCCTCGACGACGCGCAGCGGAAGTCCATTACGGCGCAGCTCAAGGCGATCGACCAGAACGAGAAGTCACAGGTCGATGCGATGCGCGCGCGCCATCAGAAAGAGCTTCAAGCCTATCAGAACCAGCTGCAAGCCGGAATCATGAAGCAGATTCGCGCGCACGCAACAACGCTTCAGGCGCAGACGCAAACGCAACTCCAGGCACGTCAGCAGCAAGTTTCGCAGCAGTTGGCGGCGCTCTCGGGCCCGCGCTTACCGGCAAATTTACCGGCGGCAACGAAGGCACAGCTCGAACAGATCGCCTCCAACCTGCAGCAACGTTATCAAGCCGACCTTACGCAGATCTCCGACCAGTTTAACCAAACGCGCAGCGACCTCAAGGCGCAGTACGAAGCGCTCAACGGCATCGATGTCGGTGCGGTCGGCGCTGCGAAGCAGCAACGAGATCAGCTCGCAAAAGAGCGCGGCGATCTCTACAAGAAGATCGAAGATCAGATCGCGGCCGCAGCGCGGCGTATCGCCAAACGTGACGGTTTTTCCGTCGTCCTCCTCGACCCCATCGCACATCCGGGTGGCTACGACCTCACCGGAGATGTTATCTCCTCTCTCAAGAGCACAGGAACGTGAAGAAGAGCATTATCGCACTTGCCGGACTCATCAGCATCGTCGGATGCGCGTCGTCGAGCCCCATCGGGCTCGTCGATATCAATCGCATCACGACGAACTGGACCGAGTTCCAGACCGATCAGAACCATCTGTACGCCGACGAGCAACGCATCGCTGCAAGTAAAGCGAGCAACGCTCAGAAGGCAAGCAAAGTCGCCGCGCTGCAGAAGAAATACGGCGCGTTGACGGTGCAACTCACCGATCAGATTCGCGCCGCTGCGGCGAAAGTTGCGGCGAAAAAGAACCTGAAACTCGTGCTGACGCGCGAAGGCGTGGGTTACGGCGGAACCGATATCACCGCCGACGTGGAAAAAGTTCTCGGCATTACCGATACGGCTTCCCCGAAACCCTCAGGTTCGTAACCGCAGTGCTCGGGAAGCTCGGCGAGATCGCCCGGCGCCTGGGCGGTACGGTTATCGGTGACGCCGAGGTAGAGATCCTCACCGTCAGCGCCGTCGATGAAGCTGGGCCGGGGGCCCTGACGTTCGCCGTCGATGCGCGTTATCTGCAGGCTGCGTTGCGCAGTAACGCCTCCGCGGTGCTCGCCGATGCGCGGGCGCTTCCCGACCCCGCGCCGACCGGCAAGCCGCTCGTCATCGTCGAAGATGCGCGCATCGCGTTGGTCGGGCTGCTCGCAGCACTGCGCGCGCCGCGTCCGGTCGGCCCGTATCGCGATCCCTCCGCCTCGATCGATCCAAGCGCGGTCGTTGCGAGCAACGCCTATATCGGTCCGCACGTCACCATCGGCCCCGGCAGCGAGATCGCCGCCGATTGCGCGCTCGAAGCGGGTGCCTACGTCGGTGCTGCGGTGACGATCGGCGTCGGCAGTTGGCTGCATCCGCACGCACGCGTGCTCGACCGCTGCGTGTTGGGAGCGGGCGTGGTGCTCTACCCCGGGGCGACGATCGGCAGCGAGGGCTTCGGCTGGGCGTTTGTCGACGGCCGCCTCGAACGCATTCCGCAGGTCGGTAATGTCGAGCTCGGCGATCGCGTCGAGATCGGTGCGAATAGTTGCGTCGATCGCGCGCAGACCGGCAGCACGCGCGTCGGCGAGGGAACGAAGATCGATAATCTCGTGCAGATCGGGCACAACTGCCGGCTCGGCAAGCACGATGCGTTCGCCGCGCTTAGCGGGCTCGCCGGCTCGACGGTGGTCGGCGATTACGTGCGCGTCGGCGGGCAGGCCGGCTTCAAAGGACACATCACGGTCGGTTCGCGCGTGACGATCGGCGGACAGAGCCAGATCTGGAGCGACGTTCCCGACGATGCCTTCGTCTCCGGTGCTCCCGCGCGCGATCATCGCGATCGCTTGCGGTTGGAGGTTGCGATAAAAAACCTGCCCAAGTTGATCGCTCGTGTCGACGCACTCGAACGTGCAGCGCGCGAACGCGACCAACGGTAGGCGCGCATCGTGAATCAAAAAACCCTCGCGTCGGCGTTTCAGTTCTCGGGCGTCGCACTCCACACGGGCGCGCAGGTGGAGGTCGATGTCGCGCCCGCGGCCGCAGGCACGGGCATTACGTTCGTGCGCGACGGGGTCGAGATCCCCGCTCTTGCGGAGAACGTCGTCGAAACCTCGCGAGCGACGGTCCTCGGCGTCCGCGGAACGACCGTTTCCACGGTGGAGCATCTGATGTCGGCGCTCTTCGGTATGCAGGTCGACAACGCGCGGATCTCGATCTCGGGGCCGGAGGTTCCGGTCGTCGACGGAAGCGCGCAGTGGTTTGTGGGCCGGATCGAACGCGTCGGCGTACGCGATCTCGGCGTTCCGCGCGCGCGCGTTACGCTCGATGCGCCGATCCTCGAACGCGACGGCGACCGCCTGATTATCGCGCTTCCCGCCGATCGCTTTTCGTTGCGATGCATCGTCGATTTCCCGCACCCGGTCGGCTCGGAGTATCTCGCATTGACGATCGATGAAGCGACCTACGCGCGCGAGATCGCCGGCGCGCGCACGTTCGGCTACCTTCACGAAGTCGAGGCGCTTCGCGCACGCGGGCTCGCCCAGGGCGGCTCGCTGGAGAACGCGGTCGTTTTCGGCCCCGACGGCCCGTTGCAAACGCTGCGTTGGTCCAACGAAGTCGTCCGCCATAAAATGCTCGATCTCATCGGCGACCTTGCGCTCGTCGGCGCGTGGCCGCAATGCGAGATCGTCGCCGTCAAGAGCGGGCATGCATTGCACGCTCGTATGTCGTCGCGTCTGCGCGAACGATTGCTTTCCAAGCCGCTCTCGGAGGTCGCTTCATCGTGAAAAACGAGATGGACATTCGGCAGATTCTCGAGATCTTGCCGCACCGCTTTCCGCTGCTCCTGATCGATCGCATTCTCGAACTCGAACCGATGGTGCGCGCTCGGGGCTACAAGAACGTTACCTATAACGAACCGGTCTTCACCGGGCATTTCCCGAGCAATCCGTTGCTGCCCGGCGTCTACATGCTCGAAGCGATGGCGCAGCTCGGTGGCTGCGTGGTGATGGAGCCCGGCGAATTCGCTCGCAAGACCCCCTACCTCGCGGGTATCGATCACGCGAAATTCCGTCGTCCGGTGATTCCCGGAGATCGTTTGATGATGGAGGTGCGCTTGACGCGCCACCGGCGCAATATCGGCTGGGTCGAGGCCGAAGCGAGCGTCGACGGCGAGTACGTTTGCTCGGCGGAACTGATGTTCTCCATCGCACCCGATCCGCGCGTTTACGGTGCGGAAGCGTCGGTCTTGACGGCGTAGGGAACGATGATTCACCCAACCGCTATCGTTCATCCCGAAGCTCGCGTCGGCCGAAGCGCGGAGATCGGCCCGTATTGCGTGGTCGGCAAACACGTGACCATCGGCGAGCGCACGCTGTTGCAAGCGCACGTCGTCATCAACGGTTGGACGACGATCGGCGACGATTGCACGATCTATCCGTTTACGACGATCGGCGCCGCTTCACAGGATCGGAAGTATCACGGCGAGCGCGCCTACACGCGCATCGGGCACCGCACGACGATTCGCGAATACGTCAGCATTCAACGAGCGACCGGAACCGACGAAGTTACGGCGGTCGGCGACGACTGCCTGCTGCTCGCCTACGTACACATCGCGCATAATTGCATCGTCGGAAATCACGTGACGATGAGTAATCTCGCGCAGCTTGCCGGGCACGTCGTCGTGCGCGATCACGTCACGATCGGCGGCATGGCCGGCATCCACCAATTTACGCGTATCGGCGATTACGCGATGCTCGGCGGCGCGAGCAAAGTCACCAAAGACGTCCCGCCTTTTCTGTTGGTCGAGGGAAATCCCGCCGAGGTGTACGGGCTCAATAGCGTCGGCCTTCGCCGCGCGCAATTTTCGGTCGAGGATCGCAACGAACTCCGTGCCTTCCACGACCTGCTCTACAAAGCGAACCTCAACGTTTCACAGGCCGTCGAGAAAATGAAAGAGCGCGTATCGACCGATGCGGGGCGCACCTTCGTTGCCTTCTTGGAGGAGCCGCCAAACGATTCGAGCCGCGGCATCCTCAAGTAAGAGCGGACGGTGAGCGCGCCGCGACGGATTTTTTTCTCGACCGGCGAGCCGTCGGGGGAGTTGGCCGCGCTTGCGTTGGCCGAGGCGATGCGTGCGCGGGATGCGGGATTGCGCTTTTCGGGCATCGGCGCCGACGGCATGCGCGCCGCAGGGTGGGATCTCTACGCCGACCACACCGGTTGGGCGAGCCTCGGGCCGCTCGCGGCGATTCCGCGCATTCCGAAGTTGCTGCGCGAGATGTGGAAGTGCGCGCGCGATCTTGCCGCCGCGCCGCCGGATCTCGTCGTACTCGTCGATTTCGGCGCGTTCAACGTGCGTTTGGCCAAAGAGTTACGCGATAAATATCGTTACGTCGGGCCGATTCTCTATCTCTTTCCGCCGGGTGCGTGGCTCGACGATCCCGGCCCCGCGCGCGCGGTCGCCGCGCGGACCTTTCCGCTGACCGGATTCGCGCATCAAGCGGCGTTCTATCGCTCGCTGCATCTTCCGATTGCGTTCTTCGGGCATCCGCTCGCCCCGCGCATCGCGTCGCGGCCGGAACGGGGCGCACCGCCGAGCGACGGCGGAACGCTCGCGTTGCTGCCGGGCAGTCGCGGCGACGAAATCGCGCGCCTCGCCCCGCGCTTACGCGAGGCGCTTGTATTGGTGCGACGCACGCGGCCGCGGTTACGTGCTCGCGTCGGTGCCGCCGGCGCGGGCGCGCGCAGGCAGGTGGAGCGCGCATTTCGCGGGGTTGCCGAGGTCGAGATCTGCGACGGACTGCAAGCGGCGATTCGCGATGCCGACGCGGCGTGGGTTGCATCGGGCACCGCCGTTCTCGAGACGACCTTAAGCAACGTTCCGACGATCGCGCTCTACGCGATAACGCCGTTGCTTGCAGCGCACGCGCGGCGACTGATGCGTCGCCCGTATATCACCCTGCCGAACCTGATTCTCGACCGCGAGGCGATTCCGGAGCTGTTGCAAGAACGAGCGAGCCCGCCCGAACTCGCGGCGGCGATGGAACGCCTCCTGCGCGCTCCCGAGACGTGGTATCGTGCGGTCGACGGACTTCGCGATGCACTCGGCCCGACCGACGCGCTCGATCGCTGCGCGAGCTATGCGCTCGAGGTCGCGAGGACGCGTTGATGCGCATCTATCACACCTCCGACATGCACGACCGGCACGGCTTCGCTCCTCGGCTCGCAGAACTGCGCGAACGCGCGCCGGGTCTGTTGCTCGATTGCGGCGATTCGTTACGCGGCAGCCAAACGATCTACCATCGCCGCGAACCGATCGTCGCCGAGATCGATGCGGCGCGCTACGATCTGCAAGCCATGGGGAATCGCGAGTTCCACTATCTCTTCGGAGCGGTCCGCGCGCGCGCCGCGATGATGAAGCATCCGCTGCTGTGCAGCAATCTCGTCGATACGAAGGGCCGCGAGCTGCCCTTTCATACCGAGATGGTGCTGCCGTTAGAGCGACCGACGCATTTCCTCGGCCTGCTCGTCACGCAATATCCGGCCGGGAGCCCGTGGGAGCGCATTTTCGGCTGGCGCTTTCTCGACCCGATCGAGGTGGTGCGCCGTTACGCCGAACGGATGCCCGAAGGCGAACCGCTCGTCGTGCTCTCGCATCTCGGGCTTTCGACGGATCGTCGATTGGCTGCGGCGGTGGGGCGGATCGATCTCATCCTCGGCGGGCATAGCCACGACACGTTGTTCGCTCCGGCGTACGTCGGCGACGTGCCGATCGTGCACGCCGGCCCTTACGCGCGCTACGTTTCGCGAACCGAGCTCGATTTCGACCTAGGGTCGCAGCGCTGGCGGGTGCGCGATTTCGAATTGCTGCCGCTCCTCGGGGAAACGGCATAAGATGCGGATGTTGTTGGTGAGCAACGGTAACGGCGAAGTCGCGATCGCGCAACGCCTCGCCGTTGCTCTGCACGAACGCATTCCCGGCTTGACGCTCGATCATCTCCCGCTCGTCGGCGAGCCGCAATCGACGCCCGAGGCAACGGTGGTCGGCCCGCGCGCGGCATTGCCGAGCGGCGGGCTCATCGCGATGTTCAACCTCCGCAACATCTACAACGATATCGCCGGCGGTCTGCTCGGCCTGACGATTCGCCAATTTCGATTTTTGCGCGCGGCTCGCGGAACCTACGATCTCGCGATCGCCGTCGGCGACACGTTCGCGCTCTTTGCGGCGTTGCAGATGCGCGCGCGAACGATCTTCGTCGGCACGGCTAAGAGCGTGAACGTCGCGCGATATGGGCCGATGGAGCTGCGCATCATGCGGGCGGCGGAGTACGTCTTCGTGCGCGACTCGGCGACTGCAGCGGATTGTCGCGCGCGCGGGCTCGCAGCGGTCGATGCGGCCAACGCGATCGTCGATCTCCACGACCGCGATACCATCGTCGATCTCCACCTCGCCGCCGGCGAAGAGTTGGTCTTGTTGCTTCCGGGCAGCCGCGCGGGCGCGTACGAAGAAGCGAGCGTGCTCGCCGCGGCGTTCGCCGTCGCGCGCGCGCGGGGCGCAAAGATCGTCGGCGCGCTCTCGGTCGCACCGCGCCTCGACGCACGGCAATTTATCGCGCGGCTCGCCGCCGACGGATGGCGCTACTCCGAGGGTGCAAGCGGCGCGCCGCCCTTCTTCGAACGCGAGGGCGCGCGGATACTGCTCTGGCGCGGCGGCATCGGTGGGCTGCTCGCACATGCCGCGCTCGTCCTCGGCCAGGCCGGCACCGCAAATGAAGCCGCTGCAGCGGCGGGCATCGCCGTGGCGGCGATCGACGACGGGCGCACGCGCGCGGAGCGTTGGTATCGCATGCGACAGCGCGCGCTGCTCGGCGACGCGATGCTGATGTTGCCGAGCGACGCCGATGCCGCGGGCGAACGGCTCGCCGCACTGCTCGCCGATAAGGAACGACGCAAAGCGATGGGCGAGATCGGGCGCGAGCGCATGGGCGAACCCGGCGCGGCGCGACGGATCGCCGAAAGGGCGGCACGATGTCTCGACCTACAGTAACGCGCACGATTGCGATTTCGGCGGCGGCGGCATTTGCTTGCCTCCCGCTCTTTCCGTCTTTTATTCTGCTCACGCCGGCGAGCGTACCGGGCATCTCGTTGGTGCCGCCGACGCTGGCGTTGGTCTTGTTGACGGTGATGGGCGTGCTCGGCATCGTCGGCGCAACGCTCATGTTTTTTGCAGAGCGAGTCGAGCAGCCGATGCTCTTGCCGCTCGCACTCTGGCTCGCCGCGGCGCTCCTCGCGGCGTTGTTGGGTTTTGCGCCGCTCTACGGCTTCATCTTTCTCGGTATTTTTTTGCTGGGAATCGTTTGGCATGTTGGCGTCAACATGAGTTACGGCGAACCCGGGAACCCGAGCATCATGTTTGGGGCACTCTTGGCGTCAACATGAGTTACGGCGAACCCGGGAACCCGAGCATCATGTTTGGGGCACTCTTCGGCTCGGCGACGATCGCTTTTCTCGTCGCGATCGCAGCGGTGCTGCTTCACCGCCCGGCGGCGATCTATGCCGCCCAACATGGGCGCGCGGTGGGGAGCTTCATCCTACCGGGCGAACTCGCCGGATACGTGCTCGTCGTCGTACCGATCGCCCTCGCCCTCGCCACGCTCGCGCGCCAAAGGTGGCTGCGTGCACTCGCGGCGTGCACCGCGCTCGCCGGCGCGCTCGCGTTGATTCTCAGTTTTTCGCGCACCGGGTGGGTGGCGGCCGGCTGCGCCGGCATCGCGTATCTGTTCCTGGTGGTGCGCGACCGGCGCAAGCAACTCGCGGTCGGCCTCGCCATCGCGGCGTTAACGACGCTCGCCGTCGTCTTGGCGTTTAACGCCCACCACGATCCGAGCGAGAATTTCACCCGTCTCTCGATCTGGCGAACCGCGTTGGGTATCGTGCGCCGCTTTCCGCTGACCGGAAGCGGACCGTTTACCTTCGGCATGCTCTACGCGCATCTCCGGCTCCCCGACGGCGATGCAGTTGCCTACCACGGGCACGATCTCTACCTCACGCTGCTTGCGGAGACCGGAATCGTCGGGCTGCTGGCGATGATTGCGGCATGGGTGCGTTTCGGGCGCGAATGGATGCGCCGCTTCGCCGCCGCCGAGCCGCGCGCGCGGATGCTCTCCGGCGCGATCGTCGCCGGGCTCATCGGCACGTTGATCCAAGGGCTCATCGATACGTCGACGCTGGTGCTTTTCGGTCTCTGGCTGCCGACGATGGCGCTCGCACTAGCAAGCGCTCGTTACGGTTTGGGGGAGCGTGTATGAAGCATCGATCGATTCTGCTCGCGGTACTCGCGCTTGCGGCCTGCTCCTCGCCGCAGCCGCCGCGAAGCGCTCCCAGCCCAAGCCCGAGCCATTCGCCGGGGCTGCCCTCGCTTACCGTGCGAGCGGTCGGCAGTGCGAAGCGGCCGATCCGCATCGTGCAGACGCGCCGGAACAACACGCGCGAATACGAATTGCTTGCGCGGACGATTCATAGCTTGGGCGCAGCGAGCGATGCGCGCGTCGGGCTCACCGACGTTCGCGTCACCTTCACCGCTCGCGACGGTTCGACGCTGGTTGCCCGCTCGCCGCGCGCGATCGTCGACGAGCGCGACGGATCGATCGAGATGACCGGCGGCGTCCGCGCCGAGAACAAGGCGGGGGCGCGCTTGACCTGTCAGACGCTGACCTACCGCCGCGGCGCGCAATCGCTGCATGGGAGCGGTGCCGTTCATCTCTACGGCGAACGCGGCATGAACGCGGTCGGCCGGACCGTCGATGCCGATATCGCGCTCTCCAAGGTGAGAATACAATGAACGACCGAAAGATCGAATTACGCGGCCTTGTGAAGCGCTACGGCGACCGCACGGTTGTCGATAACGTGAGCGCCGATGTCGGCACCGGCGAAGTCGTCGGCTTGCTCGGCCCCAACGGCGCAGGAAAGACGACGACGTTCTATATGGTGGTCGGGCTGGTGAAGCCCGATAGCGGAAGCGTCGTGCTCGAAAACGAGAGCGGCCGAATCGACCTCACGCATGCGCCGATGTACCAGCGCGCGCGCAACGGGATCGGATACCTCGCGCAAGAGAACTCGATTTTCCGCAAACTCTCGGTCGGCGACAACATTCGGCTGATCTGGCAGCAGCGCGGCGTCAGTTTCGAAGAGCGCGAACGACGCCTGATGCCGCTGCTCGAAGAGTTCGGCTTGCAGCGTTTCGTCGACGCCCGCGGCGAGTCGCTCTCCGGCGGCGAGCGTCGGCGCGTCGAAATCGCGCGCGCGCTCGCGACCGACCCGGCATTTCTACTGCTCGACGAACCCTTTACCGGCATCGATCCGATCGCCGTCGCCGATATCCAAGTGATGATCCGCCAGCTGCGCGATCGCGGCCTCGGCATCCTCATCACCGACCATCAGGTGCGCGAGACGCTCGCCATCGTCGACCGCGCCTACATCCTCAACAACGGTCGAATCGAAGTTGAAGGTAGCGCGCAAGACGTGCTCGATTCACCGGTCGCGCGCAAATTCTATCTCGGCGAGAGCTTTCGCTTGTGATTCGGACGCTCGCCTGTCGCACGATTCTCGACCGCTACGTTCTGCTCGAACTCGCCGGTCCGTTCGGTTTCGGGCTCTCGGCGTTTACGCTGATCTTCGCGGCGACGCAGATTCTCGCCCTCGGCCGACTCGTCAGCAACGATCACGCGCCGCTGGGGGCGGCGATCGAAATTTTCATCTGGCAGCTTCCCGGCATGGTCGTTTTGGTGATCCCGATGGCGCTGCTCTTAGGGACGTTGCTGGCGATTCAACGGCTCTCCGCCGACAGCGAGATTACCGCCATGAAGGCCGGCGGCATCTCGTTCGTTCGCATCGTGAGCGCGCTGTTGATCGCCGGGCTCGTCATCTCGCTGGTCGATTACATCATTCAAGAGAACGTGGTGCCGTTTGCCGCATCGCAGGTCAACACCATCGAAGATAGCGCGATCAGCCATACCAGTGCGTTCAACCAAGATCTCACCGTCTCGGCCCCGCTTCCCGGCGGCGGGCGCCAGGTAACGATCGCGACCGGGTACGAGCCGCATTCGCAGGCCTTGCTCAACGTCACGCTCGTGCAGTACGACGCTTCGAATACACCGGTGCAGATCGTCTTTGCCAAGCGCGCCGATTTTCAGGCGAATAGCTGGTTGCTCAACGACGTCAGCGCCTATCGCTTCGATGCAAACGGCGTGACGATCTCCGAGCCGCATGTCGCCCAACAAGAGATCGCCATCGGGGAACAGCCCGCCGATATCGTCGAACGTCTGACCCATAACGATCCCGACGCCATGAGCCGCCGACAGATCGCCGATCTCATTCGCACCGGGCAGCTCTCGGGCAACGGCCTGCGGAAATATCTGGTTGCGTTTCACGAAAAGTTGGCGCGCCCGTTCGCCTGCTTTGTCTTCGTGCTGATGGCGATTCCTTTCGGTATCCGCGCGTTGCGCGGCGGCGGCGGAGGGGCGAGCCTCGGCTTCGGCCTCGCGGTCGCCATTGCGTTCATCTACTATGTCGTGCTGACGGTCTTCTCGTCATTGCGTTCATCTACTATGTCGTGCTGACGGTCTTCTCGTATCTCGCGGAGAACTTTATCGCGATCGCACCGTTGTTGGTGTGGATGCCTAACGCGATCTTTACCGGTATCGGCTTGTGGCGTCTCCTGCGGATGGCGGCGGTGTGAAGCGATGAATTTTCTCGACGATCTGCGCGGAGCCTTACTGATTCTCGGCATCGTGTTGCTCGCCGGCGGTATCTCGTACGTCGGCGACCGCGTCGGGCACCAAGTCGGGCGCAAGCGCCTCACGCTCTTTAATATCCGGCCGCGCTATACATCGACGATCGTCGCGGTCGCCACCGGCATGCTCATCGCGCTTGCGGTCGTCACCGTCGCGCTGCTTGCCTCGCGCGACGTGCAGACCGCGTTCTTCAAATTGGCCTCGGTGAATCGCGAGATTTCGACCTTGCAACAACGCGAGCGCGAGCTCGGCAAGAAAGTCAACACCGGGAGGTTGGTGGTCGGCGTCGATAGTTTGATGACCGATTTTTACGCGACGATACCGCAAGGCTCCAACATCGTGCGCCGCAAGGAGATCATGCGCGCGTTTTTCGATGATACCGTAAAATTCGTCAACCAAACCTACGTGCCGTTCGGCCTGAAACCGGCACGCGTCCCGAAGGGAACCTACGCGCGGCTAAACGCAACGGCGAGCAGCCCGCAGCTCGGGTTCTTGAACGACCGGGCGAACGTGCTGTTGATCGCCGTCGCGCACCGCAACCTCTTCGTGAACGATCGCATCGAT
>JAJYHP010000037.1 GCA_021784715.1 bacterium
CGGCGATCTGCTTCGCCAGATCGACGGTGCGCGCGCGCGTCGAACCGCCGGCGCCGTACGTGATCGAAACGAAAGCCGGCCCGAGCGCCTCGAGCGAAGCGATCGTCGCAAAGAGCGCCTCGCGCCCAGCATCGTCTTTCGGCGGAAAGAACTCGAACGAAAAGAACGGACGGCGGCTCGCAAGCTGCCCGGCGATATCCATGCTCGCTCGTTAGCGAAAGCTCGAAAGAACGCCTCCGCAGAGCAGTGCCCACCCGCCCGATGGTCGCCAGCTCGTTCGACGGCGAGACGAGCGACGACGACGCCACGTGGGCTGACGTGTCCCAGGAACGCTATACGATCGGGTCGGCACGCCCTATTTGGCAGCGCGGAACTCGATCTAAAAAGGGATTATTTAGACGTTTGCCTAAATATCATAGCGAAAGATATGCGCCAAGAAGAGGTATTTAAGGCACTAGCGGACCCGAGCAGGCGCCGCGTTCTTCGGTTGCTCCAACGGGGGTCCATGACGGCTGGCGAGTTGGCCCGTAAGTTCGACTTCTCGCCCCCCTCGATGTCGCATCATCTTTCGCTACTCAAAGCCGCCGATCTCGTGCGAACCGAGCGACGCGGACAAAGCATCGTCTATTCGCTAAATACGTCGGTTCTCGAGGATGTGTCGAGATTTCTTCTCGACCTGCTCGGGACGCGGTAGGGAGTCAAACGCATGAATCGTCGTCAAGCATTTATCGTCGGGTTGTGTCTCGTCATTATTGCCGCTGGGGTTTCTGCATTTTTCTACGATCGAGTTCCGCCGATCATGCCCTCGCACTGGGATGCAGCCGGGCGCGTCAACGGCTACATGCCACGGTTTTGGGGTCTCGCAATGACGCCGCTCATCATGGCATTCACGTGGAGCTTGCTCCCGATCTTACCGCGGATTTCGCCCCGGCAGTTCAGCCTCGGTGATTCGATCGGAGCCTTCAATTTGGTCGTCATCGGAATCCTTGCGGTCTTCCTAGCATTGCATATCGTCATCGTGCAGGCAGCCACCGGCGCCGCGATTCGCATACAAACCGTCGTTCCCGCACTCGTGGGCGCGCTACTGATTTTCATCGGCAACTACATGTCAAAGCTGCGAAAGAACTTCTTCATCGGCGTACGAACGCCGTGGACACTCGCCAGCGACGAGGTTTGGAGTCGAACCCACCGCCTCGCAGGTTGGACGTTTGCTTTGGGCGGCATCGCGCTGATCGTCGAAAGCATCGTCGGTGTGAATCCGCTGGTCTTTACCGCCATCATCGCACTCGTTGTCGCTCTGCCGGTCGTCTACTCATACGTTCTCTATAAGAAAATCGAAGGTTTCGGGCCGAACGATTCATAGGAGAGCTCCAATGAAACGAACCTCGTTCCTCGCCGTCGCATAAGGCAGCCGGTCCGCCGGAGATCGACCTCCGCTTTCACATGTATGCCCACGACGCTGCGGTCTGGGTGCGTATGCTCGCAGCCGACAAGCGCTTTCTGAAATTGTGGTAGCCGGACGCAGCGAAGGCTCGCTGCTCGGAATGCTCGCGGCCCAGCATGCATCGGCGACCGCGTACGTGAGATTCGAAGGTGCCGGCAAGTCGACTCCGGTGCTCCCGCGCGAGCGAGGAAAGCCAAAACTTCCGTCAGCATTGCCACGACGCCTTCGCTCAGGAAAGCGCGTCGGCCAGCGCCTTTGGTTTGCGAGAAATTGCGAGAAGCAAGGTCATCGTCCCAGGCGCGGGGCGCTTGCGACCCTGCTCCCATTCCTGAACGCTGCGCAGCGGAAAGCGATAACGCCGAGCAAATTTCTCTTGCGTGAGCCCCAACCGCTCGCGAAGCACCCGCACGTTCACGTTGCGAACGAAGCGAAATTCATCAAAACAACAATTTTCATCTGAGCTCGGTGCTCTTCCGCTCGTCCCACTCAACATTTTCGAATCGATCGTCCATTCCTTATGCTCCGCTACTAGCGTATCAGTCAAGCGCGGGAGATCTTTGCTAGCGAAAGCTCGAAAGAACGCCTCCGCAGAGCAGCGCCCATCCGTCGACCATCACGAAGAGCAGCAGTTTGATCGGCAGCGAGACGACCGGCGGCGAGAGCATCATCATCCCCATCCCCATCAACGTCGCCGCGACCGCGAGATCGATGGCTACGAAGGGCAGATAGAGCGCGAATCCGATCGCGAACGCACTCCGTAGCTCCCCGACGACGAATGCCGGAATGAGAATCTGCAGCGGCACGAGATTCGGCGCGACCTTCGGCAGCCGAGCGGCCCGCGTAAAGAGCGCGATATCGGCGAGATGGGTCTGGCGCAACATGAACGCCCGCAATGGAACGACCGCACGTCCGATCGCGACGCCTTGCGTGATGCGCCCGGCCTGCAACGGCGCCACCGCGACGCTCTCGATGCGTTGCAAGGTCGGCGCCATGACGAGCATCGTCAGCACGAGCGCCAAGCCGGTCAGCACGGTATTCGGTGGCAACGCCGACGCGCCGATCGCCGAACGCACGAGCGAGAGCACGACGACGATGCGCACAAACGAACTGCACATCACGAGAAGCAGCGGGAGCACGGCGAAGAACGCGAGCGAGAGCAGAACGTCGAGCGGCACCGTCGCGTGCGAACCACCGAGCCACGGAAGAGCGCTATCCATGAATGAAGGGTAACCCGCCGGGGTTACCCTTCGATTGCCGAGATGCTGCCGAAGCTCGTCTAGGGAGCGGGCGGTCGTGCGATCAGTTCGCTGACCCGAATCCCGAAATTCTCGTCGACGGCGACGACTTCGCCGCGTGCGATGAGCTTGTTGTTCACCAACAGATCGACCGGCCCCCCGGCGAGCCGATCGAGTTCGATGATCGTTCCGGTGCCGATCTTCAGCACGTCTTCGACCGACATCTTCGTCTTGCCGAGTTCGGCGGTCACTTGCATCGGTACGTGCAGGAGAACGTCGATATTTTTCTGCGCGCTGTGGTTGTTCGCCATCGCTCCCTCAATCGTTCGAAGTGATCGCGCCGCGACCGATCGCGACGGCAAAATGGTGGTTGCGAACGCCCAGTTCGCCACGAGCGAGCGCCTCCCCGTCCGCGTGAAGCGTAATCTCGCAGCGCCGCAGGGGCACCAGCGCCCCCGGCGCCCAGGCGGCAATCTCGGCGGCGCGCATCTGCGCGCATTCCGCTCGGGCGCGCAGCGAGAGTTCGAGGTGTGCGATGCGCTCGATGGGGGCGGCGTGCGCCACGCCGGGCTGCGGCTCGTTCTCCAGCGCGATCCCGAGCCGGCCGCAGGCCCCGGCCTCGACGAGCAACTCGAAATAGCTGCTGAATCGCCGCTCGCCCATCGACTCGAGCGCGCCGGTCCCGCCGCCGCAGAGCGGGGCGAGCGCCGGTGCGATGAGGCGCAAAAATCGCTCGAAGACCTGCGCCTCCACGCTGGAGAGCGCGCGAGCGACGGGGATGGTAACCCCGAATGCGAGCCCCACGAGCGCGCGCAACTCGTCGGGTCGAGTCACGAACGCCGCCGCCCCAAGTGCCCCGCGCACGCCGTCGATCCGAGATCCCGTTCGCAGCGTCGTCCACCCGGCCTCGTCGGGAATCCGCGGGGCGAAGAGTCGCACCTCGACCGTTCCGAGCGCGCCTTGCAACCGTTCGCGCACGTTTGCGGCGACGAGCGCCGCCGCCGAGAGCGGTAGTAGCGACCGCCGCTCCCACGCGATCTCGCGCGTGCGTTCCTCGGTGCGTTCCGAGAACGAGAGAAACCTCACTTCAGCAAATCCATCGTCGTCTTTGCCACCGAGCCTTGCGCTTTGTGAGCGGCGAGCAGTGCCTCCAACTGTAGGTAGGCATCTTGCAGGCGCGTCAAACTTGCATCGACGGCGACGCCGCTGCGCGCGCGGGCGTGCGGCACGAGCGCCGCAAATCCTCGCTCGCCCGGCACACCGAAATGCGCCGCCACTCCGTCGGGTGCGCGATCGGTGCTCGCATCGATCGCACCGAGGCGACTCCCTGCGGGAAAGCGCGCGAGCGCGACGCGTCCGACGAGAACGCGCTCGCGCTCGGTGCGCCCGGCGCGCGGATTGAAAAGCTCGCGTTCGTATCGCAGCGATCCGTCGGCATCGAGCCGTACGTCGCGCACTTCGTTTAACGCGCGATCGACGGGATCGATGCGGAGCGGTTGCAACGGCGCGCCGGGGCGAACGTAACCGAGCACCGCGTCGCCGCGCGCGTCGACGAGCGCGCCGTCGCGCAGCGAGAAACCGCCGTCTGCGGTGTACGCCTCGGAACCGTCGCGCGAGCGCACGACGAAACGCGCGCCCTCCGGCGCGGCGACGCTCAGCGGATCGAGCGAGCGTCGCGGAGTCGCTCCCGATGCGATATCGCCCGCGCGGGGCTGCGCGCCGGGAGTGAAGGCGCGCCCGACGCGCGCTTTCGCCTCCTCGATCCGTTCGAACGCACGCGCGGTATCGATCCCGACGCCGTTCACCTACGCAAACTCCCGCAGGTCGCTCGTCGCCAAAATGCCGCGCGCCGCGAGCGCGTAACGCACTTCGCGCAACGCGCGCGTCACTTCATCTCGCACTCCCGGAGAGCAGAGCGCGACGAGGTGCAACCGCCGATCGCTTCCTCCCAACAGAAGGTGCACGCGCCCTTTCGCGCCACCGAGCGCGAGCGTGCAACGACGCGCGCTATTGCGCGGCGCGAGGAGCAATTCGACGATGCGGCGCGCGAGCGTACTCCGAGCGGTGCGTCGTTCGCCGCCGGCGAGAACGGGAGCGATCGCGCGCGTGCACGCCGCCGCCGCAGGTGCGGTCGCGCTGTCGCGCGCGGAAGCCTCCGGCCGCGCGAGCTCCGGAAACGCGACGCGAGCGCGGTGCGATGGGCGCGCGGGCACGGGCGCGCGGCGAGCGACGGGAGCCTTCGAGAGATGGAGCGCGCTGATCCACGCCTGCGAGAGTGCGCGGCGGTCGATCTGCGCGAGTGGTGCGGAGAGCACCGAGTAGCGGACATCGTCGATGTAGGCGTTCATACGCACTATCGTGCGCGGCGACGATTGCGCATGCGTCGCGCAAACGTGAACGCGGGGTTACGGAGTTTGGCCCGGCAAGCCTTGCGCTTGGTAGCGCTCGTAACTCGAGAGCACGTTCTGCACGTAATTTTGCGTCTCGGGATAGGGTGGCACGCCGCCGTATTTTTCCACCGCGCCCGGCCCGGCGTTATACGCGGCGATCGCGAGTTTCGTATCGCCGTGAAAACGATCGAGCAGCCCGCGCAGGTAGCGCGTACCGCCGGCGACATTTTGCGTGGGATCGAACGGGTCGCTCACGCCGAGCGCGCGCGCGGTCGCCGGCATCAGCTGCATCAGCCCTTGCGCGCCGACTTTCGAGGTCGCGTTGGCGTTGAAGCCGGACTCGTTAGCGATCACGGCGGTGATGAGCTTCGGGTCGACGCCCCAGATCGAGCCCTGCCCTTGGGCGAGCGCGGCGATCTGCGCGGGCGGCACCGGGGCGGGCGCCGAGGCGTTCGCAGCGGCGAGCGCTCCAGCCGCGGATGCGCCACCTTGCCCTTCGAGTGCGGCCTGAACGAGCGCCGCGAAGGGGCCGGAGCCCGGCGAGAGCATCGGCAGGCCGTCGACGCCAGTCCCGGAGCTCGCCACGGGGGCGACGGGAGGAGCGACGGGCGCGGCAGGCTGCCCACCGCCGACGATGCTGGCGATGCGCTGCTGGACTGCTGCGATATCCGAGAAGATGCCCACGTTCATAGAAGTTTATCGG
>JAJYHP010000160.1 GCA_021784715.1 bacterium
GGATCGGCGGAACGAACCTTCCATTTGCGCCTCGGGTGCAGCGATTCCGCCTCGCCTCGCGTGCGATCGTCGACGTGGGACGCGATTGGTTCATCTCCGGATCGGCTTCACAAGCACGTGTGACCGGCGACTATCGCTATACGACGTACGCCGCCGGTGCGACGCTCGGCTTCATCGGCCGCCATACGGCGCTCTCGATTTCATATCAGGTTCCCTTGGGTACCTACAGCCGCAACCTCACGTTCGACCATAGCATCGAACTTGAGTTTGCCGTGCGTCCCTGAGGGAGGCACGGCAAACGCGAGGTCATACGAATACCAATATTTCCACGCGACCTTCGCAAAGGCGCGGGACAGCGCGGGATGCAGCAGATCCGTTACGGTACCGTCGCCTGAATGGTACTAGGATTTCCTACTCCTACCGAGACGGTACACGAGCCGGCGCTCGACGCAGTTATCTGCACGGTTGTGGTCATTGTGCTGGACGATGTCGTCACACTGTTGCACCCGGCTGAGAGATACACGGGGTAGGGCGGCTGCTCGGTACCCGGCGGGGCCGTTGCGGCGAGCGTTGCGGTTTGCCCGACCGCAGTAAACGCGATCGGCCCGGTCTGGCTTCCCGTCGTCCAGCTCCCGACCCACGAAAGCGTCGGCCCAGGCGGTAGCGGCGGTGGCTCACCTGTAATGCCGCTGTAGCATCCCGAGAGTGTCAAGGCCGCAGCTGTCGCTAACGCCGCTGTAAGAATCCGTGCCATCCCTCTTTGCATGCCCATGCTATTCGACCGAGCTCAAGGCCCACCCGTTGATGGTGCCGATCCCCGATGCCCAATCGTAGCCTTGGGGTGCCGCATAGCCGGTATTCCCCGCAGTGATGTCCGTGAAGATCGTCGGTTGTCCTTGCGAAGCCTCGCAAGCTCTTCATGCTCGGCGGTCGTCAAGCCGTCGCTGCGGCGCCCGGCCTTCAAATCGGCTTGTTTGATCCAGTTGCGAATCGTCTGCCCCGCGAGCTTGAACTCCGCCGCGAGGTCGTGTATGCCGCGACCCGATCGAGCAAGCTCGACAACCTTCTGCCGGAAGTCCGCTGGGTAGGGGTGGGTGTGTTTTCTGGCCATGGGTGGATCTTTCTCCGCCAAGCGGAAAGTATCCACGGAACCGGGCCAGCTTCAATAGCCGCGATTCTGGACGCACTTGATCGGACGATGCCGCAATGGCGCGCCGCTGCAGAGCGCCAACGGACAGCGCCGTTGCGCTTCAAGCATAAGCGGCAAGACGGTCGGCGAAAGCCGAGGCGCTGGAAGTGGTAGAAACTATTGCGTCGGTTTAAGCAATAGCGTGTAAAGGTACTCAGCTACTTGCTTCGGGGCTTCGATCATCGGCGCTGACCAGGCCGTTGCCAAGACGGTGCCTGGAATGCGTTTGCGTGCCTTTCGGTCCATTGAACTGTTACCAAAGAGCGCCAATCCGTTGAACCGCTCGAATGCACCAGTCGGCGTGAGCACTGCAAGAAGTGTGCCCGACGTGTGCGCACAGAACGCCTCCATGCGCGCGTCCGCAAGGCGCACTTGAGCTTCTTGCAAGAGTTCCTCCGTAATCGCATCTTCCTGAATGACGAAAGCAAGCTGCTTTCGAAGATAGTCGTAATCTTTAAGAAGCTTGCTCATTTTAGAGGCGGCATAAGAATCGATGAGCTTACCCAACGGGCCGCGAACTAATGTGCGGAGGAAGCGCAACCGTAACGAATCTCTCGTTATTGCGACCGGTGAGAGCAGCAACACAGGGATCGAATGGCGGAAGTCATCGATTGCACCGAGGACAGTCGCCGCCACCGCGCCATGAGCGACAATAGCAGAGGCTCCTTCGGCGGCCGCCTTGATGGCCTGCTTTATTGCTGCCGTTGACCCGCTACCCGGGGGAATATCCAGCAGATCGAGATCACGGAATTCCAGGTCTGAGGCGGCATCGCGCAGTGGTTTCCATGTGCTGGGACCGCCCAAATAGGGCGCACTGCCGGTCAGCAGAAGAACATGGCCGGCTTGCGCTTTCGCCACGATATTCGCTCCTCGCCGAAGTTGGACTGGTGATATTGGACTGGTGATAAAAGAGCAGGTCCGGAAATTTTTCATTTCCGGACCTGCACAGGTTGCGGGGGCGAGATTTGAACTCGCGACCTTCGGGTTATGAGCCCGACGAGCTACCGGACTGCTCCACCCCGCGCCGGGACTCCATGAATTCTAGCATACCGTAGCGAACCCTGGTGCGACCGATGTTGGAGCTCGAACCACAAGAATCGCTCGCCGCGCGCGTCGCGGCACTGCCGAAGATCCATTTGCACTGCCACCTCGAGGGAACGCTGCGCGAAAGCACCTTCCTCGAACTCACGGCGCGCGATGGCCTACCGACGCGGTACCGCCCGGGGGCGGCAGCCGAGGAAGAAGATCGCTCGCCGCGCGAGCCCGGCAAGGTCTACGCCTTCGCCGATTTCTCCGAGTTTCTGCTGCTCTTCGCGGCTGTATCGCGGGCGCTCTCGCGCCCCGAGGATTACGAGCGCCTCGCCGAGGAGTTCGCCGCCGACGCACTGCGGCGCGGAGTCGCCTACGGCGAGCTTTTTATATCGCCCTCGGTCTGGCGCTTCTTTCACCCGAATCTTGATCTGCAGGCCTGCGTGGCCGCGATTCACGGCGTCTTCGCCCGCGTCGAACGCAGCCATGGCGTCGCCTTCCGCAGCATCGTCGATCTCACGCGCAATTTCGGCGCCGCGAGCGCGATGGAGACCGCTCGGTTCGCGGCCTCGGCGACCGAACTCGGCGTGATCGGCATTGGGCTCGGCGGCGATGAGGTGCGCTTTCCCCCCGAACTCTTCGTCGATGCCTTCGCCTTCGCGCGCTCCGAGGGGCTTCACGCCGTCGTTCACGCCGGTGAGGCCTCGGGAGCGGCGAGCGTCCGCAGCGCCGTCGAACACCTGCGTGCCGAGCGCATCGGGCACGGTATCCGGGCGCTCGAGGAGCCCTCGGTGCTCGCCCTATTGCGCGAGCGTGAGATTCCGATCGAAGTCTGCCCCACCTCGAATCGTCGCACCGGTGTGGTCGGCACCGCGGAGGAGCACCCACTCCCCGCGTTGCTCGCAGCCGGGCTCCGGGTGGTGATCGACGACGACGATCCGGCGCTCTTCGGGGCCCATATCGACGATGAGTACGTGGCGCTCGCTCGGATCGCCGGCGAGTCGGCGCTCCGGGCCTGCATCGCCACGGCGATCGACGCCTCGTTCGCGCCGATATCGCTAAAGCGTTCGCTCGAAGAACGGCTGCGCTCCGCGGAGTAAACCCGGCGGCGTCGAAGGCTAGGCACTATGTCAGGTCACAGTCACTTCGCCGAATCGGTCGAGGAGTATCTCGAAGCGGTCTATCGGCTCGAGCGTGAGGGCGACGGCGTTAGTACCGGCGCGCTCGCTTCGTCGTTGGGCGTCGCGCCCGCCTCGGTTTCGGGAATGCTCAAGAAACTCGCAAAGGATGGGCTCGTCGAACCGATCTCGCGCGGCACGGTTAAGCTCACGCGCGACGGCCTCGCCGTCGCCGTTCGCGTCGTTCGCCGCCATCGGCTCGCCGAGTGTTTTCTCGTCGACGTTCTCGGTATTCCGTGGCACGAAGCCCATGCCGATGCGTGCATGCTGGAACACGCCATCTCGGAGCGAGTTGAAGAACGCCTGCAAGCGTTGCTGAAGAATCCGACGCGTTGCCCCCACGGCATGCCGATTCCGCCGAGCGATCTCAGCGATCCGTTGCCGCGCGGCGAGCCGCTCGCGCGTGCCGAAACCGGTATCGATCTCGCCGTCGTCGGCGTCACCGAAGAGGTCCCGGAGATTCTACGCTATCTCGCCGAACTGGAACTCAAACCCGGGCGGCGTTTGCGCGTGCTCGCTCGCGCGCCGCTCGGCGGCCCGCTGACGATTGCGGGCGAGGGCGGCGAACATGCGATCTCCCTCGAACTCGCGCGGATGCTTTTGGTCGAGCCGGCAGGCGCCGCGGGCTGATGCCGCGCGGTGCCCGCTTCACGCACGCGGTCGTCGTGGCGTGCGTTCTCGTATTTTTCTGGGAGATCGCAACGATGGGTTCCGGAATTCTCTCCGGCAACGTTACCATCGGGCAGATCGACAATGCGGGCGCCTTGGTGCCCGCGTTGGTGCAGCAGGGCGAATGGTGGCGCATCGTTACGAGCGCTTTCCTCCACGCCTCGATCCTGCACATCGGCCTCAATATGTATTCGCTCTGGATTCTCGGGCGCTTCATCGAACCGATTCTCGGGACGCCGCGCACCGCATTCGTCTATACGCTCTCGCTGATCGCCTCGGGGCTCGGCGTCACCTACTTAAGTTTCGGAAATCTCCTGGATCCGACGCTTGGGGCGAGCGGCGCGATCTTCGGCATCTTCGGCGCGCTCTTTGCGATCGGGTTGCGCAACGGCCCGGCGGGGCTCCAGCTCGTTCGCGCAAATCTCGGCATCCTTATCCTCAACCTGGTATTCACGTTCATGTTCCCGGGTATTTCGAAGCAGGCGCATGTCGCGGGCTTGCTGACGGGTTTTCTTGCGACGTTGGCGATCTATCGCCCGTTGCGTCCGGTGCGCGCGCAGGTTACCGACGCGATCACCGGTGAAGCGTTGGAATCCACGCTCGAAGAAGCCGAGCCGCACCAGCACCGGTGAACCCGCCTCCGAGCATCGACGAGATTTTCTCCGTCGGGGGATCGCTCGCGCGCGAACTCGCCGGTTTCGAACCGCGCCCGGGACAGCTCGAGATGGCGCGCGCCGTCGAGGCGGGTTTCGAGAGCGGCTCGCACGTGTTGGTCGAGGCGGGGACCGGCGTTGGGAAATCGTTCGCCTATCTCGTGCCGGCGTTGCGCAGCGGAAAACGCGTCGTCATATCGACCTCGACGATCACGCTCCAACAGCAGCTCTTTCGCAAGGATATTCCCATGGTGGCGCGCGCGTTGGGGCTCGAACCGCGCGTCGTGCTCCTCAAGGGGCGTGCCAATTATCTCTGCCGCGAGAAATGGGAGCGCGCGCGC
Source organism: bacterium (assembly GCA_021784715.1). Next base: position 5,060 of record JAJYHP010000160.1, read on the forward strand.
GGCGACCTGGCGCTCTTCGAACGCCCCGAGATGTCGAAGTTACGACGCTGGGCGAACGAGACGATCACTGGGGATCGCTCCGACGTGCCGTTCCGGCTCGACGGATTGCTCTGGGAACGCTTCGACGCCGACGGCGACGATTGCATCGGCGAAGCGTGCGCGCATTTCGACGACTGTTTTTACTATCGGCGCCGCCGCGACGCCGAGGCCGCCGATATCATCGTCGTCAATCACGCGATTTTTTTCATCGATGCCATTGCGGGCGGCCTTCTCCCCGCGTACGACTACGCGATCCTCGACGAAGCGCACACGTGCGAAGATATTGCGATGAACGTGCTCACCGCCTCGCTCTCGCGGCGGAGCATCGACCGCACGTTTCGTCGTTTGCGTCGGTATTTCACGTTGCCGAGCTCGCTGACGACACAGGTGGAAGAGCGCTTTCGCGAACTCGGTGATGGGCTCGCCGGAGCCGGGAACGAATTGCTCCGGCTCGACGAACGCCCGGAGACGGTGGGGAATCTCCACCGCTTGCGCGACGCGCTCTACCATCTCGAAAATTGGATCGCCGATAACGGCGCCTCCGCCCTCACGCGTCCGCCGCGCGGCGATCTCGAGCGCGAGATGCGCATCGCGGGAGCGGTGAAATCG
>JAJYHP010000102.1 GCA_021784715.1 bacterium
GAACGCAAACGCGTCGCCGATCTGCTCTTGCAACCGCGTATCCACCGCTTTCCGGCGATCGTCGTGCTCTCCGTTCCTTCGGTGCCGGCGCTCTGGCTCGCTTCGCTGTTGGCGCTCGCCGCGCTCGCGTTATGGCTCTTCGGCAGCCGATCCGGCGACCTGCGCGCGCAGGTTCGATAATTCGATTTTTCCCGCGGAGCGATTCGTCGCTCCGGGGCCGAGCGCGCGAACGATATAGATCCCCGTCAAACGTAATGGGGGCATCGCGGTCGGCGGAATGGCGACGCGTAGCGATTGCGTTCCGGGGCGATCGAGCCGCTCTGCGGTAAGCAAGACGTCGTCGTTTCGCGCATCGCGCATCGCAACGCGAAGAACGCCGCCGTTCCCCGAGGAGCGCACGTCGAAAGCGAGCGCGGTGCTGTGCGGTGGCAAGGGTTGTTCGAGCAATGCGAATGCCGCGCGCTCCGGGCCGCGGAAATCGTAGTAGAGATCGACCCCGTCTCCTCGCCGCGTCGGCGCAACGCTCCCCACCTCGTCGGCGGGGACGCTGTAAAATCGTGCGATGCTCGCGAGATGTAGCCGAACGCTTCGCGATCCGACACGCACCGTTCTCGTTGCGGTGATTCCGTCGATATCGAGACGAACGTTCGCGTCGGAGCTTCCGGCGAGCAGGCTCCCCGAGGAATCGATGCTCGCGCCGACGGCGCGCCACGGGAGCTGCCCTGGCAGTGCGATACGCGCGCCGTCGCGATCGCGCGCGACCGCTCGCAGGCGCACGCGCGCGGCGGCGGCGGCGGCCGCGAGCCGCGGATGAATCGTCAACGAGGCGGGCCGCGCCGATACGTCGAGCGCGACGCGCGCGCGAAGCGCTCCGTCGCGAAGGAGCAACTCGCCGCGCCCGGTCGCGCGAGCGAGGAACGCGCCGTCGGTAAAGGTGCCGAGCGCGGCGGGTTCGACGCGCCCCACGAGGTCGCCGCTCGTGCCAAGCGCGTGGAGCGCATCGTCGACGCGAACGCCCCGCACGGCGACTCGCGCTCCCACCAACGCGCGGATGCGCTGCGGGCGTACGGCGAGCGCGCTTGCGGGGCCGAGCGGCGCGGTGTTTTCGATCGCGATTCCCTCGGCGATTCGGCGCTCCACCCCGTCGGAAGGATGCCCGAGAATGCGCGCGCGCGTGCTGCCCAGCGTGCGCGCGAGCATCACCGAGGAGCCACCGCCATCGAGCGCCATTGCGTCGCGCGCGCCGAGCGAGAGCATCAATGAGGCGAGTTCGCGCCGCGTGACGCCGATGCTATAGTGCGGATTCTTGCCGTCGATCTCGACGACGAGTACGCGCCCCGCCGCGGTAATGCCGATCGCCGTCGTCGGAATCGGAACCGAGAAGGAGCGGCCGTTCGGCCCCTGCGGATCTTCGTGGTACGCACCGTCCTGCAGAAAGATCGGGCCGCCGCCGAATGCGGTGCGAATGGGAGCCGTATCGTTGGGTGAAGAAAACGTACCGGAGACCTGCAGCGTTGCGCCCGCCGCAGGTACGCCGATCGTCGCCTTCGCGTCGAGACCGTAGGCGAGATAATAGCCGGGAGGATTTGCGCGTAAATTATCCGCCGTATCGAGAACCCGATAGGTGGTAAACGGCGGCGCTCCCGCGAGCGGTTGGAGTGCGAGCAGCGTTGCATCGGGAAGCGCGGGGATCGTTCCGTACGTCGGTTGAAAGAGCGCCGCGCCTGTGCGAACGCGGCGGTCGATTGCCGCGAGCGGTAGCGTCGTCGAACCGATCGAGAGCGTGGCGCTGAGCGCGAGATTGCCGATACGCGCGTCGCCATTGGTATCGATCGAAAACATCGCGCGCGGGTATGGCGAGCGGATGGCGATGGTATTGCGAATGAGCCCGCCGATCGGCGCGCCATCCCCTCCGATCGCAAAATAGTCGCCGTTCACTGCGGCGACGGCTCGCGCATGTTCGGCGAGCATCGAAGAGAGCCGCTCCCTTTTGCCGACGAGCGTGTGGTGAGCGAGCAATGGAACGAGCGCGAGGCGCGTGTCGTGCGGATCGAATTCCAGCACTGCGGCGTGAATCGGGCCGCCCGGCGTGACGAAACGAAAGCGTGCGAGCCGAAGCCCGGGCGCGATGCGCTCGTGCGTAACGGTTTGCGCGAGGATCGGGGGGAAAGGCGGCGCCGGTGCGATTGCCGCGGTGCTGAAGAACAACAGCACCGCAATGACGGTGCGCGGCGATGGGTGCGGCGCGATCATCGCCAAATCGCGACGGCGAGGGGATAGCCGGCGGTACGAATCGGTGCGCCGGCGACGCGCGCGAGCGTGCCGCCGTTAAAAATATCGAGCCGGTCGTCGCGAGCGCATGGGACGTAGAGACGGTCGCTTCGCGCATCGAAGGTGGGATCCCACGGGGTATGACAGGTATGTAACGGCGCGTGGATCGCTCGCAGGCTGGTTGGATCGAGGACGTAGATGACGTCGGCCGCTTCGTCGGTCACGAAGAGACGGTGCGCGCGTCGATCGATCGCGATTCCCAGCGGCAGGTCGAGCAATCCGCTGCGAGCGACGATATGCGGGCGGGGCTGCGTCGCGATTTCGACGACGTCGCCGTCGTCGTTCTTCATGCCGCCATTGCGAACGGCATAGAGATGCGTGCCGTTGGCGTCGAGCGCGAGCGAGAAGACGCGCGAGCCGACCCAGAGCCGATGGATCGGTTTCATCGTTCGTGCATTGAGTTCCAGGACGCTTCCATCGTTCACGTTGGCAACGTAGAGTAGGCCGCGTCTCGCATCGATGGCGATCCCTTCCGCAGTGATGCCCGTCTTGGTAATCTGCGGCGGCGATGTCAGGCGGGCGACGGCGCCGAGACCTCGCCATTCACGTAGCGTCGCGTAGAAGCTCCCGTCGGGGGTCGACGCAACTTCATCGCTCGCTGCGAGCGACTGGTGCTCGATGCGCCACGGTGCGCGCCCGACGATGGTGAAAGCATCGCCGTCGTTATCGGTGACGGCGAGGCGGTCGCCCGCCGTCGCGAGATCGCTCGGCGATCCACCGGTGGCAAGGATGCCCAATGCACTGAGGCTGCGCGCATCGAAAAGCGCGACCCCGTCGTCGAAGCAGGCAACGGCGACGAGCGTCGCGTGCGGTGAGGGTGCGGCAAGAATCCGAACGGTTCGCGCGGCGATAGCGCGGCCGTCGCTCACGATCACCTGCGCTCGCCCCGGACGAATGGCGGTGAGGTAGTGCGCTCCGCCGACGTTCGCGATTCGAGCGGGACCTACGACCGACCAGTGGGCGTTCGGTGCCACGCCGACGGCCCGGAGCGCGATGCGGCTACCGACGAAATACGGCAGCGGTGCGAACGAGATCTTCGCCGCAACGAAACGATCGACGCGCGGCAACCACATCGTGCCGACCAGGGCGATTGCGGCGAAGGGCAGGACGAGTGCACGAATCGTCTTCATGCGTTGCATCCTCGCTGAATCTCTTCGATGCGTGCGAGCGCGGCGAGTGCATCGCTGCTCGGCGCGAGCTCGCCGTTCTCGGTGCGGGAGAGGTCGATGTTGAAGGAAACGATCGGTTGCTCCGAACTGCTCGCGGTAACGATCGTACCCTCGGGATCGACGACGAAGATCTCGTTCGACGGTCGATGGCGGACGATGCCGTAGCAGCGAAGTTCGGCGCAGCGCGCGCGCGCGAACCGCTCGCACCAGTGAGGCTCGATATCGCTCTCGCAGAGATAGAGGCGCATGCCGTGCAGCCGCGCTTCGGCCAGGGCGTGCGGTGAGGAGAGCGCTGCGTCGTCGACCTGCCATGCATCTTCGATCCCGTCGGTCGCGTCGAGAAAGCGGCGCGCGCGTTCGGTGACCGCACGTTGGTCGAAGGCCACTGCGACACGCCGGCGATTCGGCATCTCGGCGCTCGGGATGCGCCCCGGCAGCGCGAGCGCCCGTTCGCGAATGAGCGCGCCCGGCGATGCGATTGGCACCGTCGCGAAGATCGCTTCTTCGCCGTTCTCGGCGGCGCGCGCGAGTATCGTACCGTCGGCGTCGATGATGGTGCTTTTCCCGCAGTAGCGAGCGATGCCGGCCTCGCCACCCGATTTGTTTGCGGCGACGAAGGGTATGTGATTCTCGCGCGCGCGGACGACCGCGAGCAGGTCGGCTTGCAGGTTCTCGAGCGCTAATGGATCGCGCCCGCTCGTCACCCACGCGGTCGGCATGGCGAGGATCTGCGCTCCACGGTCGACGAGCGTCGCGGCGATCGTCGGGATCCGTCCGTCGGCGCACACGAGCGCGCCGATCTTCCCTAGCGACGAGTCGATCGGTTCGATCCGTTCGCCCGCCGCGAACCAACGGCGATCGAAGTGCCAGAGGAAGAGCTTGTCGGCGTGCCCGGCGATGCTTCCATCGCGATCGATCAGGAGCGCCGCGTTGAATTGGCGATCGCCGGCGATCCGTACGGCGCCGGTGAGGATCGCACTCCCGAAGCGTCGAGCGATCGTCGATAACTCGCCGACCGCTTCGTCGACCTGCTTGGCATCGACCGCCGTTTCGCCGATAATATAGGCGGGGATCGTCGCTTCGGGGAGGAGCAGAAGGTCGGGTTTCGCGGCCAGCGAGCGCTCGACCGCACTCCGAATGGCGGGCCAGCGGCTCGCGAAATCCGAGCGGTCGTGCGCTTGCAACTGGAGTGCTCCGATCCGTAATTGGGAACTCATATCGCAAGGGTTCGACGCCCCCTCGGCGCTAACTTCAACGACGCAACTCGTCGCAATCGCTGCGACGCGCTATCTCCCTCGGCTATATGGAGACAAGGAATAACGTGAAGATCACTTCCCTTACCGGCGGCATCGTGCTCGCGGGTGCACTCGCCCTTATCGGGAGCGCTACCGCGCAGGCCGCCGAACATCCCTGCGCGGATAAACCAAGTAAATGGCAACGAACGGAGTGCCGCGAGATGGTTCGGTCGGCGCCCGGCGATCAATACTTCGGGCGGCTCAAGATGAGTTATCTCGGCATCAACAATACGTTTCGCGATGACGCGATTCGCGCGGGAGCGTACACGACGAATTCCGGCCTGATCTCATCGGTGAATTTTGCCGATGAAGCGCTGCGCGATTGGGCGCATCGCTACCCCGGAGATCCACAGCTCGCGCGGAGCTATTTTCTGGCGATTCAGGCCATGAGTAAGCTCTACGTTCAACCGGAACAACAGCGCGCATATCACTACATGCTCGTCTTGGTGAAGAAATTTCCGCACACGTATTTCGGCAAGGTCATGAAGGAGAGCCTAGCGCGCGGCTTTACCGAGCACTGGTACGCTCCCGCTCAGCCCTGCGGTACCGCCGGCGTGCCGAGTCCGGTCGCCACTCCCTCCGACCCACGCTTGCACATCGATCTGCTCGCCTCGCCCTGTAAGCCGGTGGCGACGGCGGCAGCTTCACCGGCTCCGGAGAGTTCGCCGATTCCGTAGCACGATCTCGATACCAAAAAAGAGAACGGCCCCGTCATCCGACGGGGGCCGTTCTCTTTCGTTCGTCTGCGACGGGTCGCTTAGAACTTGATACCGAGACCGAGATACGGGGCGTTCTCAGAGAAGCCCGTCGGCGCGTTGAGTTTCACCGTGCCGCGGTCGCCCTGGATACCGAGATCGATAAACAGGGGGCTGTTGAGGAACGAGTAGG
>JAJYHP010000040.1 GCA_021784715.1 bacterium
CGTTTCTCATCGCCGCGGGATCGAGCGCGCTCACGCTTGGGGTTCCCAATTCCCCCGGTGTAACCGCAGGGACCGCCGCCGATACGATCGTCCTTCCCTATAACGATATCGAAGCGGTTCGCGCCGCATTCGCCGAGCGCGGCAAAGAGATTGCGGCGATCATCGTCGAGCCCTACGTCGGCAATATGGGCTTCATCGCGCCGCGCCCCGAATTTCTGCCGGGCCTACGAGCGATCTGCGACGCGCATGGATCGTTGTTGATCTTCGACGAAGTGATGACCGGTTTTCGCATCGCGCGCGGCGGCGCGCAGGAGCGACTCGGCATTCGCCCCGATATCACGACGCTGGGCAAAGTGATCGGCGGCGGCCTACCGGTCGGCGCGTTCGGCGGACGCGCGGATCTTATGTCCCAGCTCACCCCAGACGGGAAGATCTTTCACGCGGGCACTCTCTCGGGAAATCCGCTTGCGATGGCCGCCGGCTTGGCGACGCTGCGAGCGGTTCGCGACGATGGAACGCTCTACGAACGTTTGGAGATCCTCGCGCGTTTGTTTATCGAAGGTATGCGCGAACTCTTTGCCAAGCACGGGCGCCCGTTCACCGGCGGCTACGCCGGATCGATGTTCGGTTTTTACTTTACCGACGAACCCGTCTTCGATCTCGATGGCGCGATGCGCGCCGATACCAAAGCGTATGCGGCCTTTTTCCACGCGATGGCCGAGCGAGGCGTCTATCTCGCCCCCTCGCAATTCGAGGCGGGCTTCCTCTCTACCGCGCATACGACGCACGAAATCGAGCAGACGCTACACGCGGCCGACGAGGCGCTCGCCTCGATGGAGGCGGAGTAGCCGCCGATGCCGGTTCTTTGTATCGGGCTCTCGCACCATACGGCGCCGGTAAGCGTGCGCGAAAGCCATGCGTTCCCAACCTCGCGCATGACCGAAGCGCTGCAAATGCTGCACGGCTACGATGCGGTCAACGAAGCGGTCATGTTGCAGACCTGCGGCCGGCTCGAAATCTATGCCGAAGTCGATGAATTCGAACGCGGCGCCGAACAGATCAAAACCTTCCTCACGCAATTTCGGCACGGTACCATCGATTTCGATCTCGAATCGTATCTCTACACGCACTTGGGGCGCGAGGCGGTCGAACATCTCCTGCGCGTGACCACTGGCCTCGATTCGATGCTGATCGGCGAGGCGGAGATTCTCGGCCAAGTGAAGAGCGCGTATCTCCACGCACAGCGCGCGGGCGCCTGCGGCAGCAGCATGCACAAGCTCTTTCGCGAAGCGTTGAACGCGGGAAAGGCCGCGCGCACGCAAACGACGATCGGCGAGGAATCTGCGAGCGTGGCGACCGCCGCGGTGGATTCTATCGAAGCGCGGATGGGTTCGCTCGAGGATCGCTGCGCCGCCGTTATCGGCGCGGGAGCGATGGGGCGCAGCGCCGCGCGGCGCCTGCGCAGCCGCGGCGTCGGCACGTTATTGGTCGCCAATCGCACGCACACGCGCGCGCAGGAGCTCGTCGGCGAGCTCGGCTCGGGAATCGCGCACGATTTGCGGGAGATCGTCTCCATCCTCGAAGCCGCCGACGTCGTCATCAGTTCCACCGAGGCGAGCACCTTCGTGCTCACGACCGCCGACGTTGCCGAAGCCATGTCGCGGCGACCCGAGCGGCCGCTCCTCATTCTCGATATCGCCGTCCCGCGCGATAGCGATCCCGACATCGCCGATATCGACGGCGTAACGCTTTTAGATATCGACACGTTGAAGTCTCTCGTCGACGATCGATTGGAGCGCCGTCGCCAGGCGATCCCGCAGGTCGAAGAGATCATCGTCGAATACCTCGAGCGGTTTCGCACGTGGTATCAAGCGCGCACGACGGTGCCGACGATCGCGGCCTTGACCGAACGCGCGGAAGCGATTCGCACTGCCGAGATCGAGCGGCTCTTCGCGCGCCTCCCCGATCTCACGCCGCGCGAACGGATGCTGATCGTCGGCTCGTCGTTGACGATTCTGTCGAAACTCTTGCACCCGGCGGTCACGACGATTCGCGAAAAAGCCGGAAGCGACCGTAGCGAGGCGCTCGCGTTCACGCGCCTGCTCGGCGAACTGTTCTCGCTCGACGGCGCGCATAATGGCCGGCTTCGTTAGTCTGATCGGCGCCGGCCCCGGCGACCCCGGATTGCTCACGCTTCATGCGGCGCGCGCGCTTCGCGAAGCGGAGGTCTTGCTCTACGACGCGCTCGCCTCCGATGCCGTGATCGCACTCGCATCGCCGAGCTGCGAACGCACCTTCGTCGGTAAGCGCGGCGGCAACCACGCCATGCCGCAGGAGCGGATCGAGGAACTGATGATCGCGCGCGCGCGCGAAGGCAAACGCGTCGTGCGGCTTAAGGGAGGCGATCCGCTGGTCTTCGGACGCGGCGGTGAAGAAGCGCAACGCCTTCATGCCGCGGGGATTCCGTTCGAAATCGTTCCCGGCATCAGTTCGGCGATTGCCGCACCGGCGTACGCCGGCATACCGGTCACGCATCGCGATTGCAACGTTGCCTTCACTGTCGCAACGGGGCACGAAGATCCGACCAAGGCCGAAAACACGCTGGATTGGGCGAAGCTCGCCGACCCGCACCGCACGCTCGTCCTGCTCATGGCGATGGGGAATCTCGCCGAAATTGCAACGCGCCTCCGCGAGAACGGGCTGGCGGCGGAGACGCCGGCCGCGGTCATCGAAAACGGCACGCGCCCATCGCAACGAACCGTCACCGGGACGTTAGCGACGATTGCCGAGAAGGCAAAGAATGCCGGCCTCGCCGCACCCGCGATTTTCATCGTCGGCGAGGTCGTGCGGTTGCGCGACGAACTACGTTGGTTCGACCGCTCGCCGCTCTTCGGTAAGCGTTTGCTGCTGACGCGTCCCGCCGAGCAGTCCGAAGAGCTTGCGGCACGCGCTCTCGCACGCGGCATCGAACCGATCCTCGCGCCGACCATCGAGATCGAAGCGCCCGAGGATCCGACCCCGGCGAACGATGCGATCGAGAGCCTCGACGGCTATGCGTGGGTGCTCTTTACCTCGCGCAACGGCGTCGATGCCTGTTTCGCGCGGCTGCAACTGCTCGGGCGCGATGCGCGCGCCTTCGGCCACGCTCGCGTTGCGGCGATCGGCGCGAAGACCGCGGAGCGCCTCGCGGAGTACGGCGTACGCGCCGATCTCGTACCGAAAACGTACGTCGCCGAGGAGCTCGCAGCCGAACTGCTCCATCGCGCGAGGGCGGCATCCCGCATTTTACTCTATCGAGCCCAGGATGCGCGCGACGTGCTCCCCAGCGCACTCACCGCGGAAGGCATGCAGGTCGACGACGTTGCGGCCTATCGCACGCGCTTCGCGCACGATCCACACTTCGCCGAAAAGGCGGCACGCGCGGAGATGATCGCCTTCACGAGCGCCTCGACGGTGCGTGGATATATCGAACAATTCGCCGATGCGGCGGCGGCGCTGGAGAGCGCCCGCGGGAAAATCGTCGGGGCGATCGGTCCGATCGCCGCCGAAGCGGCGCGCTCGTTGGGTTTCCACGTCGATCTCGTTGCCGACGTCGCGACGACCGACGCATTGCTCGACGCCTTCGAAACATTCTTTACGGCCAAAAAATGAAATCGCGCGCGCTCACGCGCGGCGGTACGATCGCGGCGGCATTCGTCGGCATCGCGACCTTGCTCGGCTTTCATCTCGTCGGAGCGCTCGTGCTCTTTGCGTTCTTTCTGCCGTCGGTCGCATTATCGAAATTGCCGCACCCGAACCCCGAGCGACTTCGCGATATCGATAAACAGGGCGCGCGCGACGAATGGCAGGTCGTTGCGAATGGAGGCATCGCCGGCGTTGCGGGTATTCTGGCGTTCGTTTTTCCGCAGGCACACGCATACGCGGCGGCGGCGTTCGTCGGAGCCTTCGCGGCGGCATCGGCCGATACGTGGGGGACGGAGATCGGCACGCGTTTCGGCACGAACGTGCGCTCGATTCTCACCCTTCGACGCGAAGCGGACGGTCTTTCCGGAGGCATCACGACGACGGGAACTATGGCGGAGATCGCCGGAGCATTCGTCGTAGCCGCGAGTGCGGCACTCTTTTCGCTCGCACCACTCCTCGCCGGAACCCTCGGCGGAATCGTCGGCGCCTTTGCCGATTCGTACCTCGGAGCGAGCCTCCAGGAACGGCGCTATTGTGCGGCCTGCGCGCGAGCCTGCGAGAGCGATCCCCATGCTTGCGGCAACGCTACGCAACTCGTGCGTGGAGTGCGCGGCTTTCGCAACGATGCGGTGAATTTGTGTGCGACGCTCGTGGGAGCCCTAACGGGTCTCGCTCTCTTCGCGTTCGCTCCGCGTTATTTTCCGTAGGTTTTACGCAAGTACGCGATGATGGCGTCGTCGTCATCGGCGATCTTTACGTCGCCGTCGATGAGCGAGGGGATACCCGTTCTCCCGAAGAGTTCTTTCACCACGACGCGTTCGCCGTGGTTTCGCGGCACGTTGACCACGCGATAGTCGAGCAGTAGGTCGGTCATAACCCCACGCACGCGGGCGCAGTAGCCGCACCATTCGGCTTGGTACAGGACGATATCGGTCGCGATCATGGGGAGGGAATCCGCGAAAGCCGGCGCCGCCCCTGCCGCCGGGAGCATTCTCTCGAAAAGCCGTCGAATGTCGCAGGAGCTCCAGCCGGACTTTCGATGATGCTCGAACGCAACGAGGACCGACGGCGACGGACGAGCGCGGCCCTCGGTGCCTCACTCGCGCTTCACCTTGTGTTTCTCGCCCTCATTCCCTCGCTCGTCGCCGTTCGCTCGCGGCGCCCAAGCATTGCGACGCTCTCGTTCGCCCGCATCGCACGCATCGAGTTGACGCGAGCGCCACGCTCGCAGCCGCGGCACCACTCCCCGCGGCGCGCCACGATACCCACCCCGCCGCGCCCCGTACCGGCGAAGACACACCCGCGCCCCAAGCCCACTCCACAGCCTCCAGCGCCGTTCGTCGCCCTCGTGCGCGCCGCAGTCTCTCCAAGCCCCCTCCCGAGCGCGAGCGCGAGCCCGAGCCCCGGCCCCGAGGCGACCGGGAGCGCCGCTCCCGTACGGCTCGCCAGCACGGAACGTCTCGACCGCGGCGGTTACCTGCCCTTCGGTGCGCAGCAGTTGGAGCCGGTGATCGACGCGCGCACGGCGCGCCGCCTCCGCGCTCTCGGTCTCCATGCGTCGGTAACGGTGCGCGTCGACGGCAATGGCCGCGTGCTCGCGCTCTCGTTCTCGCCACCGATCGATGCGGCGGGCAGGACGCGCGTTCTCGCGCTCCTCGCCGAAGCTTCGTGGGATCCGGCGGTCTGCGGCGGCGGGATTCCGTGCACCGGCGAAACGACGATTCGGCTGTAGAGCGCATCGTCTCGCACCCGAGGGCGGTTTGTCAGCCCGAGTAGCCGCCCGCAGGCGGCGTATCGAGGGCGGGTTGTCAGCCCGAGTAGCCGCCGCAGGCGGCGTATCGAGGGCGGTTTGTCAGCCCGAGTAGCCGCCCGCAGGCGGCGTATCGAGGGCGGTTTGTCAGCCCGAGTAGCCGCCCGCAGGCGGCGTATCGAGGGCGGTTTGTCAGCCCGAGTAGCCGCCCGCAGGGGGCG
>JAJYHP010000113.1 GCA_021784715.1 bacterium
CGTGGCATTTCAAGACCGCCGCATTCAACCGCTCTGCCATCTCTCCGTCTCTATGCCATGCGGGTTTGCGCCGCATGCGTTTCGCTCCAAACCCTCAACGGTTGCCATTCGGTTGCCGTAGGGGTTTCGCCCGAGCCTTTTTATGCCCCGCGAGCCCGCCTCGAACGGGCCCGTTCGAGGGTGGCGTCGATAGCTTCGACCGCCTTTAGCTGGAGTCCGGCAACGACGTGGCCGTACACGTTGAGCGTCGTTGACGGAGCGCTATGCCCGAGAACCGCTGAAACACTTCGCACGTCGGCGCCGCTTGCGAGCGCCCACGTCGCGGCAGTATGCCGAAGATCGTGCAGGCGGGCCCACGGAATGCCTGCTTTGCGTGCCAAGACCTTAAAGGCGCGTGTTGGAGCGTCGAGATCGAGCGGTTCCCCAATCTCATCGGCAAAGATAAAACCCTGGTCGCAGTAGGCTTCCCCGGCAGCGAGCTTTTCCTGCGCTTGTTGAGCGCGTTGCCGCCGCAGCGCCGTCGCACCGATCGGCCCTAAGGGAACGACTCGCTCGCGCCCCGTCTTAGTCGGCTTCAAAAAGTAGCCGCCTTGCCGATCATCGCCGATTGCCTGCCGGACGCTGAGCACACCACGCTCGCTATCGAAGGCATCCCATTTGAGCGCCGCAATCTCGCCCCGCCGCATCCCGGTAACGGTCGCAAGGGCAAAGAACGGGTAGAGCCGATGGCTTTCGGCAAGCGAAAGAAACGCGTCGGCCTCATCGCCCGTCAACGCGCGCGCAGGCGATGGACCGGGACGCGGCGGATCGACAGCACGGACGATATTTCGTTCGATGAGGTTGCGGCGTTCGGCCCAACCGAAAACACGATGCAACAGCCGATGAACGTGGAGAACGGTTCGAGGGTTGAGCGGGCGACCATGAAAAATTGGCGCGCTTTGAAGGCGCGCGTACACGTCGGCGATATGCGTGGGCCGAATCTTCGCGAGCGGCAGCGCCCCAAGCCAGGGCAAAGCGTGAAGCCGCCATACTTCTTCGTAGCGGTGCGTCGTCGTCGGGCTCAAGCGCGTACGTGCCTCAGCGAGAAACCGCTCCACGACCTCGGCGACCGTTACGCTGTTCGGCGAGAGATCGATCCCGCGATCCCGCGCTTCGAGCGCTTCGCGTTCGGCGTGCTCAGCCTCTTTGCGCGTGCGATAAGTGCCGAGCGAACGACGACGGCGCCCGCCGGCTGCAGATGCGTCGAGATCGATAAGAACGGCGTAGCGACCGCTCTTGCGGCGATAGATGCTCACGAATGGCCTCTCTTTCGGCGTGGCTTCGCCGGAACGATGGTGGGGTTAGCTGGCGTGGCGCGTAGCGCAAGATCGAAGCGAGCGTGGAGCGCGTCGAAGATGCGCTTCTCACTCGCAAGGCGTTCCTTAAATTTGGCGCTAGGACTGGCGCTGGCAAGCTCCCGTCGCACGACCCATTTAACGTGCTCCCACGCGATGACGAACGACCCGAACTCTTCAACCTCAACAGCGATCCCATGCCGTCGCAAGACCTCACAAACGGCGCTGAAACCAACTGGTGCAAGCGGCGGCTGAAGCTCGGCTACGAGGATAGAGAGAAACGCCTGATTCAGCTCGACCGCGAATCGACGCGCAGTAGCCTCTCCGCTCACGCGCATGTACGCTTCTACGCATTCGCGATAGCCGTCGCTCAGGTAGGGAGGCCCGTAGCGGCCTAGCAGCGCGAGTGCGGCTCGGATAAGGCCGTCGCGATCCATCGAAAAGTCAGCGCGCAGGACGATCTCGCCATCGTCGAACTCGCCGCGGCTTTCAGAGTTGAACATCGCACCGGGGACATGCTGCGATGGATCGAGCAGGCCGCTCAGCATGGCCTTGCAATCGAGGCATGGCCCCACATGGGGATTGCGCGTAAGCCGGGCGATTGCGCGGTTGATTCGCAGGACCGTCTTAGGATCGGGGCGTCGTCCTCCGCGAAGATAGCGGTTGATGGTGGGCAACTCCATATCGAGGTGCGCGGCGATCTCCATTTGCCGCACGTTCGCCAAACGAAGAATATCGAGAACAGCCTCGCGCCATGTGGTAATTTTCACAATCTTTTATTACCACTCAAAATGGGGTATCGTCAAGCCCATGAACCACGAAAAACCCTCCCCGGCGCTGCTCGACTTCGACCAGGCGCAGCGCTACCTGGGGAATATCTCGCGTTCCACGCTTAAGCTGTTGAGGGCACGAGGCGACGTCGTCGCGTTGAACGTGCAGCGGCGTGTCCTCTTCCCGCGCACTGCGCTTGATGCGTACATCGCGCGACAGATCACTGCGGCGAGGCGCCCGTGAATACGCAGCGATCGGTCAGCCAAGCGATTAACGACGCGATACTCGACCGCACACTCGCGTGGCAGAAATCGGACGAAGCGCAACGTGCAGTTCGCTCCGAGATCGGCGGCGCGATCGAACGCGCACAGCTCGGCGACACGACGCCCGATTATTCGTTCGACGAAAATGATCCGTCGCACGCCAACCTACTCGCTCGTGCGCTCGCCGACGTGCGAGCTGAACACGTTCGCCGGGAGCGTGAGGCGGCGAAGATACTCGCGCTCGGGCGGAAGCAGCGCGGAGATGTCCGATGAAGAGCGGAGACATCTTCGACCGTCTTGCCATCGCACCGCCGTCGGCACAAATCGATAGCGATTCGCCCTCTCGAATCGTTCGGCTCGTTCCCGCTTCGAGTATCGCACCCATCGAAACGCGATTCGTTCTTGCACCATATATTCCGCGAGGCGAGGCGACCTGGATCGAAGGAGTCACCAAGTCTGGCAAGACCATGGTGCTCTGCGACATCATTGCGCGGATAACTCGCGGCACATCATTCCCTACTGGTGTGCAGATCGAGCCGGGGCACTGCGTCATTCTTACTTGCGAGGATTCCCCAGAGCGGACCATCATTCCACGACTTACGGCGAGCGGTGCGGACCTCTCGCGCGTTCGTTTAGTCCGTGTCGACGAAGCGGGCGAAGAGGTGCTTCCGTCATTTCTGACCGATCTTGACGGCATAGAGCGTGGCCTCAGAAACGACCGGGCATCATTGGTCGCTGTTGATGGAACGTTCGGCGTGCTTGGCGTCCGCGATTCAAATTCTTACACGGAGGCGTATGCAACGATGCTCCCGTTCGTCGCTATGGTACGGCGGCTTGAGATCGGTGCGCCGATTCTTCGTCACGTAAGAAAGAGCGAGGCGAGCGCATTGAATCGTGGCATCGGATCGGTTGGTTTTAGTTCGCTTGCGCGTTCGACGATCTCCGTGGCCGTCGACCGCGACGACACGGCGGGGGCGCGTCGTCTTTTTGCGCACGCAGGAAGCAATGTCGGCGAAGTCGGCCCAACGATTTCGTTCTCTATCGAGGGAGCATCGATCGCAGGCTTCGAGCGTTCGGTCGGGCGCGTAAGATGGGGCGAGATCGTCGAGGTTACCGCCGATGAAGCGATGGCCGATCGGGCTCCCGAAGACCGCACCGAGCGCGACGTAGCCGAGGAGTTTCTCCGAGGCTTTCTGGCTGAGCCGACGCCTGCGAACGCCGTCTTCGAGGCTGCGGAGAAACAGCGGATCGCGCGCCGCACTCTGTATCGCGCGGCGATGCGACTCGGGATCGAAAAGCAGCGGCGAGGGTTCGGCGAGGGGTCGCTCTGGATACCACCAAGCGATGGCGGCGACTCCATTCGTGCCAAAAGAGCCCATTCGTGCCAAGATAATGCAGCTGGCACAACGGGCACGAATGACCGGCCTAGCCATGAAGGTAAGCTCTGCATTCGGTGCAAGCGCATTCGCAGCTGCTATGCGACTGGCGACGGAAATGTGTGCGCGGATTGCGGTAGCCTTGACCTCGCTGTAGCATATGCCATCGAACCGATTCATCCAGAAGCGAGGCGCGAATGACCCCGGTGCTCGCGCTCGACCAAGCCCGGGCCATCGTCGCGGCGGCGGCGTTGCTCGCGTCGGTGGGAATCAGGCTTCGTCCGGTGCCTCCCCGCCCAGCAGCTGAGGCGGCCTCGCCAAGGAACTGCGAAGCCCGCGCGAGGGGTTCAAAGTATGACCAATAGGCGCAAGGGGAACGGCGCAGGTCGGGGTGGCCCAGCCAAGGGCGCGGGATTCTGGGGGCCAGCGAACGGCATGGGCTGGGGCGGCGAGAGCCGCGCCAGCGGTCAAGCTCGCGCTGGCCGCATGACAGCTGAAGAGCGGGCCAGCCTGCGCGAGGAAATGATCGACCTCTACCTCGCGATCATTCGCGACCCCGCGCAGACCGCGACGATTCGTATGGCGGCGGCAAACCACTTGCTCGAACGCCTCGACAATCCGTTCCTCGATCTGCTTTCCTGAGTCTTGGGAATAGCCTGGAGTTTCTTTAGAGCCCCAACGCGCGCCCGTGCGCGCGCGCGCGAGGGGGGGGGGGCGCGCTTATCCAAAGAACCTCGCCGCAAAGAGGTACGGGTGGCCGAGGAGGCTGGCCTTCAAAGGAGCGAGCGCCCATGACCAAGAGTTGCACGAGCTGTGGGAGCCCAATCAGCGGTAGATTTTGCGGCATTTGTGGTGCGGACTCCGAGCAGCAAAATTTTACAACCCCCGCACAGCATATGACTGCCTGGAATCGCAAGGCGGGAAGAACGTCATATATTATGGGTAACGTTGTGCTCGTGGCCTTGGGGATCATCGTGTTATTTGTCGTCGTTGTAATTTTCGCGGCGATCTTCGCTGGTAATCCCAAACCCTCTCGGCCGATCAAACCGGCAGCGACTACTGCGACGGTAGGCGATATGACATACACGATCACTAACTTCGGCGTCCGCCCAAGGTTTGGTCGCGGTGTTGCCGTCGGTGAATACCTCATTTTGGGAATGGTCGTACGGAATATCAGCAATTCGACCGCCACGGTAACTAATTCCGATTTTAGTCTGAAAGGTAGCAACGGTAACAACTATGCACCCGTGGACTATCGGTATGTCGGGGAGTTTTCACATAGACGGGTGTCCGTTGGCAAAAGTGTAAGCGGAACCCTCGTTTTCGACGTACCGGCGGATACTGCGCCGACGGACTACACAATCGACTTATGGGGCAATGATGATGACGTATCGCGGCATATAGCGCTGCCATAGGGCTTACATATCGCAGCGTCTGATTTGCGGCTGCGGCGCGCGGCGCGCCGTGGGTGACGCGCGGCAGGTCCGGGGCGGGCTCGTGGATGCGCACGCAGAGCCAACGATACCGATGGTGCGCTTTGCTGTCACACGGGCTCGCGTAGCGACTCAGAAGGGAACCCCATGAAGGTCGGAAGTCCAAGCCGCGGGATGCGCTCCCCGCGCACGATCAGAGGCTTCCAAACGGTTGTCATTCGGTTGCCGTCGAGGGCAACCGCTGGCGACTACCGGCGACCATAGACCCGTCGAAAACCCCGATTTTACGGACGTGTACGACTCCACGCGACCGTGGGAAACCCCCGTTCGTGGCATTTCAAGACCGCCGCATTCAACCGCTCTGCCATCTCTCCGTCTCGGCCGTCCGCTTCTTCCGCATTTACCCGATCACCCCCGCCCGAAGGGAAACCGGCGCAAAGTGTGTTAGCATGCATACCTGG
>JAJYHP010000017.1 GCA_021784715.1 bacterium
GGGCCGAAGCGCGCGTCGCGATCGCCGCATTGCCGATGGAGGTGCTGCGCACGCGGGTTGCGAGCGCGCACGTCATGGGCGGAAGCGCGATGTCGAAGGACGAGCGCGACGGGGTCGTCGACCAACATGGCCGCAGCCACGCGCTCGAAAATCTCTACGTTTTCGACGGCTCGGCGTTCCCCACGAGTTTAGGCGTGAATCCCCAATTATCGATCTACGGAATGGTCGCGCGCAATGCCAGCGGGCTCGCCGCATCGCTCACCGGGCGCCCCGCCGCGCGTCTCGCCGAGCGCGACGATGCGGGCAGCGAGATGCCGAACGGGCGCAGCGCATTGATCGCGGAGAGCGTCACGCCGACGGTACTCTGACCCGGAAAGATCGTATCCCCGCAGAGGGTGAGCCCCTCGATGCCGCTCCGGTGCGAACGCGCGCGAAGATTCGCGCTCTCCATGCGCTGCGGCGTTCCGCCGACGAACCCGCGGTACCGAAGCGTGTAGCGTTCGAACGTATGCGGCGTTCCCAATTCGAAAAATGCCGGCGTTAGGCGCTTGCCGGTCGCCCGTTCGAGCCCGGCGAGCATGCGACCGGCGTACTCGCGTTGCAACGAGGCGATGCCGCCGTTTCGGTACGCGTTCTCCCAGCGCTCCGGGTCGCTATGGGTGGAGAGCGTTATTGCGCGCCCGCCGTTCCGCGCGCGCCCGCGCTCGTTCGCCGCGGAGAGCGAAACGAAGATCGAGTTCGCTTCCCCGAGCGGAGCGCGTTCGTCGAGTAGCACTTGGTGATGTAACGGTAGATCGTCGGGGATCGCGCCGGCTTCGACGCCGACGTACGCCGTGACCGCACTCCACCGTTGGCGCGTGCGCGCGCGGGGATCGGGCGATCTACCGAGGAGCAGCAGCAGATTCTCGTACGGAATCGCCGCAACGCCGTTGGGCGCCGAAATCGCCCTGCCGTCGGCGAGTTCGATGCCGGTGAATCTCCCGCGCTCGGTGCGCATGCGCGTGACGTCGGTGCGATAGGCGATCGTTCCACCGAAATGCCGAATACCGCGCGCGAGCGCCGTAGCGATCGTTGCGATACCGCCGTTGAGATGGAAGGTTCCCTCACGGGCGATATCGAGCGCGGCCGCTCCGAACGCGAGGTCGGTCGCGAGGGCGGGCGATTGTGCCGTAATGAGCAATTGCAGGTCGATAAACGCACGGAGTTCGGCGGAAGCGTCGCGCGGAAGGAGCGACGCGAGGCTGTGCCCTTGCAGCGGCAGCAGCGCCAGGTCGCGCGCCCGGAAAATGCGAGCGAGATGCGTCGCGCTCGCGAGGTCGGCCGGAAGGCTCGGTAAACGCGCGGCGAAATTCCAGACGCGATCGGCGATGCGTTCCTGTCGCTGCCAGAAGGGTTCGTAGCGCTCCCCGAATGCCGCGATGCGTTCGGCGCGCCAGCGCTCGTCGCCGTAGCGCGCGATGCGCTTGCCCGGGAGATGCACCATCATCGCGAGATCGAGCGGCGCCGCGTCGACCCTCGCCCCGAGTGCCTCAAAGACGCGCCGATGGATTCCTCGCTCCCCAAAGCCGTTGACGACCGTCGCACCGACGTCGAAGCGATAACCCTCGCGTCGGTAGAATGCCGCGCAGCCCCCGGGTACGTTATGGTGCTCGGCGAGGAAGACGCGCGCGCCGGAACGAGCGGCGAGCGCCGCCGCGGTGAGCCCGGCGATGCCGCCGCCGATCACCACGAGATCGAACGAAGAGTCCGCCATCGCTGCGTTGAACCCCGGCCCTGCCCGCAGAGTTCCGTGGGCGAGCGTTTGAAGGAGGAACCGATGGAACATTTTTTCGTAAACTTTGCGCGCGATGCCGCCTGGGCCGTCGCCATCGTTTTTATTTTTGCAGTCATCGGCGTCGTGGCGACGATCCGGTGGATCGTCAACCTACTTACCCGCGCCGAACACGCCGTTGAGACGGGCGTCGAAAACGTCGAGCACGCGATAACGCATCGCGACAATTAACGTCGCGCAGCACGATCACGCCGAGTAGCGTCCTTCGACTCGCTTCGCTCGCTCAGGACGGGCTCCATGCGTATCGAGGCGCGTGCGGGCGCTCCCTGATACGATGGCTTCGCCATCTACTCGGGATGACAGCGCTGCTGCTTTCGCCATCTACTCGGGATGACAGCGCTTGCGCCTCGATACGGCGCCTTGCGGCGCCTACTCGGCGTGACAAGTGCGGCGCCTACTCGGCGTGGCGATGTCGGCCCGCTCGCGATGGAGCCTCCCTTAGAAAAGTATCGTACGGAACTCGCCGACGGTGCGATACCCTAACGAGCGATAGAGGGCGATCGCAGCGATATTGAAATCGTTGACGTAGAGCGAGAGCGAGGGGACGATTTCGAGCAGCCGTGCCGAGATCGCCGAAAATGCGGCTCGAGCGACGCCCTTGCCGCGTAGGTGCGGGACGGTCCAAATGCCCTGCATCTGCGCGGTGTGTTGCGACCACGCGCCGATATGGCAGAAGAAGGCCGGCTCGCCGGCGTATTCGCCGATCCACCAAAGTTCGCTTTCGATCATCGCGGCGATATTCGCGGTAAATTCGCGGCCGTGTTTACGCGGATCGCTCTCGAGTTCGCCGGCAATCATCTCCGCAGAGTTCTCCGAAACGATTTTCAGATCGGCGAGCGTCGCGCGGCGAACGCGAACGAGCGCGTCGTTTCGGATCTGCAGCGTCGCGGCGTCGACCGCCATCACCGGCTGGCGTTCGCGAATCAAGCGCGCGGCGCGGTGCCAATCGGGAAGGCGATCCCAAAATATCTCCACTAACCCCATTGGTGCGGTAATCGCCTTCGGGCGGGGCATGCCGGCGGCGTATGCGGCGAACGCCTCGGCGGCGGGTTCTTCGCCGGCGAGAACGATCTGTCGCCCTAAATACGCGAGCCCGATGAGGACGTTATCGAGAAAGGCGCCGACGAGCGAGCGCCGCGAGAGCGCATCCCTCTCGAGAACGTAACTCAGATAGACGTTGAGGTATGGATCGCGTTCCAGGAGCGCGAGCGCTTCGGCATTGCGCTCGGCTAAGAGCGGGGCGACACGTATCACTCGAGCGAGGCGACGAACATCGGCTTGGTGGTCGGCTGCTTACTCCCACCGACGGGCTCCACGCTCACCGCGACCTCGGTCATCGATCCGGCATTGTGCTCGGCGATCGGTACCACGGCAACGCCATCGCGATCCGGCATAAAGGTGGCGGAGGGTTCGATCTTTTTCCCGCCTCGCGGCATCACCCACGCCTGGTAAACGTGGCCGCGCGGCGGCATCGGCATATCGTGCATCGCGAGGTACATGCGCCCGTGCCGCATGACGATCTCGCCGTGATGGACCGGCATGCGCGTCGCGTCTGCGCTGGTAAGATCGATCGCGGCCATCTGCGCGTTCTGCAACGAATGAGTTAGCGAGTCGACGCGCCGCTGAAGGGCGACGACCCGCGTCTTCATTTGGTTCATGCTCTCGCGCGTCGTCGCGAGATTGAACGTCGAAACCAGCGCCGCAACGAACGAGGCGGCGGCAACGAGATAGAGCGGCCAAGCGGGAGCGCGCGTGTTTCGCGGAAGCGAACGAACCTTCGCTCCCGGAGCGACTTGGGCCATGATGCGTTCGCGCAACAGCGGGCTCGGCGGGGCCAGGTCGGCCTCGGGCGCAGAGATCGCTCCCACCAGCGGCGCGAGCGCCGTGTATTCGGCGCGGCATTCCTCGCAGGTTGCGAGATGCGAGCGCACGCGCTCGGCCTCGGCCGGCGAGAGGGCGCCGATCGCGAGTGCCGCGGCGTCGTCGAGATATGCGTCGTGCTCGCTCATCGTTCGATCTTTCCATCGAGTGCGGTGCGGAGCTTCCGCAATCCCGAACGGATGCGCGTCTTTACCGTGCCGAGCGGATCGCCGGTGCGCGCGGCGATTGCCTCGTGCGTGAGGCCACCGAAGAAACCGAGCTCGATTGCGTTCCGCTGTTCTGGTGGCAACGTTGCGAGCGCGCGCCGAATATGGCCGGCATCGAGCCGCGCGAATGCGAGTTCCTCGAGCCGCTCGTCTTCCGGGAGCGATGCGGGAAGCTCTTCGGTGCTGCGGAGGGAACGCGAGCGCAGCGCATCGAGTGCACGATTACGCGCGACGCGAGCGAGCCAGCCGGGGAAATTCCCGCCGACAAATCGTTCCGGTGCGTTCCAAAGTTTCATGAATACTGCTTGCGTCACGTCTTCCGCCGCTTCGCGCTCCCCCAGGACTCGCATCGCAATCGACCAGACGATACGATGATGTTCGTCGTAGAGCTGTTCGAAGGCAACTGCGTCCCGCGCTCGCACCCGTTCCATCAGGCGTTCGGCATCGTCGCTCACGTCGGCGATATTCGCGGCCTTGCGAAGCTCTACCCGCATCCATTCAACGGGCGGCAGGGCTCGGTGGATTGGCGGGCCGCGCGGTTAGGGCGGGAGCTGAATCGGCGGCCCCTGGTCGTCTTCGTAGGTGCCGGCGGCAAAGGGCGGATCGGGAAGGACCGGCTGCTCGTCGTCGAGTTGCGAGAACCGGACCGGTTCGGCGCGCAGCGGCGCCGGAGCGACGAAACGTTCCGAACGTGCCGGCGCATTCGATGCGATGCGTTCGTCGACGCTCGCCGTACCACTCGCGTTGTCGACCGGTTGGTAAACCGTCGCAGCTTCCTCCTCGCGCAGCACGGTTCGCGCGACGCTCGTACGCGTCGGCAATGTAATAGCGCCCTCGCTAGCGGCGCGGCGCGTCAGGCCGCGAATCACATAGGCGGAGTGTAAGCGCTTGAGGCCGCGGAGCGGCAGCGAGCTCGCGGGGACGCCGACAAAGAGTTCGCGCACGACGTCGAAGGTCGCTTCGGAGGCGAGAATGCCGGCGTTGAGCTCTTCCGATGCGCCCTCCAAACGAGCGGCGACCTGGGCGGGATTGCCGACGATTGCGAATTCGCGGCGTTGTTGGTAGCCGGTATCGCCGGCGACGATCGTTCCGGAATTCACGCCGATCCCGACGTGCAGGATCTTCCGGCCCTGCGAGGCCCATTGCCCCTCCATCGCTTTCATCATGCGTGCGATGTCGAGTGCGGCGCGTAGCGCGCGTTCTTCCTGAAAGTGCTCCTCCACCAGAACGCCGAAGACCGCCGTTACCGTCTCGCCGCGCAGGCTCTCGATGATCCCGCGATGCCGTTGCACCGCCTTACCGACGACGGCGTAAAATTCGTTGAGGTAGGCGAGCGTCTCTTCGGCGCTGAGCTCTTCGGCGACGAGGGCAAAGTTTCGAATGCGGCAGGAGAGAATCGTCGCGTAGTATTGACGAGCCTCGAAAAGCCGCGGGTCCTTTCGCGCGAGGAGTTCGTCGACGACCGGGGGCGGCACGTACCGCGTGAAGAGCGCGCGGACGCGGCGATGTTCGTCGCGCTCGGCAAGGTAGCGACGAAGGATGGTCACCGCATAAAACGCGAGCCCCGCCGCAAGGAGCAGCGAGAGCGTCAGCAGCGCGATCAATCCATCCATTGCGCTGGTCGTACGCTAGCGCGGCGGCAGCGGAATCGGTACCGGCAGGCTCGGCGGGGCGGGCAGTTGCTGGGCGGCCTTCTGCAAGATCTCGTTTTTCAACTGATTCCAGTTGGCCGGAAGTCCGAAGTCCCCGGTGAAACGGTCGACCAACGCCTGCGTGAGTTTCCCTACCTCCACCTCCACCACTCCGTTGACGACGCGCGCGACGAGCCCTTGCCCCGCCGCTACGGTGAACGTCTTCCCAGCCTTGGTGGTGACGAGCACGGGGAGGTGTGGATCGCCGAGTTCGTACACGTTGAGATGAATCGTTCCGCTGCGATCGACTTCTAGGTCGCCCTGCGTTCCACGAACGGCGATCTGCGAGGTTGGAGTGCTGAAGAGGTAATTTGCTTTCGCACCTTTTGGGTGGTGAACGGCGAACCGGATCCGGCCGTCCTTGACGATGAACTTCGCCGAGGTCGTTTCGGCTTGGTTGAAAAACGCGAGTTGCACGCGCGTCGAACTGCCGATAAGAATCTGCGTGCTATCGGGGAGCGTCACCGCACCGAGCGAACGGGCGCCGGTAATTGCCTCGTCGCTATCGCGGAGATTGACCGAGGCGCGCTCTGCGAGCGGTACGGCACGCGCGCCGACTCGCTGAAAAGCAACGCTCCCATGCCTGTTTTCTAGAAGTTTTCCCCCTTGCGCGCTCGCAACGAGAGGGAGAGCCAGCAGCATTGCGAGCGCGATAATTCTCATTCCGCTACTTCTTCAAGCGGCGGCTAACGAAGCCGAGCGCGAGCAGGCCGGCGAATGCGAGCGCGGCTCTCACCGGTGGTTTTCCAGGCGGTGCGGCCGGTTGCGATCCGCATGGGGTCGGTACGGCGTTCGGCGCTCCCGGTATGCCGGGCGGCGGGGAAGGGCAATTGAGGCTGCCGATCGGGATGGTGACCGTCGGTGTCGGCGGCGCGGTCGGAGCGGGTGCTCCGCCTTTGGAGCCGGCGACTGCGGCGGTTGCCGCCGTTCCACCGACGACGACGGCGGTCGCCGTGGTCGCGGCCGCGCTTCCGGCGCCGGTACTACTGAGAATGCCCGGGACGCCCTTCGGCGTAGTGAACTCCGAGAAATTCGAAAGCGATTGGCGGCTAATACTGCCGACGGTAACGGTGGCTTGCGCGCCGGCGAAGGTGGCGACGAGCGATTGCCCCGCACCGAGGAAGACTTTTTTGCCGTTCTTGAAGGTTACTTCAACCGGTAGTTTCGGATTGCTGACCGAGTAAACGTTGACGATCAGTTTCGTCGGCGAAACCAAGAAATCACCGAAGGTGCCGCGGACGGCCATCTGTGCGCTCGGGGTCTGAAAGACGTAATCGGCGCGCGCGCCTTGCGGGTGCTCGATACGGAAGCGCACCTTCCCCTGGTAAACGAGGAATTTCGCATGCGCGATGCGCGACTGCCGGAAGTACGAGAGCCGCACTCGGGTATCGGAGGCCATCTCGATGCGCGAGCTATCCGGCAACGTAATTCCAGCGAGCGAGTTCCCCGCGCCGGTGAGCGCGTAATCGTTGTCGGTGAGCGCGACCGCCGTTCGTTGCGGAAGGGCTTGCGGCTTCCCGGCTCCGCGTTGGTAGGAAACGCTACCGCGCAGGTTCTGCAGCTGGTTGATCGTCGCGCCCTCAACCGGTCCAACGGAGATTAGCGAGAGAGCGACCAGCAGGAGAGCGAGTCGTTTCACGGGCGGGTCCTCCGAAACGTAAAGATGAGGGGGTTCACCTTCCGCCCGGATACGTGCGGGCACCTGCTCGGCCGCTCGCTTTTGAAAGGAAAGCCTTCCATTGGCGATAACCGCCGGGCCATGCTCCGCCTATTCGGAACCATCGCCCTCGCACTGCTCGCCACGGGAAGCGCGCTCGGGCAGACGCCGCTGCTCTTACCGCGCCCACAAAGCATCGCGACGGTGCCCTGCCGCTCCGAGGCGGCGCCGGCGAGCGTTGCGGCCTCGGCCGATCCGGGCGGCGTCGATATTCTCGATCGTCGGCTCAAACATCTCGGGCTCGCACCGCTTCGGGGCGCCAAACACCCCGCCATTCGTTTCAGCAACGCGCCGATGCCCGCGCAGGCCTATCGTCTCACGGTTCGCGACGGACGAGCGTGGGTCGTTTCGGGGGATTCCGCGGGCGCATTTTACGCCATGACGACGCTCGCGCAATTGATTCGCGCGCGAGCGGGACGAGCGATCGCCCCGTGCGTTCGCGTCGTCGATGCGCCGGCGTTGCGGTGGCGCATTCTCTCCGACGACGTTTCGCGCGGGCCGCTGCCGACGATGCGCTATTTTCGCCGCCGCATTCGCACGATCGCGGCGTTCAAGATGAACGGCTACTCGCCGTATATGGAAAATACGTTCGTGAGCCCGACCGATCCGCTTCCCGCTCCGCTCGACGGCATTACCCCGCGGCAGCTGGGCGAACTCGCCCGTTACGCGGCGCGTTTTCACGTCGCGCTGATTCCCGAACAGCAAACCTTCGCGCACATGCATAACACGCTGAAGTACGAACGTTACGCGGCGATGGCGGAATTACCACACGGGTTCTTGCTCTCGCCGGCGAACCCGGCGGGGCTCGCGTACGCCGAGCGGCTGGTGCGCCAGGAGCTCGCCGTGGTGCCGCATCCGCCGTTCTTTCATATCGGCTCCGACGAGACGGCGATGCTCGGCGACGGGCAGAGCGCGGCGATGGTGAAGAGACTTGGGAAGGCGCGCGTCTATGCCGATCACGTCGACGCGCTCGCAGCGGTCATCGCGCCCTCGGGTGCGCGCACGATGCTGTGGGACGACGGCGTGGAGGCCGATCCGGCGATCGCACCGTTGTTGCCCAAGAACGTCGTGTTGATCGACTGGCATTATGGAAACGACCGATCGTTTACGAAGTATATCGATCTCGTCGCCAAAGACGGCTTCCAGCAAATGGTCGCGCCGGGAGCGAATAATTGGAGCGAGATCTTTCCCGATCTCGACACGGCGATTCCGAACGAACGACGCTTTATCGATGAAGGAAAAGCCGCGCACGTCCTCGGCCTCTTCCAAACCGTCTGGCACGACGACGGCGAGACGCTCTACGCGACCACCTGGTACCCGGTACTCTACGCCGCCGCCGACGCATGGGATAGCCGCGATCTCTCGCCGCGCGCCTTCGCACGGGCGTTCCCGGAGACGTTCTTCGGCGTCGACGATCCACGCTACGCGAGCGATGTCGCCGCGCTCGCCGACGCGGTACACCGTTTGGATGCCGCGCCGCACGAATGGACGGACCGATTGTTTTGGAGCGACCCGTTCGAGGCGACGAACGAAGCGCGCATGAAGGGCGTCGATCTCGCGGCGGTACGCATCGAAGCCGAGCGCGTCGAGCAGCATCTGCTCGATCGCGTCCCGCCCGCACATCGCGGCGCGGCGTTCGCGGAATTCGTTGCGGCGCGTCGCATCGACGTTCTCGCGCGCGCCTATCAAATAGAGCGCGAGGTCCGGTATTACTATGACGATGCGCGGGCGCATATCGGCGAAAAAAACGGACCGTCGTTTCGCGATCTATTATGGTGCAAATATTGGTTCTGGGAACTTCGCGATTGGTACGAAGGGCTCGCGCCGCTCTACGCGCGCGCCTGGAAGAACGAGAGCCGTCCGGGTCACCTCGCCTCGAATCTCGAGCGTTATCATCTCGCCGCGCAGCGTGCGATTCGGCGAGCCGATCTCATCCAACGAGCCACCTATAACGACTTTATCGCTCGTGGAACGTTGCCTCCGCTCGACCGGGTGCTGCACCTGCCGTGAGTGCGTTGCTGATGCTCGCCGTCTTCGCGCTCTGTGCGGTGTTGATGGTGCGCCGCATCCTTCCCGCGCTGCTGGCGATTCCGGTGATGGCGATCGCACTCTGCTTGGTGGCGGGCGTTCCGATTCCGCGTTTGAGCGCGGTGTTCTCCGGCGGCGTGACGGCGCTCGCTCCGGCGTACGCCGCCGTCATCTTCGGCGCTCTGCTCGGACGCGTGACCATCGATACCGGCATCGCGCGCGCGATCGTCAACGTTGCCGCGGAGTACGGAGGCGAGAACCCGCTGCTCTTCGCGCTGGCGCTCTGCGCGGTAACCGCAGTGCTCTTCGTCTCGCTCTCCGGGCTCGGCGCGATCGTCATGGTCGGATCGATCGTGCTACCGACGATGCTCGCCGTCGGCGTCCCGCGGCGGCTCACGGGGCCGTTGTTCCTCATGGCGTTCGCGCTCGGATTTACGTTCAACATTGCGAACTGGACGTTCTACACCACGTTTTTCGGAGTCTCCGAAGGCCGCTTGCTGCCCTTCGCGCTCGCACTCGCCGCGATCGATGCCGTCGCCCTGGTTGCGTTTGCCATCGTGGGATTCGCGCGCGATCGCGACTATGCAACGTGGCGCGAACAACGTCGCGATGACGACGCGGAGATCGTCGATGTAGAGGGCGGCAGCGCGCGGCGGGTCCCCCCTATTGCAATGCTCGTTCCGCTCTTGCCGATGCCGCTCTATTTTTTCTTTCACCTCGATGCGGTCGCCGCGTTCTCCATTGCGGCCGTTCTCGGTGCGGCGATCGTTCGCCCGCGCGCGATCGTACAGACCATCGTCGGCGCGGCGATTCGCGGAATCGAAGATGTCGCACCCGCAGTGTTGCTCTTTATGGGAATCGGCATGTTGCTCGTCGCGGTAAAAGAGCCCGCGATGCATGCGGCGCTCGCGCCCATAGCCGGCGCTTGGATCGCCAAACCGACGGCGTTCGTGCTAGTCTTCGGGTTGCTCAGCCCGCTGGTGCTCTACCGTGGGCCGCTCAATCCCTTCGGCGTCGGCATCGCCTTTTTCGCAGCGTTGCTCGGCGCGCATGCGATCGCGCCGGTGTTGCTCGTCGCCGGCGTCATGGCGTTGGTGGCGGTGCAAAACGTCTGCGACCCCACGAACACCGCGAACGTCTGGGTCGCGAACCAGACCGGCGATCGCGCCGAACGCATGATGCTCGCAACCCTACCGTATCAGTACGTCGTCGCCGTGCTCGCGGCGTTACTCGTGGTGAGCCTCCACGTCGCGGGCGCCGCAACCTTACCAAACGCTCCGTTTCCGCCCGGGCTTCTCGCGCCGGCGAGCGCCGCTCACCACGTCGTCGTCGACGACGACGGAACCGGGTTCGGTCGCGTCGCTGCGGCAAGCGTGGCTGGAGCGCTCGCGCGGGCCGGCTTTCAGGTGGAGCGTCGGCACGCCGTTCCGGAACGTCGCGACTGCTCGGCGAAGCCGTATGCGGCGTACGTTTACGTACGCCGCATACGTTTCACACTGCTCGAAGGCGTGAATCTCGATATCGGTCTGCGGCTCGAAGATTGCGGTGGGTGGGTCGTGCGCGAGTGGCACGATCACGCCGTCGTGCCGCATCCGGACGCGGCGCTCGTTCGGCGTTTGGCGTTGCAGGGGGCGCGCCGTTTGCTTGCGTGGCGGGGGCGCCATCCGATTCGCGCGCACGTGCTCTTCGCGCACGGGCTCTCGTTGCCGGCAAACCTTCGCCCGACGTATTATTTCGCGCTCTTCAAGACCGTCGACGGGTACATGCGCGTCTACGTTCGCGCGGGCGGCCCGGCGTGGGCCGCGGGAATGCGCACCGGCGAGATCGTCGATAAGATCGACGGACGCTGGTGGTGGGATTACGGCACCTTCCAATCCGAGGCGCGATCGTACGACGGACGCCCGCATTCGTTTCAGGTCCGCGTTGGGAAAACCACGCAGCAGATTCAACTCGGTGCGCCGGTACTGCCGAAAGAGGTAGAGGCGCAATTGCGCGAATAGCCCCACGATGATCGAGAACGACGAGCAGCTGCTCTCGCACGTACGGAGATCGCACGAACGCTATCTCGACGAATTAAAAGCGTTGATTGCGATTCCATCGGTCTCAGCAAATCCCCAGCATCGTGGCGATATGCAGCGTTGCGCGACGCTCCTCGTGGAGCGCATGCGCGAGATCGGATTCGCAGCGGAATTGCTCGCGACCGACGGCGCGCCGTTTGCCTATGGTCGGTACGGGCACGATCCCGCAAAGCCGACCGTCCTCATTTACGGTCATTACGACGTGCAGCCGCCCGAGCCGTTCGATCTCTGGCTCTCGCCGCCGTTCGAAGGAACGGTGCGCGAGGGAAATATCTACGGTCGTGGGGCGGTCGACGACAAAGGGCAGGTGCTCATGCATCTCGCCGCGCTCGAAGCGCACGTGCGCGTGCGCGGCGACCTGCCTATTAACGTCATCGTTTTAGTCGAGGGCGAAGAAGAGGTCGGTTCGCCGAACTTCGAAAGCGCGCTGGCCCGCTACCGCGATCTCTTCCAAGCCGATCTTGCGGTGATCTCCGATACGGCGGTCTACGACGAAGATACCCCCGCGCTCACCACTTCGGTTCGCGGCCTCGTGCATTGGGACGTGCGCGTTACCGGACCGAGCGAAGATCTGCATTCGGGGTATTTTGGCGGTCTCGTACGCAACCCGATCGAGGCGTTAGCGATGTCGATCGCCTCGCTGAAAGACGAACGCGCTCGCGTGGTCGTGCCGGGCTTTTACGACGGTGCGCCCGAACTCGACGCGGCGATCGAGACGCAGGTGCGCGGCCTCGCCTACGACGAGAACGCGTCGGCTGCCGAGCTCGGCGTTCCCCAACTATGGGGAGAGCGCGGCGTTCATCCGCTCGCGCGGATGTGGTACCGCCCGACGCTGGAATGCAACGGCATCTGGGGCGGCTATCAGGGCCCGGGGCATAAGACGGTGATTCCGTCGTTCGCCTGCGCGAAGCTCTCCGCGCGGCTCGTCGGCGCGCAGGATCCGCTCGCGGTGCGCGATGCGGTGAAAAATTTTCTGCTCGCGCACGCGCCAGCCGGAGTGCGCGTGCACGTCGAAGATGAAGGCACCGCGCGCGCCGTGCTGATCGGGCGCGATCACCCCGCCGTCGCCGCTGCAGCCTCGGCGATGGAGCGCGGCTTCGGTAAGGCGCCGGTCTTTATCGGCACCGGCGGCTCGATTACGCCGGTCGGAAGTTTCGATCGCATGTTCGGGTTGCCGCAAGTGATGATCGGGGTCGGCCTTCCCGACGATCGCATCCACGCGCCGAACGAAAAATTCTCGTTGAAGCAATTTTTCGGCGGCATCGAAACGATGGCGATGCTCTACGACGAACTCGCGAAGAGCCTTCCGGCGCGAGAACGATCGGCACGTTAACCCCGCTGCGCGTCGGTATCGACGTCGGCGGTACGTTCACCGATGCCGTCGCGATCGACCCGCGCGAACGCAGCGTCGTCGCGCGCATCAAGGTTCCGACGACGCACGAAGCCGAACGCGGCGTCGCCGAAGGTATTCGCGAGAGCCTCGAACGATTGATCGCCTCGGGTATCGATCCGGCGCGCATCGCGTTCGTCGCGCACTCCACGACCCAGGCGACCAACGCGTTGCTCGAAGGCGACCTCGCGCGCGTCGGCATCCTCGGCCTGCTCGACGGCTCCGCACCGTTCGCGCGGATGCAGATGCGCGTGCGAGCATTCTCTCTCGGCGAGCGTCCGTTCGCGCCGCATACGGCATTTGCCGACGCGCGCGACGAACGCGCGCAACGCGAAGCGATCGCGCTCTTGCAGCGCGAGCACCACGTCGAAGCGCTCGCGGTGAGCAGCGCGTTCGGGGTCGATCGCCCGCTCGGCGAACGGCGGGTCGCCGAGATGGCGCGCGCATTCGATCTTCCCGCGACGACCGGTAGCGATGCGAGTTCGCTCTACGGCCTGCGCGCGCGGACGCGCACCGCGGCGCTGAACGCCGCGCTGCTTCCACGCATGCTGCGCGCGGCGCGAAGCACCGAGCGCGCGCTTCATGCGGCTGGAATTACCGCACCGTTGATGGTGATGCGCAGCGACGGCGGCGTCATGTCGATCGGCGAGATCGAACGGCGCCCGCTGGCGACGTTACTCTCCGGGCCGGCGGCGGGGCTCGCGGGTGCGCTACTGCACGAGAACGTCACCGATGCCGTTTTTATCGAGGTCGGGGGAACGAGTTCGGACTGTTCGGTGATACGGGGCGGGCACGCGCAGATGCGTCCCGGCCGTATCGGCGCGCACCGCCTCTTGCTGCGGACGCTCGACGTACGCACCTTGGGAATCGCCGGCGGTAGTCTCGTGCGCGCGAATGCGAGCGCCATCGAAGCGGTCGGGCCGCGCAGCGCGCACATCGCAGGCTATCGCTATGCGGCGTTCTGCAGCCCAGAGGATCTCCGCGAGGCGCGCGTCGCCGACGGTGATATTCTCGCGCTGCGCGCTATCGACGGGCGCGGCATCGCGTTAACGCCGACCTGTGCGGCGAATCTGCTCGGCGACGTTCCCGACACGGCGTTCGGGCGCGGCAACGACGAGGCCGTGCGTCGGGCCTTCGCGCTCGTCGCAGCGGCACGCGGGACCGAGCCCGAAGCGCTCGCACGCGCGATTCTCGACCGAGCGATCGCCGGCATCGTTCCGACCGTTCGCGCGCTGATCGCGGAGTACGAGCTCGACGAACGCCTGCTCGAACTCGTCGGCGGAGGTGGCGCGGCGCGCGCGATCGTTCCGCACCTCGCGCGCGCGATGAACCTGCGCGTCCGTATCGCCCGCGATCATGAAGTCATCTCTCCGGTGGGGGTCGCGCTCGCGCTGGTGCGCGACAGCATCGAGCGTCAGATCGTCGATCCCAGCGTCGAGCAGCTCGCGCGTCTCCGCCGCGAAGTGAGCGATCGCGCGATCGAAAGTGGAGCCGATCCGGCGAGCATCGAGGTGGATATCTCGATCGATCCGATTCGCAATCGCGTGCTCGCAACCGCGGGCGGCGCCGTCGGCGGCGTCGTCGCGGCGCGGGCGCGGGCCGATGCCGCGGAGCGCGCGCGCACGGCGGCTTCGAGCCTCGGCGTTGCAGTCGAAGCGCTCGAACGGATCGAGGTGAGTGAGGAGCTGCAGGGCTTTCGGAACGAGCGCAATCTGCGCGTCGTCGATACGAGCGGAGTGGTGCGCCTCTCGACGCCGTTCGCACGGCTCGTGCGCGCGCGCGTCGCCACGGTAGAACGGCACGCCCGCGAGGGAATCGAGGCGGTGACGCGTTTCGGCGATGTCGGACGGCGCCTGCCCGACCTCTACGCGCTGCGCCGCGGCCGAATCTCGGAGTTGCGAGGGTTCGCCGATGCCGAGCGCGTCGTCGCGTTGCTACTCGACGAGCTTCGTGGTTGCGATGAAAACGAGCGGGTCACGTTGGTATTCGTGCGCGCCGAGCGCGGTTAGCCCGGCGCGCACGAAACGGGATTTTGTGGGTTAGGTTTTCGTCGCCGCACCTTCGTTGATGCCGACGTGGCTATGCGAACGGCCGTAGAGGAAGTAGACGGCGAGGCCGATGATGAGCCAGACGACGAAGCCGAACCACGGTAACGGGAGCCCCAAGATACGCGGGACGGTCGTGTCGACGAAGGGTGCTAAGAGCAGTAACGAAGCGAGAATCGCCGAGGTGATCGGGATGATGTAGGGGCCGAATGGTACCGAGAATCCTTTCGCCTCCGGATAGAGCTTGCGCAGGATCGGTACCGAGATCGATACCAACACGAACGCCGCGAGCGTTCCCATGTTGGTTAGCGATCCGACCACCGAGATCGGCGTGAAGGCGGCGATGAGCGCGATGAAGATGGTGAACATCGCCGTCGAGGTCGCGGGCGTCCGCAGCGTCGGGTGCACCTTCGAAAAGACCGCGGGGAGCAATCCGTCGCGCGACATCGCGAAGAAGACGCGCGTTTGTCCGTACATCATGACCAGCAGCACCGTGGTGAGGCCAGCGATCGCACCGATCGAAATGACGAGGCTCATCCAGCCGGGAAGTCCGACGTGTTCGACGGCGTAGGCGACGGGCTGCGGCACGTTGAGGTGGGTATAGCGCACCATGCCGGTGAGAATCGCCGCGACGATAATGTAGAGCACCGTGCAGATGGCGAGGCTGCCGATGATCGCGATCGGCATATCGCGTTGCGGGTTCTTCGCTTCCTCGGCGGCGGTCGAAACCGCGTCGAAACCGATATAGGCGAAGAAGACGAAGAAGGCGCCGAAGAGCGTTCCGCCCCAACCGAACGGGAAGTACGGAACCCAGTTGCCGGTGTTGACATGCGCGAAACCGACCCCGATGAAGAAGAGCACGATGGCAACCTTCACCGTCACGATAATCGCGTTCACGAGCGCGGATTCGCGCGTCCCGCGAATCAACAGGACGCCGATGAGGCAGATGATGAGGAACGCCGGCAAATTCATGATGCCGTGGATCGCCTCGCCCGACGGCCCGGTGTCCCAGTAATTATGCTGCCACGCAGCGGGGATATTGATGCCGAAGTGGCTGAGGAAATTCGTAAAATACCCCGACCAGCCGATGCTGACGGTGGCGGCGCCGAGCGCGTATTCTAAAACGAGATCCCAACCGATAATCCAGGCGACGAATTCACCGAGCGATGCATACGCGAAGGTGTACGCGCTTCCGGCGATCGGGACGCGGCTGGCAACCTCGGAGTAACAGAGCGCGGCGAAGGCGCTCACGATACCGGCGATAATAAACGAGACGGTGAGCGCGGGGCCCGAATATTTTGCGGCGGCGACGCCTGTGAGTACGAAAATACCGGTGCCGATAATGGCGCCGATTCCCATCGCCGTCAGCGCACCGGGGCCGAGCGTTTTCTTCAGGGCGGTTTTTTGATCGCCGGCCTCGGCCAAAAGGCGCGAGAGCGGCTTGACTCGTTGTAGCAGCATGAAGGCCCTCAATACCCGTTCGAGGCGCTTTGACCTTGTTTTGGCCGCCGGGGCGATCGGGCGCACCAGGGAGCGTGCCTTGAGGTGGGAACTCCAGGAACGATGGAGCGCTACGACACCATCGTCGTCGGCGGCGGAAACGCCGGGTGTGCCGCCGCAATCGCCGCTGCCCGCCACGGCGCGCGAACCCTGCTGATCGAACGCTATGGCTTTCTCGGCGGCACCGCAACTGCGGCGATGGTCGGCCCCTGGATGACCTTTCATTCCGGCGCGACCCGCATCGTCGGCGGAATCGCTCAGGAGATCGTCGAGCGCCTCCGAGCGGTCGGCGGCTCGCCGGGACATCTCCACGACAGTTCGGATTACGTGGCAACGATAACGCCCTTCGATCCCGAGCTGCACAAGGCGCTGCTTTTCGAGATGATGGCCGAGGCAGGTGTGACCCTCCTCTTGCATGCCTGGTTCCTCTCGGCGATCTGCGAAGAATCGCGCGTCGTCGGCGTGCGCGTTGCGACGATCGGCGGCGAGCTCGAATTCTTCGGAGCGACGGTCGTCGATGCGACCGCCGACGCGCTCGTCGCAGACTCTGCGGGTGCGGCGACGGAGCGCGGCGATGCGCGCGGGCGCGTGCAGCCCGCGAGCCTGATGCTTCGAATCGGGCCGGTCGACGCCGATGCGCTTGCGGCGTATCTGCGCGCACACCCCGATCAGGTGCGAAGCTCGTTGCCCGTGGAAGAACTACGCCCCGAAAATCTCTCGGCGGTCGCGGGGCTCTGGGATCTCTGGAATCTCGCACGCAGCCGCGGCGACGTCACGATCCCGCGCGATATCGTCTCGCTTTTCGCCTCGCCGTATCCCGACGAGATGACGGTGAACATGTCGCGCGTCCTTGACGTCGATCCGCTCGATGCATTCGATCTCACGCGCGCCGAGATCGAAGCGCGTCGACAGGCGTTGGAATTGATCCGCTTCTTTAACGCCTACGTTCCCGGCTTCGAACGGGCGCGCATTCTCGCCAGCGGCGCGCAGGTCGGCATTCGAGAATCGCGACGCATCGTCGGCCGTTACACGCTCACGCGCGAGGATGTCGTGTCGGCAAAGCATTTCGACGATGCGGTCGCGCGGAGTGCCTATCCGATCGATATTCACGATCCGTCGGGATCCGGAACCGTAACGCATCGCATTCCCGAAGGGAGGGCCTACGAAATTCCGTTTCGCTGCATGATTCCCGAGCGCGTTGCGGGGCTCGTCGTTGCGGGGCGTTGTATATCGACGACGCACGAAGCATTAGCATCGGCGAGACTAACGCCGACGGTAATGACGCTCGGTCAGGCGGCCGGAACTGCAGCGGCGTTAGCGAAGAAGAGCGCGCGCCCGGTCGGAGATATCGATATCTCCGTGCTGCGCGCTGCCTTGCAAACCGATGGAGTGGACTTGGGGGAATCGTAAAGAATGAGTGAAGCATTGCGCCGCGCCCGCGCGCTCGGAGTCGCCGTCGAATTTGCCGATCTCGGCGAATGGGGCGTCGACGAACTGCGCTCCGAGTACGATCCGCAGGGCCCGACGATTCGGGTCAATCTGCGGATCGCCGAGCACCTCGCTTCCGGCGAACTCGGGGAATTTATTTCGCTCGCCGTCGGCCACGAACTCTACCATCATCGCGAAAGCGTCGGCGATGTCGCCCGGCTCGAAAATCGTGCCGCGCGTGAATTCGCAGCGAACGAATACGCGCGCTCGTTGCTCTCGCTCGACTGAGAAGCCGATGCGCCTTTTCGCGGGAATCGATGTCGGACAGAGTGCGACGAAGGCTGCGATCGTCGACGAAGCGGGCAACGCGATCGCGCGCGCGAGCGGCGCGCCGGGCGACGAACTAGGGCTCGGGAGCGCTTCGACGCGCCTGCGCGACGCCGTCGAAGGCACGCTCGCCGGCGCGATGCGGCGCGCCCGGCTTCCGGCATCGACGCGTTTTGAGAGCGTCGTCGTCGGGATCAGCGGATTCGAAGGTGACTTGCAGGGACGCCGGCCGCGCATTCGTGCCCATCGCCTGCGCTACACGCACGATGCGGAGATCGCGCTCGCCGGAGCGCACGCCGGTGCGCCGGGAATCGTGGCGATCGCCGGAACCGGATCGGTGGTTCGGGCGCGTGCGCGCGACGGCAGCGAGGTGCGGGTCGGCGGGCACGGCTATCTCTTCGGCGACTCGGGCTCGGCGTTCGGGCTCGCGCGCGACGCGCTGCGCGTCGCGGCGATCGCCGAGGACGAGCGGCGCGAAACCGCCCTGCGCGGCGCGCTCGAACGGCACTTCGGCCGCACGGCGAGCGCGTGCGTGCGGGCGTTTTATAGCGGTGCGATCGCACGTTCGGAGCTCGCCGCGTTCGCGCCCCTGCTGCTCGCGCACGCACGACGAGGCGAGCGCGCCGCGCGCGAGATCCTGCGCGCGCACGCGCTCGCGCTTGCGGAGGAGATTCGCGCCGCCGCACGGCTCGCGCGACTGCGGAGCCCCGATCTCGCCGTGCTCGGCGGCCTCTCGCAGAACGCGACTTTCGAACGCGCGCTCCGCACCGCCCTGCGCGGAACGCTGCCCGGCGCGCGCTACCGGGCGCCGATCTACGATGCGGCACTCGGCGCCGCGCTGCTCGCCTGCCTCCAGGCGGGAGTTGTCGTGCCGGAGTTCGTGGAGCGATGATCTCGCTCGCATCGCTTCGCGGCGGCCTCATCGTCTCGGTGCAAGCGAAACCCGGTAGCGCGCTCGACGACCCGGCCGCGATCGCCGCGCTCGCGCTCGCAGCGCAGGAGGGCGGCGCCGTGGGTCTTCGCATTCAGAGCGCGCCGCATATTCGTGCCGTGAAGGCAAGGTGCACCCTTCCCATCGTCGGCCTGGTGAAGCGCGAGTACCGCGGATTTGAGCCGTACATCACGCCGACGCTCCGCGAAGTCGCGGAGATCCTCGAGGCCGGCGCCGAGATCGTCGCGTTCGATGCGACGGCGCGCGCGCGCCCCGAGGGCACGACGCTCGAGCGGATCGTCAATGCGATTCATGCGGCCTCGCGCGCGGCGATGGCCGACTGCGCGAGCATCGAGGATGCGCGCGCGGCGCACGCACTCGGCGCCGATCTGCTTGCCACGACGCTCTGCGGGTACACCGCCGCTACCAGCGGGACGTCCCTTCCCGCGCTCGACCTCGTCGCTCGCATCGCCGAGCTCGGCGGCTTTACAATCTGCGAAGGTGGGATCGGTAGCCCCGAAGCAGGAGAAGGTGCTTTGCGAGCCGGCGCCGATGCCATCGTCGTCGGGAACGCCCTCACCGGCCTCGCGACCCGCGTCGGGGAGTTCGCAGCGGCCCTGAAGAAGTAAGCGGCGAGAGAGCCTCGACTTCTAAAGTCGGTGCGGGAGCCGCTCGCTCTTTCTATAGTTGGGAACGAATTGGGAATATCCGGAGAAGAACCTCTCCGAATGATGCGTCTGAAAGGATTGCCGGTGGTTGAGAAAGAGTCCAGCGTGAAGGGCCTCGGTCCGGGCTTTTGGCCGTTTACGGGCCTCCTCACGTTGCTTGCGATAGCAAATATTTATTTCTGGGCCGTTACGCCGCTCTCGCGCTGGATGCCGACGGCGGTGACCGTCGCGACGCAGATCGACGAGCTCTTCCGCGTCTTCCTCGCGGTCGGGATCGCGCTCTTCATCTACATTCTCGGTTACGCCATCTTTTTCTCGATCGTCTTCCGCGCGCGAAAAGACGATCCGCCCGACGCGCTCGGCGTGCAAATCCACGACAACCACAAGCTCGAACTCTGGTGGACGGTCCTTCCGACGATTGCGGTCATCCTCATTTCTTGGGCGAGCGTTCGCGTTTGGTTCCCGATTCAAATCGCCTCGGCGTCGACGCCGGCGGGCCTGGTCGTCGAATCGATCGGGCACCAGTGGTTCTACACGTTCCGCTATCCCGGCATCAACGGAGAAGTCACCGGGAACATGCACCTCCCGGTCGGAGAGCCGGTGACGCTCAACGTCAGCTCCGAAGACGTGATTCATTCGTTCTGGGTTCCGGCGATGCGACTGAAGCAAGATATGGTTCCGGGGCTCATCAACGTGATGCGCTTCACCACCGACCGCGTCGGTCGTTACCGCATCATCTGCACCGAATTCTGCGGCGTCGAACACGGCGTCATGAACAAACAATATCTCGTGATCGAACCGAAGGCGCAGTTCGCCGCGTGGTACCACAGCTGGCAAGTGAAGAACGCGACCGCGAGCAACGCATTGCC
Organism: bacterium; assembly: GCA_021784715.1. The sequence goes on from JAJYHP010000017.1 coordinate 20,591, forward strand.
GCAGATCTCGTCGGCGCCGATCGATCTCAGCGACGGTTCGGCGGCCGCCGGCCAGGTGCTCTTCTCGCAGAAGTGCTCGGCCTGTCACGCCATCGCGCCGTTCTCGAAACGCATCGTCGGCCCGGGCCTCAAGGGCGTACTGCACGATCCGGCGCATCCCAATTTGCTCAGCGGCAAGCCGGCGACCCCGGCGAACGTCGCCGATATTCTCCAGCACGGTCTGCAAGGTTCGTACGGCCAGATGCCGACTCAGGTGCAGAACGCGCTCACCGACAAAGACATCGCAAACCTCGTAGCCTACCTCAACACGTTGAAGTAGCGGGAGAAAGATCATGGCAGTAGCAGCAACTCACGTCGGCGGCGGTATCGCCGACCACGTCCACCCGGAGCCGCAGGGCTTTATCCGGCGATACGTATTCTCGATCGATCACAAGATCATCGGCATACAGTATCTCATCACCGGCTTTATCTTTCTCGTGCTCGCCGGTCTTCTCGCCGAGGTCATCCGCACGCAGCTAATGAACGCGAACGGCGGCTTCGTCAGCAACAACACCTATAACGAAGTCTATTCGGTCCACGGTAGCGCGATGGTCTGGCTCGTCGTCATTCCTCTCATGACCGGCGCCTTCGGCAACTTCGTGATGCCGCTCCAGCTCGGCGCGCGCGACGTGGCATTCCCGTGGCTGAACATGATCAGCTTCTGGATGTTTCCGGTCGCCGGGTTGATGCTCTTCAGCTCGTTCCTCATGGGCGCGCCGGTCGCCGGCTGGACCGAGTACCCGCCGATGTCGCTGCAAGGCGAGGCGGGCACATCGATGTGGTGCGCCGCGATCTTCTTGGTCGGTATCAGCTCGACGTTGACCGGTATGAACTTCATGGTGACGATCCTCAAGATGCGCGCGCCGGGCATGACCCTCACGCGCATGCCGCTCTTCGTCTGGGCGCAGTTGGCGACCGCACCGCTCTCGATGGTCGCAACGACCGCGCTCGCGGGCGCGCTCGCCGCGCTCTTCATGGAGCGTCAGTTCGGCGTGCCGTTCTTCGACCCAACTAAAGGCGGCAGCCCGCTGCTCTGGCAGCACATGTTCTGGTTCTACTCGCACCCCGCCGTCTACATCATGATTCTTCCGGCGTTCGGAATGATCTCGGAGATTCTGCCGACCTTCGCGCGGAAACCGATCTTCGGCTACAAGATGATCGCGTTCTCCTCGGTAACGATCGCGCTCGCGGGCTTCATGGTCTGGGCGCATCACATGTTCACCTCGGGGCTCGCGCCGTTCATGCAGCTTCCGTTCATGTTGCTGACGTTCGTCATCGCGGTGCCGACCGGCGTCAAGATCTTCTCGTGGATCACCACGCTCTGGGGTGGAAAGATCCACTTCACCAGCGCGATGCTCTTCGCGATCGGCTTCGTGGTGCTCTTCGCACTCGGCGGCATCACCGGCATCTTCCTCGCCTCGGTCCCGACCGATCTCCACCTCCACGGAACCTATTTCGTGGTCGCGCATTTCCACTACGTGCTCGTCGGCGGCAGCCTCATGGGGATCTTCGCCGGCTTCTATTATTGGTTCCCGAAGATGTCGGGGCGCATGATGAACGAGACGCTCGGCAAGTGGCATTTCTGGCTTTTCGTCGCCGGCTTTAACGGCACGTTCTTGCCGATGCACTGGCTCGGGTTCGAAGGAATGCCGCGTCGCGTCGCCGTCTACGACCCGCAGTTCCAGTTCTGGAATCGGGTGGAATCGGTCTCGTCCTACGTGATGACGTTCGCGATCTTGCTCTTCTTCGTGAATATTCTCGTGAGTCTGCGGCGCGGCAAGAAGGCCGGCCCGAATCCCTGGAAGGCGCGTACGCTCGAGTGGCAGATTCCCTCGCCGCCGCATTACTACAACTTCAAGCACGTGCCGACCGTCTACGGCCTGCCCTACGATTTCAGCGAGCCGCTCCCGTATCGCGGGCTCGAAGACGAACTTACCGATGCCCCCGCTCCGGTTCCGGCCGGCGCTCACTGATCGCGTTTCCGAGGAAAGGTAGTAACGGTGGCAGTCGCCTCACTTCCCCATCAGCATGCCGAACACGCCGAGGGCGGCGTCGATCGTTTTTACGAAGAGACGCGCGACCTGCGGTTGACGGGCTTCCTGTTTTTCCTGTTCAGCGACGTCGTGCTGTTCTCGGCGTTCATCTTCGCCTATCTCTATCTTCGGAATAGCGGCCAGTCGTGGCCGCCGCCGGGGATCGCCCGGCTCGACGTTGCGTTCGCGGCGTGGAACTCCGTGGTGCTCTTCGGCTCCGGGGCGACGATGCATTACGCGCTCGAGAACTGGAAGCACGGGAACTTCAACAAATACGCGGGTTTGCTGATCGCGACGATCGTGCTCGGCATCGCCTTCCTCGGCGGCCAAGCGTACGAGTACACGCATCTCTATTTCGTCGATAAAATCTCGTGGGCGGGGAGCGGAATCTTCGGCGCCTCGTTCTTCACGCTGACCGGCATGCACGGGTTCCACGTCGCCGTCGGCGTCGTCTACCTCACCGTGTTGCTGTTGCAATCGATCCACGGCGTCTATACCAAAGACAAGTATTTCGGCCTCACCGCCGGTACGTTGTACTGGCATTTCGTCGACATCATCTGGGTCGTGCTTTTCTCGATCTTTTACCTCATCTAAGGAGCCACGAACGTGACCGGTTCAATGATCGCCAATATCGAACGGGCCGGCGCCATCGCCGGCGGTATCGTCGTGTTCTTCGTCTCGGTCGTCGCGTTAAAGAACGACTGGAAGACGCCGGGGCTCGACAACCAGTTCTTCAAAATCATGTTGGCGCTGCTGGCGTTCGGGGCGCTCATCGCGCTGCTCGCCGGAGCGCACGTTCTCGGTAACTTTGGAAAGGCGGCCTGACGCCATGCACGAAAAACCCGAAACCATCGATTTTTCCAGCGTCCCGCAATCGGGCGGTATCCCGAAATCCGTCGTCGCGCTGGTGGTGTTCGGCGTGATCGCCGTCTTTTCGATCGGCGCCGGAGTGATTCTGAACGCGGGCTTCCACCACGTGTGGCCCTCGCTGGAATCGTTACGAATCAAGCTCTAACGGCTCGTCGGGCGGTTTGCTAGTCGCGTCGCGGCGCGATGCCGATCGCGAGCCACGGTAGCTCGCCGTCGGGTAGGACCCCGGTCGGCACCCCATCGATCCGATGGATGCCGGCGTATCTCGAGAATTCGAGATGCGCCGGTATCATTGCGGGCTCCAAATCTTTGCTGCCGAGAAATTCCCATTCGCAGGCGACGCTTCGGTCTTCGAAGAGTGCCGCAACGTATCCCGATGAATCCTCGCTGGATCGCTCGTCGGGACCGCGATAGCGGACGTAGCCATCGAGGATGAAGATGGGCTTAAACGTCTGCAGATACGCGATGAACGGTGCGACGAGCACCGCGACGAAATACGCCGCGAAGGCGATGGCGCCGATGCCGAAGATCCACGCAATCTTGATGAGATCGCGATCCGAGGCGACGTGCTCCGAGCGCCACACGATCCCCCACGTCAGAAATGCCATGAAGAGCGTGCCCAGAAACGGCTCGATCGCGATCGCCAAGCGCCCGCTCAATCCCCGCCAGACGATGCGCCGCTCGCGCTCGGTCCACGCGCGATGGGCGAGGTGGCGGGAACTGCGGACGAACCGCGGCGCGCGCATGGGAGACATAGGCCCTCTATGAAACAGGCGCGGCTCGCTCGACGATGCGCCCGAACGGAATTTTTGCCGAGATCGCGCCGAAGATGCTACTCCGTTCGCCGAAGCGCGTCTCGATGAACGCATCGGCGACCTCGTCGGGCGAATGGCGTCGCATCAGCGCTGCTTGCCAGAGGAGCGCCAGACGCTCGACCAGCACGCGCACGCTTCCTTCGAGCTCCTCGGGGGCGCTGGAGAGATAGCGTTCGACGAGCGCGAACGCGTCGCGCACCCGCGCGTCGTCGCGGATCGGTTCGTACTCGGCGCGGAGCGCTTCGATGCTCTCGGGCTCCTTGCGGAGGACGCGCAAGATGTCGAGCGCGTTGATATTCCCCGAGCCCTCCCACACGGAATTGACCGGCACCTCGCGATAGAGCCGCGGCATGACCGACTCTTCGACGTAACCGTTTCCGCCGAGCGCTTCGATCGCTTCGCCGACGTGCGCGACCGCGCGTTTGCAGACCCAGAACTTTCCGATGCCGGTTCCAATCCGCTTCAACACCGCGGCGTGTC
>JAJYHP010000141.1 GCA_021784715.1 bacterium
CGGCGATGGCGTGACGATGACGGAACTACTCTCGCGGTCAGGGCTGTCGAATGCGGCGATGAAAAGCATGGTCGCGTGTATGGAACGCCACGGATGGGTCGAGAAAACGTTGCACGGCGACGCAGAGCGTATTCGACTGACGACGCGAGGTTCTGCTTTGCTGCCGAGATGGTCCGCCGTTGCGGCCGAACTCGAGCGCGATTGGACCGCACGTTATGGTACGGACATTGCGTTGTTGCGGACGTCCCTCAAGCGTCTTGTTGCCAATCTCCCGGATGGGCTCGCAAACTTTCCGATCCCGCTTCCCAACCGTGGGGCCCACCCCACCGGCGAATAGGCTCAAAATTCTCTTGCGATTCCGATTCCAGCCACTCCCGCTTAGAGAAAGCGTCCGCGGACAGTTCCTTGAAAAGAACGATCGGATAAGGAACAGCGGATGAAATGACTTCTAACACTTGGAGCCAATGAGTCGGAGGTGAGAGAACATGGGAAAGATCGTCTTTGGAATGATGCAGTCCCTCGACGGCTACGTTGCCGGCATTAATGGCGAGCTCGAGCCGCCGCTTCACGCGCCACCGGGCATTGCACTCTTTCGTTATTGGATCGATCACGTTCGCAAACTCGCGGGCATGCTGTACGGCCGTCGCATGTACGAGGTAATGCGCTATTGGGACGAGGATCGTCCGGAGTGGGACGCGGCCGAGCACGAGTTCGCAAAGGCGTGGCGGGCGCAACCAAAATGGGTTGCATCACGCACGCTGCGGTCGGTCGGCGCCAACGCTTCGCTTGTCGGGGACGACCTCGACGGTTTCGTGCGTCGGCTGAAGACGGAGGTCGACGGCGTGATCGATATTGCCGGGCCCGATCTAGCCGCGAGTCTCACAGACCTCGGTCTTATCGACGAGTATCATCTCTACTTTCGTCCGTTTGTTCTTGGTCGCGGCAAACCGTACTTCGCCGGTGCTCGCCCCCCACTTCGACTCGTCGGCACCAATCCTGTCGGCGAGGACGCGGTCAAGCTTTCGTACGTTCCTGCCTGACAACGCTTATCGCAGGGCTGGTTCAAGAACCTTGGTTTCGATCTGGTCGATCTCTTACTGAGTCCTTTTCCGGCACGGGCAATGGGGCGTTCAAGCGCGAAGCCGGCCTGGTTCCGTGCATATCGTTCGCTTATCAACGGACGCAGCGCGATGGCCAAGGCGCTCTTCGCCCATAGCCGCCTTGCTTAGGGATCGTGGGCATCTTGCGGCTGGCCGCAGCCGGTGCGAGGCACGCAGGAACCGGTAGCGAAGGCCTCCGCTATGAACCGCTTTGCTTTCGTCACGACATCGGCGGCGGGCGCTCTCGCAGCCTCGGCAAAATCGGTCTCGGCGCTCGCCGCCTCCGGCCTCGGGGGAGATTGGGAGTGCACCGCGAGCGGTGAAGGATCGTGCGGAGATTCCGTCGGGCGCTTTAAACTCACGCTCACGCAATCGGGCGATACCATTACCGGATCGTACTACGGTGGGACCGCTTCACTCGCGGGCGCGCTCGAAGGCAACGTGCTGCGCGGCACCTGGAAAGAGAGCGACGGAACCGGCACGCTTCGTTTCATTTTTTCCGACGACGGCAAATCGTTCGAAGGGAGCTGGAACATTCCCGGCTCGAGCTCAGCGGGCGGCTGGAGCGGCGAGCGGAGCAGTTAGCTCGCTACGTTCCCGGCGACGCTTTCGCTGCTACGTCCTCGGAGTTACCTGATCGCAGGCGCCGTAATACCGAGCTTGCGAAGTTGTTCTGCAATCGGATTCTTCGAACTGTAATACCCCGTGATGTCGGCACGGACGATTCCGTGCCCGTCGATCACAAACGTATGCGGCAGCGCAAGAAATGCTGACGTCGTTTGGCCCGACGGCGAAGCGGTTGCGTGCGGCGAAGCGGCTCCTACCGGCGAAAGCACGACGTGATGCGCCGAAGCGTACGCGAGGCATTGGGCATCGGTGTGTCCTGTGCAATAGGCCGCCACCTTCGACAGGATCGGACGAACGAACGCCGGGAGTTTATCGCCTGACTGCGCGACCATCGCGGGGAGCATCGCGGGCGTGATTCCGTTGAGATGAATCGTCATGTTCGGATCCGGCGCGGTTGGCGTGACGGGCGGAAGCGCGTGGTTCGAAGGGCTGTCGCTCACCACCGGAAAGGGAATGCCGTATTTTTTAACGAGCGCTCGCCCGGCGATCGGATTATCTTCATAATCGACGCCGAGAAAATCGACGCGTCCTTTGAAGCGTTGGTAATCGGCGACGACCTGCGGTAGCTCTTCCACGCAACCCATACACCACGAAGCGAACGCGACCACCACGAGCGGTCGCCCCGCGGAGGCCGGAAGCCCAACTGCGGGCTTTCCAACCCGCAGCGCGCTCAGGTGAAAAGGTGCTCGCGGCATCGTCGCAAGCAGCAATACGGCGAGCGATGCGATCGTTACAAAACGCAATTTCATGTTGCGATATTCGCCGGAGGGCGATGGCTTCCCGGCGTTACGAGCGCGGCGTTTGCAGGGGGCGGATGACGATCCGCGTCGTGCTGCCGTCGCTCCCCTGTATCGTAATGCGCATCGTGCGCACGGGCCGTGCGTTCTCCTGAATCAAACCGAACTCGAGGCGTTCGCGCCCGTCGGCCGGCAGCGTGAGGCGGGCCTGCATCGGCATGCAGACTCTCTCGGTGCAGAACGCGGCGATCCAGCCGTTCGGAAGGCCCTGCGCCGATAGCGTTAGGCGCTCGTTTGCACGCCCGGCAACGCGCAGCTCGTAGCGATAGGCTTCGCCGCTCACCGTCGGGAGGTTTTTGCCGTGCCACGGAGAGAGCGTTAACGTCACCATCTATCGCGATCCGTCGATCGTAATGTCGCCGCTTGCGGTGAAGAGCTTCACCGTGCTGCTCCCGGTACCGAGCCGAGCCGAGAGGCTCCGCGATGTGTACGTTACTCGCGCGTGAATTCCGAGATTCGTGCGGATGGATCCCGAGGACGTTCTCGCCTTCAGGAGCAGCGATGGGTTTCGCGGCAGGAAGAGCGAGACGTCGCCGCTGCTGCTCGAGAGGTTCGCCTTCGTCAGCGCACTCGTCGAGGCATCGCGCATGCTCACATCTCCGCTCGACGTGACGGCGACGACCGTGCCTTCGACATTTTGCAACGAGATATCGCCCGATGAGTCGGCTATCGAGACGGTGTCGTTGCGCGAGGCGGCGGCGCCGTCGATTTGAATGTCTCCGCTCGCGGTGGAGGCACTGACGCTCGCCGCCATGCCTCGAACCTGCACGTCGCCCGAGGATGTGTGCAGCGCGAGTGCGGTGTTCGCCGGAAGGGTGATCCGAAACGAGATATCGCCGCACGTCCACTGACATTTGGGCTGAAATATCGTTGCGAGATGAACCGCACGCGCGCCGATCCGTCGATCGACGTGCATTTGAGCGAGTTGTGCCTGCGAAGGCGCGCGTTTAATAACGGTCACCTCAATTTCGCGCTGCGTGCCGCCGACGACGGTAATATCGCCGCTATTGGTACGCACGTCGAGCGGAAGTTGCTGGCCGACCGGAATCGAGAAGTGTTCGGTCGATTTCACCATCGGCGATCCGCCGAAATGCATGCCGAAGATCGTAATAGCGAAGAGCGCAGCGGGTAGCGTCACAGTAGTCCTCCTAGCGTAGCGTTTCTCGATCTACGGCGCGGGAGCACATTTTGTTTCAAGAGGATCTCCTGGTTACGGTTGGGTGAGCGGGCGATAGCGTTCGAAAAAAAGGAGCTCGGTCGTTCCCGTTGCCGCGGCATCAAAGCGGAGAAAGCCGCACTTTTCGGCGACGCGAATCGACGCGGCGTTGCGCGCATCGATGAGGCAGACCGTGCGCTCCGAGCGAAGGTGCCCGTCGCCCCACGCCGTGGCTGCGCGCACCGCTTCGGTCGCCAAACCCTTGCCGCGTGCATCGTCGGCGAGCGCCCAACCCAACTCGGGGATCCCCTGCATCGTTGCGGCGATCTCGCGTTTGAAATCGGCGAAGCCGAGTTCGCCGATGAACCGTCCGGTCGACGTTTCTTCGATCGCCCAGTACCCGAAGCCCAAAAACTCCCAGAGCCCGACGTAGCCGCGCATGCGTGCCCACGTTTGCAGGCGCGTCGAGGGCGCTCCGATATACGCCGTCACCGCAGGGTCCGCCCACATCGCCGCGCAGGCCTCGAAATCGTCGGGCCGGTGCGCGCGCAGGCGCAGGCGCGGGGTCTCGATGGTCGGCGCACGTTCGAAACGCATACCGCGTGACGTTATGGCACGAAAGGCGCGCTCCTATGCGGCGCTGCAAAAGGGAACCGCCGCCGCCCACCGCAAGTGCCGCCTATGAGCATCTCGGAGTTCTACGATCGCGCCGACGCCCTGGAGATGGCGCGCGCGGTCCGCGCCGGCGAGGTGACGCCGCGCGAACTGCTCGACGAAGCGATCGCGCGCGCCGAGCGCGTGAATCCGCACCTCAACGCCATCGCCGCACGCCGCTATGAAGACGCGCGCGTCGACGCCGAACGGAGCGGGCGCGACGGCTCCTTCGCCGGGGTTCCCTTCGTCGCCAAGGATCTCGGCCCGCAGCTCGCCGGGTTGCCGATGACGATGGGCAGCCGGTATTTCGCGCGCTACGTTCCTACCGAGGATCACGAGTTTTTTCGGCGCGCAAAACGCACCGGAGCGATCGTCTTCGCAAAGACGACGACTCCGGAATTCGGGCTCTCGCCGTTCACCGAAACCGTGCTCTTCGGTGCGACGCGCAATCCGTGGGACCTCACGCGCACGCCCGGCGGTTCGAGCGGCGGCAGCGCCGCGCTCTGCGCCGCGGGCGTCGTTCCGATCGCGCACGGCAACGATATGGGCGGCTCGATCCGCATTCCCGCGAGCTGCACCGGCCTCTTCGGGCTCAAGCCGAGCCGCGGGCGCACGCCCGGTGTCGGCGGCGTTATCGGGCACGCCAATATCGACCACGCCATTTCGCGCAGCGTGCGCGACAGCGCCGCGATGCTCGATGCGCTGCGCTCCGATGACGGCGCGCGCTTTCTCCCCGAAGTCGCGCGCGATCCGAAACCGTTGCGCATCGCGGTCATGCGCGGCCCGCTCCTCGGGCACGGCTACTCCGCAGAGTCGCTCGAAGCGCTCGACGCTGCGGCGGAACTCTGCGCCTCGCTCGGGCACAGCGTCGTCGACGACGAACCGCAGGGCATCGATTACGACGCGATGTCGTACGCGTTGCTGCTGCTCTTCGCGAGCAATACCGGCTGGATTCTCGGCGCGGGAAATCCCACGCCGCAACGCCGTTTGCGCGGCGACGATATCGAGCCGATCGCCGCGGCGATGCTCGCGATCGCGCGCACGATCGCCCTCGACGAACTTACCACCGCCGTCGTCGACCAGCAAAAATTGACCGCCGCCTACGATGCGTTCCTCGAGCGCTACGACGTCGTGCTCACGCCGACGCTCGCCGCGCCGCCGGTCCGCATCGGCGAACTCGCGCTCACG
>JAJYHP010000003.1 GCA_021784715.1 bacterium
CCGGCGCGCGCGAATCGGCACTCCGAGATTTACGTTTTCGACGCGGCGCCTTCGTTGATGCCGACGTGGCTATGCGAGCGGCCGTAGAGGAAGTAGACGGCGAGGCCGATGATGAGCCAGACGACGAAGCCGAACCAGGGCAACGGGAGCCCCAAGATACGCGGGACCGTCGTGTCGACGAAGGGTGCTAGGAGCAGTAACGTGGCGAGGATCGCCGAGGTGATCGGGATGACGTACGGGCCGAACGGCACCGAGAATCCCTTCGCTTCCGGATAGAGTTTGCGCAGGATCGGTACCGAGATCGATACCAGCACGAACGCGGCGAGCGTTCCCATATTCGTCAGCGATCCGACGACGGAGATCGGCGTGAACGCGGCGATGAGCGCGATGAAGATGGTGAACATCGCCGTCGAGGTCGCGGGCGTCCGCAACGTCGGGTGCACCTTCGAAAAGACCGCGGGGAGCAATCCGTCGCGCGACATCGCGAAGAAGACGCGCGTCTGGCCGTACATCATCACCAACAGCACGGTGGTGAGGCCGGCGATCGCGCCGATCGAGATGACGAGGCTCATCCAGCCGGGAAGGCCGACGTGCTCGACGGCGTAGGCGACGGGCTGCGGCACGTTGAGGTGGGTGTACCGCACCATGCCGGTGAGAATCGCCGCGACGATGATGTAGAGGACGGTGCAGATGGCGAGGCTGCCGATGATCGCGATCGGCATATCGCGTTGCGGGTTCTTCGCTTCCTCGGCGGCGGTCGAAACCGCGTCGAAACCGATGTAGGCGAAGAAGACGAAGAAGGCGCCGAAGAGCGTTCCACCCCAGCCGAACGGGAAGTACGGAACCCAGTTGCCGGTGTTGACGTGCGCGAAACCGACGCCGATGAAGAAGAGCACGATGGCGACCTTCACCGTCACGATGATCGCGTTCACGAGTGCGGATTCGCGCGTTCCGCGAATCAACAGGACGCCGATCAGGCAGATGATGAGGAACGCCGGCAGATTCATGATGCCGTGGATCGCTTCGCCCGACGGCCCGGTGTCCCAGTAGTTATGCTGCCACGCAGCGGGAATGTTGATGCCGAAGTGGCTGAGGAAATTCGTAAAATATCCCGACCAGCCGATGCTGACGGTGGCGGCGCCGAGCGCGTATTCCAAAACGAGATCCCAGCCGATGATCCAGGCGACGAATTCGCCGAGCGATGCGTACGCGAAGGTGTACGCGCTTCCGGCGATCGGAACGCGGCTCGCAACCTCGGAGTAACAGAGCGCGGCGAAGGCGCTCACGATACCGGCGATGATAAACGAGACGGTGAGCGCGGGGCCCGAGTATTTTGCGGCGGCGACGCCGGTGAGTACGAAGATGCCGGTGCCGATAATGGCGCCGATTCCCATCGCCGTCAGCGCGCCGGGGCCGAGCGTTTTCTTCAGGGCAGTTTTGTGATCGCCGGCTTCGGCCAAAAGGCGCGAGAGCGGCTTGACTCGTTGTAGCAGCATGAAGGCCCTCAATACCCGTTCGAGGCGCTTTGACCTTGTTTTGGCCGCCGGGGCGATCGGGCGCACCAGGGAGCGTGCCTCGGGGTGGGAACTTCCGGAACGATGGAGCGCTACGACACGATCGTCGTCGGCGGCGGGAACGCCGGGTGTGCCGCCGCAATCGCCGCCGCCCGTCACGGCGCGCGAACCCTGCTGATCGAACGCTACGGCTTTCTCGGCGGTACCGCGACGGCGGCGATGGTCGGCCCCTGGATGACCTTTCACTCCGGTGCGACCCGCATCGTCGGCGGCATCGCGCAGGAGATCGTCGAGCGCCTCCGGGCGGTCGGCGGTTCGCCGGGGCACCTCCACGACAGCTCGGATTACGTCGCAACGATCACGCCCTTCGACCCGGAGCTGCACAAAGCGTTGCTCTTCGAGCTGATGGACGAAGCAGGCGTGACCCTCCTCTTGCACGCCTGGTTCCTCTCGGCGATCTGCGAGGAGTCGCGCGTCGTCGGAGTGCGCGTTGCGACGATCGGCGGCGAGCTCGAATTTTTCGGAACGACGATCGTCGATGCGACCGCCGACGCGCTCGTCGCGCATTCCGCGGGCGCGGCGACCGAGCGCGGCGACGCGCGCGGGCGCGTGCAGCCGGCGAGCCTGATGCTGCGCGTCGGGCCGGTCGACGCCGATGCGCTCGCGGCGTATCTGCGCGCGCACCCGGACCAAGTGCGCAGTTCGTTACCGGTCGAGGAACTGCGCCCCGAAAACCTCTCGGCGGTCGCGGGGCTCTGGGATCTCTGGAATCTCGCGCGCGCCCGCGGCGACGTCACGATTCCGCGCGATATCGTCTCGCTCTTCGCCTCCCCCTATCCCGACGAGATGACGGTGAACATGTCGCGCGTGCTCGACGTCGATCCGCTCGATGCGTTCGATCTCACGCGCGCCGAGATCGAAGCGCGCCGTCAGGCATCCGAGCTCATTCGTTTCTTCAACGCGTACGTTCCCGGTTTCGAACGGGCGCGCGTTCTCGCCAGCGGCACGCAGGTGGGTATTCGCGAATCGCGACGCATCGTCGGCCGTTACACGCTCACGCGCGAGGACGTCGTGTCGGCGAGGCGTTTCGACGATGCGGTCGCGCGCAGCGCCTATCCGATCGACATCCACGATCCGTCGGGAGATGGAACGGTGACGCATCGCATTCCCGAAGGAAGGGCCTACGAGATTCCGTTTCGTTGCATGATTCCCGAACGCGTCGCGGGGCTCGTCGTCGCGGGGCGTTGCATATCGACGACGCACGAAGCGTTAGCCTCGGCGCGTTTGACGCCGACGGTGATGACGCTCGGTCAGGCGGCCGGAACTGCGGCGGCGTTAGCGAAGAAGAGCGCGCTCCCGGTCGGAGATATCGATATCTCCGTGCTGCGCGCTGCCTTGCAAACCGATGGAGTGGACTTGGGGGAATCGTAAAAATGAGTGAAGCATTACGCCGCGCGCGCGCGCTCGGAGTCGCCGTCGAGTTTGCCGATCTCGGTGAATGGGGCGTCGACGAACTGCGTTCGGAGTACGATCCGAACGGCCCGACGATTCGGGTCAATCTGCGGATCGCCGAGCACTTGGCATCGGGCGAGCTGGGCGAATTCATCTCGCTCGCCGTCGGCCACGAACTCTACCACCATCGCGAGCGCCTCGGCGATGTCGCCCGGCTCGAAAATCGCGCCGCGCGCGAATTCGCCGCGAACGAGTTCGCACGTTCGTTGCTCTCGCTCGACTGAGGAGCCGATGCGCTTATTCGCCGGGATCGACGTCGGGCAGAGTGCGACGAAAGCCGCGATCGTCGACGAAGCGGGCGAGGCGATCGCGCGCGCGAGCGGCGCGCCCGGCGACGAATTAGGGCTCGGGAGCGCTTCGACGCGCCTGCGCGAGGCGGTCGAGGGCGCGCTCGCCGGCGCGATGCGGCGCGCCCGGCTTCCGGCATCGACGCGCTTCGAGAGCGTCGTCGTTGGGATCAGCGGTTACGAAGGAAATCCACGCGGGCGCCGGCCGCGCATACGCGCTCGCCGCCTGCGCTACACGCACGATGCGGAGATCGCGCTCGCCGGAGCGCACGCCGGCGGCCCGGGCATCGTGGCGATCGCCGGAACCGGCTCGGTGGTGCGAGCGCGCGCGCGCGACGGGAGCGAGGTGCGGGTCGGCGGGCACGGCTATCTCTTCGGCGACGGGGGCTCGGCGTTCGGGCTCGCGCGCGACGCGTTGCGCGCCGCGGTGGCCGCCGAAGACGGGCGGCGCGAAACCGCGCTGCGCGGCGCGCTCGAACGGCACTTCGGCCGCGCGGCGAGCGCGTGCGTGCGGGCGTTTTATAGCGGTGCGATCGCGCGTTCGGAGCTCGCCGCCTTCGCGCCGCTGCTGCTCGCGCACGCACGGCGGGGCGAGCGCGCCGCGCGCGAGATCCTGCGCGCGCACGCGCTCGCGCTCGCCGAGGAGATTCGCGCCGCCGCACGGCTCGCGCGGCTGCGGAGCCCCGATCTCGCCGTGCTCGGCGGCCTCGCGGAGAACGCGACCTTCGAACGCGCGCTCCACGCCGCCGTGCGCGAAACGCTGCCCGGCGCGCGGTACCGGGCGCCGATCTACGACGCGGCGCTCGGCGCCGTGCTGCTCGCGTTCCTCCAGGCAGGGGTGCGCGTGCCGGAGTTCGTGGAGCGATGATCTCGTTCGAAGCGCTTCGCGGCGGCCTGATCGTCTCGGTGCAGGCGAAGCCCGGCAGCGCGCTCGACGACCCGGCCGCGATCGCCGCGCTCGCGCTCGCAGCGCAGGAGGGCGGCGCCGTGGGGCTGCGCATTCAGAGCGCCGCGCATATCCGCGCCGTGAAGGCGAGGTGCTCCCTTCCCGTCGTCGGTCTGGTGAAGCGCGAGTACCCGGGATTCGAACCCTACATCACGCCGACGCTTCGAGAGGTCGAGGAGATCCTGGGGGCCGGTGCAGAGATCGTGGCGTTCGACGCGACGCGGCGCGCGCGTCCCGAGGGCGCGACGCTCGAGCGCATCGTTGCCGCGATTCACGCAGCTTCCCGGGCGGCGATGGCCGATTGCGCGAGCCTCGAAGATGCGCGCGCCGCGCGCGCACTCGGTGCCGATCTGCTCGCCACCACACTCTGCGGGTACACCGAGGAGAGCCGCGGGACGCCCTTGCCCGCGCTCGATCTCGTTGCTCGCATCGCCGAGCTCGGCGGCTTTACGATCTGTGAAGGTGGGATCGGCAGCCCCGAAGCAGGAGAAGGTGCCCTGCGAGCGGGCGCCGATGCCATCGTCGTGGGGACGGCGCTCACCGGGCTCGCGGCCCGCGTCGGGGAGTTCGCGTCGGCCCTGAAGAAGTAAGCGGCGAGAGAGCTTCGACTTCTAAAGTCGGTGCGGGAGCCGCTCGCTCTTTCTATAGTTGGGAACGAGTTGGGAATATCCGGAGAAGAGCTTCTCTGAATGATGCGTCGTGAAAGGATTACCGGTGGTTGAGAAAGAGTCCAGCGTGAAGGGCCTCGGTCCGGGCTTTTGGCCGTTTACGGGCCTCCTCACGTTGCTTGCGATTGCAAATATTTATTTTTGGGCCGTTACGCCGCTCTCGCGCTGGATGCCGACGGCGGTGACCGTCGCGACGCAGATCGACGAACTCTTCCGCGTCTTCCTCGCGGTCGGTATCGCGCTCTTCATCTACATCCTCGGGTACGCGATCTTTTTCTCGATCGTCTTCCGCGCGCGTAAAGACGATCCGCCCGATGCGCTCGGCGTGCAGATTCACGACAACCACAAGCTCGAACTTTGGTGGACGGTCCTCCCGACGATTGCGGTCATCCTGATTTCTTGGGCGAGCGTTCGCGTGTGGTTCCCGATTCAAATCGCCTCGGCGTCGACGCCAGCGGGCTTGGTCGTCGAATCGATCGGGCACCAGTGGTTCTACACGTTCCGCTATCCCGGCATCAACGGCGAAGTCACCGGGAACATGCACCTTCCCGTCGGCGAGCCGGTGACGCTCAACGTCAGC
>JAJYHP010000179.1 GCA_021784715.1 bacterium
GATGACGGTTTTCCCGAGTTGGCCGAGCCGGATGGCGGCATGATAACCGCCGGGGCCCGCACCGATGACGACGGCATCGACCTGATGTTCGGCCACGAAAAGACTCCTTACGCGCAGGCGTGGATGAAGGGTTGGTACCCGACGATTATTCCGCCGCGGAAGGCGGCGGGCCTCCGTGGTCCAATTGGATCCATCCATGAGCAAGATTGGTGCGCCCAACCTTCCCCTTCAGCTCGATCGCGATTCGATCGTGCCGCTCTATCGGCAGCTCTACGAGGGGCTTCGCGAGGCGATTCTCTCCGGTTCGCTGCCGGAGTCGACCCGGCTTCCTCCCGAGCGAGCGATGGCCGAGCGCCTCGAGATCAACCGTAGCACGGTCGTCCGGGCCTACCGCGAACTTGTCGCCGACGGCCTCCTGGACCAGCGCGTCGGCTCGGGTTCGCGCGTGGCGTCGCGCAAGCGCGCCGTCTCGGCCGGCGAGCGTGGTGCTAGCGTGCCGTGGTGGGTGACGCTCCCTCCGTGGCGGGTCGGTGAATTTCCAATGGTGCTCGGCGAACTTGCGGCAAAGCAAGAGCCGGGGCGCATCTCGTTCGTCCAGGGCGTCGCCCCCGACGAACCCTCGCCGCTCGCCGAACTCGCCGGCTCCTTCGCGCGCGTGGCGAGCGATCCGCGCTTCATCCTGTCGTACGGTGATTCCGAAGGCTACGAACCACTGCGCGAGGCGATCGCGGCGCGCATGCGCGCTCGCGGAGCGCGCAGCGTCGTTGCCAAGAACGTCATCGTTCTCACCGGTTCCACGCAAGGTATCGCGATCGTCGCGCAGAGCCTCGCCGAAGCGGGGGACGAGATCATCGTCGAGTCGCCCTCCTATCCCGGCGCGCTTCAGATCTTTCAAATCGGCGGATTGCGCGCGATTCCCATTCCGGTCGATGAGGACGGAATGCGCGTCGATCACGTCGAGGCGATCTTGCGCACGCGGCGCCCGCGCTTCATCTACACGATGCCGTCGATGCATAACCCGACCAACGTGACGATGAACGCCGACCGCCGCGAGCGCCTCGCAACGATCGCTCGGCGCGCCGGAGTTCCTATCATCGAAGACGATCCCTACGGGCCGCTCGCATCGCACCACGAAACGCCGCTCGTCGCGCTCGCTCCCGATCACGTCGTCTATCTCTCGACCTTTAGTAAGACCATCGCCCCGAGTCTACGGGTAGGGTGGATGGTCGCTCCGCGTACGATCGTCGATCGATTGTTGATGCGCAAGCAGGCCTACGACATGGCGACGAGCCTCTACGTCCAGGCGGCGATCGTCGATTATCTCGAGCGCGGTTACGACGCGCATATCGAGCAACTTCGAGAAGAGTTGCATATCCGTCGAAAAATCGCCGATGAAGCGATCGCAAAATATTGGCCGAACGGCGTTCGCGCGATTGGGCCGAGCGGTGGCTTTTACCTCTGGGTTGCGACGCCGCGGGAGATGCGCGCTCGTCCCCTACTCGACGCCGCCGAACGCCTCGGCGCCTCCTTTCTCTTCGGCGAGGCGTTCTTTGCCAATTCCGGCGGCGATCACAACTTTCGCTTGGCATTAACGGCGGTTCGGCGCGACGAGATTGCCGAGGGCATCCGCCGCATCGGCGAAGCGATGCGTAGCCTGCGCGGATGACCGCCCTTCAGAGACGCCTACTCGCCTGGTACGAAAAATACGGGCGGGCGAATTTGCCGTGGCGCGTCGTGCGCGATCCCTACTACACGGTCGTGAGCGAATTCATGCTGCAGCAGACGCAAGTGGACCGCGTCGTGCCGATCTTCAGCACCTTTCTATCGCGTTTTCCCACGTTTTCGGCGTTGGCAAAGGGGCCGCAAGCGGAGGTCGTGCGCTATTGGAAAGGACTCGGCTATAACACGCGAGCCGTGCGATTGAAGGCGCTCGCCGACGCGGTTGTCGCGAAGTTCGGCGGCGAGATGCCGAGCGACGAAAAACTACTTCTCGAATTACCGGGAATCGGCCCGTACTCCGTGGCGGCGATTCGCGCATTTGCGTTTAATTACGAAGCGGCACCGGTCGATACCAACGTGCGCCGAATCGTGCATCGACTGAACTTCGGGATCGAGTATCCCGCCAAGGCGACGACCAAAGAGCTCGACCTACTCGCGCGGCAGCTCGTTCCCAAGGGCAAGGCGCACGATTGGAGCTCGGCGATGATGGACCTCGGTGCGCTCGTCTGCACGGCGCGCGCGCCGAGATGCGCCGCATGTCCCCTTCAAACGCTCTGCGTCGCCGCACCGATCGATGCCGCGCGCCTCGAACGTTTGCGCGAAGAATTCGCCAAGCCCGCATCGGCGAAGGAGCCGGTGCCTTTCGAACTGACGGCGCGCTTCGCGCGCGGGCGTATCGTCGATCGTCTGCGCGATCTTCCGGCTGGGGAAAAAATCTCGTTGCTCGATTTAGAACGAGAGATCGTCGGCGTCGTCGCCCCGGAGGTTGGAGAGCGTTTCGACGAACTGGTCGCGGCGCTGGAAAAAGATGGGATCGTCGCACGCGACGGCGACGAGATCTCGTTAGCCTAAAATGGCGTCGTAACGCGAAGGGGCGAGCGAGAGGCGCGCGCCCGATTCATCGTAGATTCCGAAGGTCGTAAAGCGGGGTGCGTACACGTGAAGCGAGAGCGCTTCGCGCGAGCCGGGATTCGCCACGCTATGAAGCTCGCGCGCGCTTTGGAGAGCATCGCCCTCGCCGGCATGCTGGATGCAGCGCTCGACGAGCCGCATAGCGATAGTGCCTGCCTCCTCGGTGCGCTCGTAGCGCGCGACGTGGAGCTCTCCTGCGACGACGCGCGTGGCGCAGTACGATTCTCCGTGGTCGTGAATCGGCGTGAGCGCCCCCGGAAACCAGAAGAGCGCCAACACTTCGTAGGCATCGCAAGCGGTGAGGCGCGTTCGGGTATAGCCGGTTCTGCGCCGCGGGAGCAACGGCTCCCATTCTCGGCGTCGCTCGAGATATTCGGCGACGATGCGTTCGATCTCGATCTCGGCGATCACGCGACGCATGCCTCGAGATCGCAGGCGATGCGCCCGGCGATGGCGCGAGCCTGCTCGGCGATCTCCGGCACCGCGGTCGTTTCGTAGAGAACGCCGCGCAGGAGCGGCCCGATGGCGAGCAGGCGTTCGTCGGCGACTCCCTCGCGATCGATCGCTTCGCCCTGCAACGTGGCGTCCAACCCCAGATGCAAAGCGTCGGGACGTATCAGTCCGCGTTCGAGCATCGAGCGAAGCAGAGGATCGGGATTCGATCGCACGTCCCCATTGGGCCCGGTGCAATTCAGCACCGTTGCCACGCGCAGTCGACGGAGCACGCCGTCGACGGAGTAATCGACGATGAGTGCGTCGCGCTCTTCGCTCGCCGCAACGATCTCGCCGCGGAGGGGAACGTAGCGTCCGGCGGCGCGAAGTGCGGCGACGGCGTCGTCGGTCGCTGGCGGAACGCGATAGCGTAACGATCCCCAGAGCGGGGCGAGGTGATCGAGGAATTGCCGGCGCTGCGCGATCGTCCAGCCGATCCAGATTCGCTGCGAAGGGCGCCGGATCGCCTCGGCCACCTCTCGCCAGTCGCCGCCCGCCGCGACGCAACGTTGCATCGCCTCGCAGAGCGAACGGAACATTCCGAGCGGCGTACGTTCGTCGAGGCCGAGTTCCTCGTAGCGAGGCGTGCGAATCCCGGCGCGCTCTCGCGCGGGGAGAAAAGCATGTCGAGCGATCGTGAAAACCGTTCCGCGTCGGTTCGCACGCGCGCGTGCGGCGACGTGGTCGATCGCCGTAAGGCCGCTGCCGATGCAGAGCAGGTCGCCATCGGGGATCTCGGCGATCGGAATGCGCCAGGGATCGCCGAGATATCGCGTACTCAAACGGAGCTCGGTCGGTAAAAAATCGTCGGCGGGGCGCGCGTTTCCCATCGCGAGGACGATGTTTCGCGCGCGATATCGGAGGCCGCGATCGTCGCAGAGCAGGAAGCCGCCCCGCGATCGCTCGACGTCGACGACGAGCGAGCGTTCGATGGCAATGTTCGCGCGCCCGAATGCGGCCGCGTGCAACGTCTCACTGATGTATTCGCCGAAGCGCTCTCGCGTAATAAACGTGTCGGGCGCACAGCGTACCGATCGCACGAGGTGCCCCGCATCGTCGGCGATAACGCTCATCGCGCTCGCAGGCCCGTTCATGAACCAGATCGGCGAACCGGTTCCGTACGCCGCACCGCGTCCGGGGGATTCGGGAGAGAAGAGGCGGACGCGCGCGTGCCGGGCGTAGCGCGCGCACGCGATCGTCGTTGCCGCCCCCGCGAGGCCCCCGCCGATTATCGCGACATCGTCGGCTTCTCGTTCGCCCCTCATCGTAGGAAGTTCATCGGCAGGTTCGTTGCCGCGATTGAGCGCAGAGTATCCCGCGTGGCCGAAATTCCGTTTCCCAAACGTAAAGTTTCGCGAGCGATCGCGCGAGAAGAACTCGCCTTGTTAGAGGAAGCGTATCCGCACGCGGTCACCGCGCTCGTTTATCGAAATCCGTTCGAATTGCTCGTTGCGGTGATCCTTTCGGCGCAGTGTACCGACGCACGCGTGAATCTCACGACGCCCGCGCTTTTCGCCGCCTATCCGAATCCGAATGCCTTGGCGACGGCACGACTTTCGGATGTCGAACGATTGATTCAATCGTGCGGCTTCTTCCGAACGAAGGCAAAGAACATCATCGCCGCGGCGCGTTCGCTCGTCACCCTTCACGGTGGACGAGTGCCCGAAACGCGCGAGGAGCTCGAAGCGCTCCCCGGCGTCGGGCGAAAGACGGCGAGCGTCGTGCTCTCGGTAGCGTTCGGCGAAGCGGCCTTCGCTGTCGACACGCACGTCTTTCGCGTAGCCCATCGGCTCGGCCTGACGACCGGAACCACTCCGCTCGCCGTCGAGCGCGACGTCACGGCGCTACTGTCGAAAGCACAGTGGAGACACGCGCATCATTGGTTGATCTTGCATGGCCGCGCCATCTGCAAGGCGCCGACGCCGCTCTGCGAGCGTTGTCCGGTGAGCGCGCTCTGCCCGAGCGCGCCGATCGTCGCTAGAACGAAAGCGGCCCGGGCGAATCGAGGTGCGGCGGGCGCGGGAGCTCGGCGTCGCGTGCGATCGATTTCAAAAGCATCGAAGGCGTGATCGCCTCGCCGTAACCGCTCTCGGTCGAAACTTTCGAGACGTCGATCAAACTCGGGATTGCGAGGTCGGGCACGAACTGATACTCGCCGTCGAACTCGAGGCCGCGCATGCGAACCAACTCGGTACTCGCGTCGAGTTCGAGAGCGATGCGATACTCGCCGAAACGTAGGCGCAATCGCAACGGAC
>JAJYHP010000021.1 GCA_021784715.1 bacterium
TCGCAATGTATTGCGGAATCCAGTCCATCGGTCCGGGTCGATAGAGCGCGACGAGCGCAATAATATCTTCAAATCGCGACGGACGCAGCTCGGTACAGACGCGTTTCATCCCCTCGCTCTCGAGCTGAAAGACGCCGGCGGTATCGCCGCGCGAAAGCATCTCGAAGGTCGCTCGGTCGTCGAGCGGGATTCCCTCGAGCGAAAACTCAGGGCCGCCGGTCCGCCGGATCTCTCGTACCGCCGCATGCATGACGGTGAGGTTACGCAAACCGAGAAAATCCATCTTCAACAACCCGATCTTCTCGATCCAGGTCATATCGTATTGCGTGTTTACGCCGCCGTCATTGAGTTTCACCAACGGAGCGTGCTCGACCAGCGGTTCCGCACCGATCACCACGCCAGCAGCGTGCGTGCCGGCGCTGCGGGCCAACCCTTCGATGGCGCGTGCCGTCTTCAACAGCTCGCGAATCTCCGGTCGTTGATCGTTGAGCATCTTCAATTCGGGAATCTGCTCGAGCGCTTCGCCGATCGTCATCCCGCCAGGCCCCGACGGAATGAGTTTGGCAACTTTATCGACATCGGGAAGCGGAACCCCTAACGCTCGCCCGGCATCGCGAACGGCTGCGCGCGCCAGCATTTTTCCGAACGTAACGATCTGCGCGACGCGATCCTCGCCGTATTTTTCGCGAACGTACGCGATGACTTCGTCGCGTCGCTCGACGCAAAAGTCGGTATCGATATCGGGCATCGAGATACGATCGGGATTGAGGAAGCGCTCGAAAATCAGGTTAAACCGCAACGGGTCGAGATCGGTAATACGCAGCGAGTAGGCGACGATCGACCCAACGGCGGAGCCGCGCCCCGGCCCGACCGGGATATCGCGATCACGGGCGAATTTGATAAAGTCCCAAACGATCAGAAAATATGAAGCGAAGCCCATTTTGGTGATAATCGAGAGTTCGTAATCGAGTCGCTCGCGCAACGTTTCATCGCGTGCCAAGCGTTCGGAACCGTAACGTTCCACTAGGCCGCGCTCGCAGAGTTCGCGCAGATACGATGCGTCGTCGTGGCTCGTCGCATCGCTCTCGGGCACCGGGTAGTGCGGCAGGTGGAAGATTCGCTCGGGAATGCGCATGTCGATCCGTTTGGCGATCGCCACCGTGTTTTCAACCGCTTCGGGAAGATCGTTCCAGAGTTCGGCCATCTCCTCGGCGGATTTCACGTAAAATTGGTCGCCGTAAAATTTCATCCGACTCGTGTCGGCAACGGTCTTCCCCGTCTGTATGCAGAGCAACACGTCGTGTGCGGGTGCATCGCGCTGGGTAAGATAATGCGAATCGTTCGTCGCGACGATCGGCAGGGCGAGCTCGCGCGCGACCCCGACCAAGCCTTCGTTGATCTTCTCTTCTTCCGGCATCCCGTGACGCATCACTTCGATGTAGAAACGATCGCCGAAAATTTGCTGGAAATGGCGTGCGTTACGCACGGCCCGCTCGCGATCGCCGGCGAGCAACGGCGCGGCAACCATGCCGGACATGCAGCCCGAGAGGACGATTAAGCCGTCGTTATATTGCTCGAGCAGATCCATATCGATCCGCGGCTTGTAATAGAAACCCTCGAGGAAGCCTTTAGAGATCAGCGTGCTGAGGTTCCGATAACCCGTCGGATCGGCGGCAAGGAGGGTGACGTGCGCCTCGTCGCGGACGCTGCGATCGAGGCGCCCGCGGGGGGCGATATAGGCCTCGCAGCCCAGGATCGGTGTCAGGCGATGTTCGCGGGCGGCATAGTAGAACTCCATCGCGCCGTACATGACGCCGTGATCGGTAAGGGCGACCGCGGGGGCGCCGTCCTCGGCGCTGCGACGGCAGAGATCGTCGACCCGGCAGGCGCCGTCGAGCAGGGAATACTCTGAGTGAACGTGGAGATGAACGAACTGATTCAACCTATACAAACCCTTAACACGAGCTACCTAAACTTCTACAAATGCCTGACGTAACCTTAAGAGATGGAGAGTAGCCTCTCCCCCGGCGAGGCTGGGAGCGTCCTTGCATCCTCCGACCCCGAGGCACTAGCCGAGGAGGTCGCTCGTTTGCGCTCGCGCCTAGCAATGGTCGAAGCGGAGAGAGATGAATACGCCGCACAGAACGCGGAACTCTTTGTCCTCCAGCAAGTTTTCACGACCTTAAATTCGACGCTGGAGATCAACGATATTCTCTCGACGGTCATGCGCGGCGTGAGCGAGGCGCTGCGTTTCAAGCGCGTGATCCTCTTCGATGCCGTCGAAGGCGGTAGCCTCATCCGCCGGCTCGAATGCGATAGCTCGGGAACCGTGTTGCATGCGACCGACCCGCGCGAATATCGCTCCCCCTCGACGATGGGCGATCTCGTCTCGCGCAGCGTCGAACTCGCTTTCGGGAACGAAGGCGATCCCGACCGTCCTCTGGAGGATGGCCGCGGCCCCTATTGCGCCGTGCCGCTCATCGCCCGCGAAGTCGTTCGCGGCATTCTCTATGCCGACTCCCCTCCGGGCGAGGAGATTTCGGAGAACCAGCTCCGCATGATGCTCGATTTCGCGTCGCAGGCCGCGGTCGCGGTCGAAAACGCGCGCCTGCACGAAGAGACCCGCCGCTTGCTCGAGGAATCGCAGCGGCTCGCGCTCACCGATAGTCTGACCGGCATTCCCAACCGCCGAGCGCTCAACGAGATGCTCGATCGCGAATTACACACCTCCGAGCGCTACGATACGCCGTTCGCTTTCGTCATTCTCGATCTCGACGACCTCAAGAAGATCAACGACACCGGCGGCCACGGCCTCGGCGACCTCGCGCTCAAACGCTTCGCGCAGGTCTTAAAAAAGAACGCCCGCAAGGGCGACATCATCGCCCGCTATGCCGGCGACGAGTTCGTGCTCGTGATGGCGCAAAGCGACCGCGAGCACGCGCAGCAAGGCGTCCAACGTATGCTCGCCGCGATGCGGCGCAGCGGGCTCTCCACCTCGATCGGCGTCTCGATGTTTCCCACCGACGGCGTCGACGGACAGACGCTCTTCCATGCCGCCGACGAGGCCCTCTACAAAGCGAAACAGCGCGGTAAGAACTGCTATGTGTTCTTCGAACGCAAGAAGGGCCTCGAGAGGGAACCGGTTCCCTCGACCGACGGCTCGGCAACCTAGTCCGCCCCATCCAAGCTCTCACCGACCAAGGTCGTGAGGCCGGTGGCGCGCGCGGAGGTATACAAAGAAGCAAACGCCTCTCCCCGGAAAGGTCAACGTGATCAAGCACGACGTCGTCGTCATCGGTGGCGGTCTAGCAGGTATGCGCGCAGCGGTTGAAGCAGCCGAGCGCGGAGCGGACGTAGCCATCGTCTCAAAGATGCACCCGGTTCGCAGTCACTCGGGCGCCGCCCAGGGCGGCATTAACGCCGCGCTCGGCAACCGCGAGGAGGACTCCCCCGCAAGTCATACCTTCGACACCGTTAAAGGCTCGGACTATCTCGGCGATCAGGATGCGATCGCAGCGATGTGCGAGGATGCGCCCAAGCAGATTATTTGGCTCGAACATCGCGGCTGCATCTTCTCCCGCCTCCCCGACGGCCGCATCGCCCAGCGCCCCTTCGGCGGCGCCGGCGCCCCGCGCACCTGCTACTCCGCAGACGTCACCGGCCTCGTCATCCTGCACACGCTCTGGGAGCAACTCGAGCGTTTCGGCGTCAAAGTCTACGAAGAGTACTTCTGCACGGCCCTGGCGGTCGAAGATGGGATCGGCACCGGCGTCGTGGCCTATAACATGCGCAACGGCGAGCTGGAACTGATCACCGCGAAAGCAACGATTTTTGCGACCGGCGGTGCCGGGCGCATGTATGCCAAGACGACGAACGGATACGCGTCGACCGCCGACGGTATGTCGATTGCCTATAAGGCGGGCATCCCCTTGATGGATATGGAGTTCATGCAATTCCATCCCACCACGCTCAAAGAGAACGGCGTGCTGATGACCGAGGGCGCGCGCGGCGAGGGGGCCTACCTCCTCAACTCCGAAGGCGAGCGCTTTATGTTCAAGTATGCGCCCAATAAAGGCGAACTCGCCTCGCGCGATGTCGTCTCGCGGGCGGAATGGACCGAGATCCTCGAAGGTCGCGGCGTCGACGGCTGCGTGCTCCTCGATATGCGCCACCTCGGGCGCGAGAAAATTCTCGAACGTTTGCCGCAGATTCGCGAGCTCGCTCTCGACGCTACCGGCAAGGACGCGATCGACGAACCGATCCCGATTCTCCCCGGTGCTCATTACACGATGGGCGGAATCGAGACCGACAAATTCGGTGCGACCCGCGTTCCCGGCGTCTATGCCGCCGGCGAGTGTGCTTGCGTGAGCGTTCACGGCTCGAACCGGCTGGGCGGCAACTCGCTGCTCGACACCATCGTTTTCGGTGCGCGCGCGGCAGCGCACGCCGTCGATTACATCAAGTCGGTCGGCGAGGTTCGCCCCTCGACAAGAACGCTACAATCGGAGAAAGATCGCATCGCAGCGTTACTCGCGCGCAGCAAAGGTACGCGCGCACCCATCCTTCGTCGCAAGATGAACGAAACGATGAGCGCGAACACCTTTATCTTCCGCAACGAAAAAGATCTCGCCGCCGGCGTCGCCGACCTCGAAGCGGTTCGCAAAGAGTTCGACGAGTCGGCGATCGTGATGGACAAATCGAAAACCTTCAACACCGATCTCGTCTCGACGTTCGAGACCGATTTCCTCATCGATGCGGCGCTCTGCCTCGCCAAGGGTGCGCTGGAGCGTCGGGAGTCGCGCGGCGCGCAGTCGCGCACCGACTACCCGGAACGCGACGATGCGAACTGGCTCAAACACACCTTAGCTTTCCGGCAAGAGAACGGCCTCCCGCGGCTCGACTACTCGCGCGCCGTGAAGATCACCGACTTTAAGCCTGAAGTGAGGAGCTACTAATGGCGAAGATCAAGCTCGATATCTTTCGCTTCGACGAAGCGACCGATACGATTCCTCACCGCGATGAGGTAACGGTCGATCTTCCCGAAACAACGACGGTTCTCGACGCACTGGAGTATGCGAAGGCCGAGGTCGACGGTTCGATCTCGTTCCGCCGCTCCTGCCGATCGGCGATCTGCGGCTCCTGCTCCATGAGCATCGGCGGCGTCACGTCGCTCGCGTGCAAAACTTCCTGCGGTTCGGCGATGGAAGAGGACGGCTCGGTCAAGATCGATCCGATGCCGAACTTCCAGCCGATGAAGGATCTCGTCGTGCACATGGATCCCTTCTGGGATAAATATGCGCGCCTGAAGCCGTACTTACAGCCCAACGATGCCGATTCGGCACACCAGACCG
>JAJYHP010000044.1 GCA_021784715.1 bacterium
TCGAGCTTACCAAGCGGGCGTTTGAGAAAAATCATATTCTCAACGAGATCGTCGTTCTCCGAGACGGCGAGAAAGCGGTGCAGTATCTCTTCGAGAAGGCCTTCGAAGGGCGCGGAACGCCGCAGTTTATTTTGCTCGATTTAAAGTTGCCGAAGGTCTCGGGGCTCGAACTCTTAGAGCGAATTCGACAGCACGATGCGACGCGGCTCGTTCCCACCGTCATTCTGACCTCGAGCAAACAAGACGAAGATCTGCTTGCGGGCTACCGGCTCGGAGTGAATAGCTACGTTCGCAAACCGGTCGACTTCAACGAGTTCGTCGAAGCGGTTCGACAAGTGGGTCTCTATTGGCTCGTACTGAATCAGACGCCGCGCACGAGCCTATGAACGCAAGCCGGCCGTTACGCGTCCTTTGCATCGATGATTCGGCCGACGATGCCGAACTCAACGTGCTCGCGCTCGGGCGTGCGGGCTATCGTGTGGAAACGCAACGCGCCGACCGTGAGGACGCCGCTCGCGAAGCTCTCGATCGTGCTAGCTGGGACGTCGTACTCTGCGACTACTCGATGCCGAATTTCAGCGCTCCGGCGATGCTCGCATTGCTCGCCGAGCGCGATCTCGACATTCCGTGCTTGATCGTTTCCGGAGCGATTGGCGAAGAGGCCGCCGCCGAGGCGATCCGTCTCGGCGCCTACGATTATATTTTCAAAAATAATCTCAAGCGGCTCGGCCCCGCGGTCGACCGCGCGCTCCGCGATGCCGATCTGCGCCGAGCGCGGCGCGCTATCGAGCAGCAGCTGCGCGCGAGCGAGACGCGCCTGCGCTTGCTTTTCGAACAGCTTCCGGCGCTCGTCGTTACGACCGATACCGACCTGACGATCACCTCGATCGAGGGCGCGCGCCTCGGGGCGCTGGGGATGGAGAGCGAAGCGCTCCTCAATACGCGCATCGCAACCTCGGCGTTAATCGCCGACGAGTCTCGATTCCCCGTCCGCCGCGCCCACCTCAAGGCGCTGCAGGGCGTCGCCGGCGAGTACGAGATGATTTGGGGCGGGAAAACGCTGCAGGGGCACGTCGAACCGCTACGGACGGAGAGCGGCCGGATCGTAGGAACGATCTCGGTCGCGTTCGATATCACCGAACGCAAGGTTGCGGAGCAACGCTTGACGTATTTTTCGCAGTTCGATCTATTAACCGACCTTCCCAATCGTACCGTTCTCGAAGATCGGCTCGTGCAAGCGTTGGCTCTCGCCGCGCGTCATGGAGATTCGATTGCGGTCTTCGCTATCGATCTCGACCGCTTCAAAGAAGTGAACGAGAGCTACGGACGAACGAGCGGGGACGAGTTGCTTCGCGGCGTCGGGCGACGGTTGCGCCGGCTCTTCGACGACACCGCCACGGTCTCGCGTTTCGGCGAGGATCTCTTCGTTATTCTCGCGATCGGCCTCGATACGCGCGAACTCGTGGAAGCGCAAGGGCGGCGAATTCGCGACGCATTCGAATCGCCGTTCGAGATACGTGACTCCGATATTTACGTGACGGCGAGCATCGGCATCGCGTTGGCGGGCGACGATGGAAGCGACGCGCATGGATTGATCGAATCGGCGGAGGCGGCGCTGCTCTCAGCGAAACAGAGCGGCCGAAATACCTGGCGCTTCTTTACCCCGAGCATGCTGCTTTCATCGGTCGAGCGCATAACGCTCAAACGCGACCTCCGCGTCGCCGCGGTGAACGACCAACTCGCGTTGCATTATCAGCCGATTCTCCGCGCCTCCGATGGAGCGCTCGCCGGCCTCGAAGTGCTGGTTCGGTGGCAGCACCCGAGTTACGGCATGCTGATGCCCGATAATTTCGTTCCGCTCGCCGAGGAATCCGGAGCGATCGAGGATGTAGGCGAATGGGTCCTCGCGTCGGCCTGCGAGCAATTCGTTCGCTGGAGCAAGAGCGGGGTGAAGCTTCGTCGCATCGCGGTGAATCTCTCGGCTCGACAATTCGAAGGGCGCGACCTCCGCGATCGCATCGCCGCGATCATCGAACGCACCGGAATCGCTCCCGAGAACCTGGAGTTGGAGCTCACCGAGAGCGCGATCATGCGCGACGTTACCGGTGCGATCGCGACGTTGCAGGATCTCAAGCGCCTCGGCGTTCGCATCGCGGTCGACGATTTTGGCGCCGGCTATACGAGCCTCTCGTTCTTGCGTCGTTTCCCGGTCGATTGCTTGAAGATCGACCAGTCGTTCGTCCACGATCTTCATGAAGGTTCGCACGACGAAGCGATCGTGAAAGCGATCGTAACGCTGGCGACGAATCTCGGGCTCACCTCGGTGGCGGAGGGAGTGGAAGATGAAGCGGTGTTCATGCAGCTCCGCGCGCTCGGCGTCAGCGAGGTGCAGGGTTTCTACCTTTCTCGCCCGATGACACTGGAAGCGACCACGGCGTTTTTAACCGATAACGTCGCGATGGCGTCGGAGTAGTCGATTACCCGTAGCGCGCGAGCGCGCGAACGTCGACGCATTCGGCGAGCGTTCGCGCGAGTCGTTCGATGCCGAGGCGGTCGCTCTCGGTAAATCGCGCTTTTCGAGGGCTATCGCAATCGACGACGCCGAGAATACCGGCTGCATCGTGGAGCGGCACGACGATCTCGGAGGCCGAAGCGCTATCGCAGACGATGTGGTCGTCGAATGCGCCGACATCGTCGACGAGGATCGTTCGGTCGGCGGCAAAAGCCTTTCCGCAGACGCCTCGCCCCACCCGAATGCGCGTGCACGAGGGTTTGCCGATGAAGGGCCCGAGGACGAGCTCCTCGCCCTTCGCGATATAGAGCCCGGCGAAATTGAGCTCGGGAATCTCGGAGGCGAGAAATGCGGCGAAGTTCGCGCAGTTCGCGAGCGCGTCGGGCTCGCCCTCAAGCAAGGCGTGAAGCTGACGCTCTAACTGTTCGTAATCGGTCGACATGAGTCGCGTGTTCGCGCCGAGACCGTTTGCCTTCCCCCTGCCTCGGCGGAACGGGGGATTGGATGCGCCCGGCGAAGGGGGCTTGCGACGATGGAACTCGATATGGGGGTAGGCGAGCAGATCGGCAAGAGTTCTGCATTGGTGCGGCGCGCTGCCGCATTGCTCTCTTCGGATCATTCGTTCGACGAATTATTCGCACGCATGACGGAGATGCTCGCCGAGCTCGTCGACGCCTCCACGGTTTTCGTGGCGCTTCCGGGAGCGAACGGCGAGTACGCCGTCCAGTATCACTTCGATCACGGCAAAGTTCTCCGCGGTCACGTTCCACTACCTGAGGGTTCGGTCGCGTTGCGAGCGATCGCCGAACAACGGCTCGTGTGGGGCAATGCGCCTGAAGAATGGGCGCCGGGCGGGCGCATCGCGATCGACTCCGAGCACCCCGAGCGCAACGACAGCATTTCGGCGATCTTCGCTCCGATGCGTCACGCCGGCGCGATCGTCGGATGCCTCTCCGTGCAGAGCCCGAAAGCCGACGCCTACACCGTCGGCGAGGCGGAGCTCGTCGCGGCGATCGCGCACTTTCTCGGTGTCGCACTGGAGAACCGTCGCCTCTTCGAACAGAGCCAACGAATCGCGGAGATCGATCCGCTCACCGGCCTTCCCAACCATTCGAAACTCGTGCGCGATCTCGAAAAATTCGTGGGCCAGGCGACTTCGACTCGGCCGGTCGCCGCCGCGATCTTCAACGTCGTGAATTTCTCGCAATTCAACGATACCTATGGGTACGCGCTCGGTGACGAGATGCTGCACCGTATCTCCGAAACGATCTCTCGATTCTTTTCGGCGAACGTTACGGTCGGGCGTTTCGGTGGCGATGCGTTTTTAATGATCGTACACGGCGAATCGAGCGATCGAGCGATCGCGACGGTCGCGGAGCTCGCACATGCATTCTCCGCGCTGACTTTTGAGGACGGCGACGGACGGATTCCGATCTCGCTCGCGTGCGGCTACGCGCTCGCTCCGATGGATGCGGTGACGCGCGTCGATCTCATCGCGCTCTGCACGCATCGCCGCCGCTTGAGCCGCAAGCGCGGCGGCGCTCCGGTCGGCGACGACGAGATCGAGGCGCTCGCGCTAAACGGACATTTCGTCGAAGTGCAAACGCTCGTGGACGCGCTCATGGACCGCGACCCTTTCACGCGCGTGCATCTCGTGCACGTGAACGCCATGGCGAAGCATTGGTCGGAGGCAAATCTCGATCTAAGCCCATCGGAGTTCTCGACCTTTATGCAGGCGAGTCTCCTACACGATCTCGGGAAGTTGCTCGTCTCCGACCGCATCTTGGTGAAACCCGGTCGGCTCACGGCGGCGGAGTATCGCTCCATGCAAGAGCACGCTCGCTTCGGCCACAACATCCTCTCGGATTTCCATCGCTTCGATGCCGTCGCTCGCGTCGTCGCCCAGCACCACGAGCGCTGGGATGGGCAGGGCTACCCGGCCGGTCTCGCCGGTGAGGAGATCGACCGCCTGGCCCGTGCCGTCGCGATCCTCGATGCCTTCTCGGCGATGGTCGACGACCGCCCCTACCACCGCGGAATCTCCGAGGCCGAGGCGATCCTCGAGATCCGCCGCTGTGCCGGCACCCAGTTCGACCCGGAGCTCGTCGAGCGCTTCGTCGCTTGGCGCGGGGAAGGCGGCGACCCGAGCGCGGTATAAATGCCCCGGTGCGCGCCCGTAGCTCAACATTGGATAGAGCAAGGCACTCCTAAGGCCGAGGTTGTGAGTTCGAGTCTCACCGGGCGCAAAAGGGAACCCCTTTTCTCTTGCATAGCGCTAGAGTGCGTGCTATCGTAAGAAGCCGAACGGAGCGCGCCTCCGTTTCTTTCATGTATTAAGGACGATCGATGGCTAAGAAAGAGAACCGCGTGATGGTTGTGATGGCTTGCACCGAGTGCAAACGCCGGAACTACAACACGCAGAAAAACAAGCAGAAAACGACCGAGCGTCTCGAATTGAAGAAGTATTGCCGCTTCTGCCGTTCGCACCGTTCCCATCGCGAGACGAAGTAATCCACCCAAAGGGCGGTAGCTCAATTGGTAGAGTAGCGGTCTCCAAAATCGCCGGTTGCAGGTTCGAGTCCTGTCCGCCCTGCCATTCCCAATCGAAAGACGAGACGTGGTGAACGAGAAGAAAAACGTAGCGAACCGACAAGCAGCCTCGATGGCGCGCGCGAGCGCAAACCTCGCAGCGGGCGATTTCGTGCGCAGCGTGTGGTTGGAGATGAAGCGCGTGACCTGGCCGACGCGTGACGAATGGGTCGGCGCAACCGTGCTGACGATCGGCCTCGTGGTCTGCCT
>JAJYHP010000061.1 GCA_021784715.1 bacterium
GGCGATCATGCGCTCGCGGCCGAGCGACGTGAGGCGATAGCGCGAGTGCGGGCGACGGTCGACGAACGTCTTCTCTTCCTCGACGTATCCGCCCTCGACGAGTTTTCCGAGATGCGAACCGAGGTTGCCGTTGGTCGTACCGACGGATTTTTGGAGCTCGCTAAAGCTCGCCCACTCCGAGGCGAGGAGCTCCGCGACGACGGCAAGCCGTATCTTCGAGAGCAAGAGATCGTCCATTAATCGGCGGCACGCGCAGCCGCGATCAGTTCGACGACGCCGAAGCCGGCGTCGCCGACCAGCATTCCCGCCGAGAGCGCATAGCCCGCATAATCGGGAAAAATATTCGCAGCAGCGAGCGAGAGTAAAAGGATGATTCCGCCGATAAGCGCGCGGCGATTCCCGTGCATCGCGATGTAGAACACGACGATACTCGCAGCGAAACTCCAGATCGCCGCCAGCCCGATCGGGCCGAAGATGTTTGCTCCGAAGATCTCGATCGCGAAGACGACCCACGTCACCAGCATCGCAACTTTCAGCACGGTCAGAAACTCGCGTTCCAAGAACGTGAGGCGCTGTTGCCCGACGCTCTTCCCGCGCCAGATCGAGAAGGCGACCGCGGCAAAGGCGGCAACCCACGCGACGACGATGGCGTTCGTCGGGACGAGGCGATCCGCGACGAGTTGGTACATCAGCGACATCGTCGCCGAAGCGATCCCCCAAACCACGAAATACTCTGCCCCGACATTGAGGCGCGAGGAAGTGCGTTCAACGATGCGATCGACCATCGCCAGGTGCTCGCGAGCCTCGGAACCATCGATCATGAAATCCCCTTTGTAGATTAGTTTGTATTTTAGACTACTCTGTTGTACAGCAAGAATATCCGCGCGTCAACCCCCTCTTCGGCCGTTGACAGGGCCCGGGCTTCGGAGTAAAGTCCCATAGTTATGTACGCAGTTATCGAAAGCGGCGGTAAACAGTACCGCGTCGCTGAAGGCGATATTATTCGCACGGATTTGATCGAGACCGAAGTAGGTGCCGATGTGACGTTCGATCGCGTCGTGCTCGCCGGTTCCGGCGCCGATGTGAAGATCGGAACCCCGGTGCTCGACGGCGCGAGCGTTTTCGGCACGGTGCTCCGCCAGGCGAAAGACAAGAAGATCCTCGTCTTCCGCTACAAGCCCAAGAAGCGCGTCCGCAAGCTTATCGGCCACCGTCAGCGCTTCGCCGAGGTAAAGATCACCAAGATCAACCTCGCGTAGGGGCGACGTGCTCCGCGTTACGTTTTACGAGGACAGTCGGCGACGGCTGTCCTCGTTCGTTGCCGAGGGACATACCGAGCTCGCCGAGCACGGCGAGGATATCGTCTGTGCCGCGGTCTCGGCGATCCTCCAGGCCGCTCGGCTCGGCCTCGAAGCGCATGCCGAGCTGGAGCTCTCGGTCCGTCAGCGCAGCGGCGACATGGAGCTGCGCGTCCCCGAGTCGGCGCGCGAGCGCGAGGATGTCCGGGCGATCCTCGGAACGGCCCTGCTCGCCTGCGAAGC
The DNA here is from genome assembly GCA_021784715.1 of bacterium. Next base: position 1,542 of record JAJYHP010000061.1, read on the forward strand.
GATCGCCGCACAATATCCCCTCGCCGTGATGCTCCGCCGCGAAACCGAAACGCCCGTTCGGCAGTAGTGAAGCGGTGTCCGTTAGAAAGGGAGCCTCATGACCGACTCACTGCACCCACATGCCGAACCCTCATCGAACCAACCCGACGATAACGAGCTTGGGAAAGCGCTGCTGGTCGGCGTGCTCGGCGGGGTGCTCTCAGCGGTCGGATATGTTATCTACCGCCGCCTGCCCGACGAACAGCGCGACCGGCTGCACGACCAAGTCCGCACGGTCGTCAGCGCGCGCATCAACGATCTGCGCCAAAACTTTAATCTTTAGGCGGTAGCGGCTCCTCGTGCGGCGCAGCGACCGGGGCTGGGCTCGCCACCGGCGGCGGAGCTTGCTCGTGCGCGGCGTCGGCCGCTCGCTCCATCTCCGCAACGAAGTTCGCCGAGGCGTTCTGAAGGTCGCGGGTGACCTTCCCGAACTGCCGCATCATTCCGGGGAGCTTGTCGGGGCCGAAGAGCAGGAGGGCCAGCATACTGATGACCGCGATATCGGGAACGGAAAACATCTCCCGGTGCTCATTCGGCAGGCCTCCTTCCACGACCCGTGCAAGCAAGCGAGTCCAACACCGTGAAAATCATATACACGCGCGGCAACCGCGAGGAGACGCTCGCTTCGCTGGGCACCTTACGCAAGGTTCTCAACCGTTTCGTGCGTCGCCGCGTCTTCTATGAGATCAGCAGCCGTAGCCGGCGCGAGCACGAATTTTTCTCCGCCAAAGATACATTCACGGTCGGTGCGATCGAGGTGAGCAATCGCGAGCACCTGCAGATCCTCATCTTCGATGCGCGCAAACACGAACGCTCGATCGAGATTATCAACCCGCAGGCGATGCGCATTTACGATGAGTCTCCCGACCGTAATTTTGCGGTCTCTTTTCTCTGCGAAAACGGCGATTTCGAGACCCGCGTCTACTTGCGCGAAGAGGGCGCCGACGAAACGTTACCGCCGGAGGGGCAGGGGCTCGAGCGCATCTCGCTCCCGCAGTTATTCGATTACATTCGCGATATCACGACGGTCGAGAGGACTACAACTTAAAGAGCGCGTCGGTCACCTTTCCGGGTTCGACGCGTAGCTGTGCGAGAACGCCGGGCGAACGCACCGCTTCGGCGGCGAACCCGATACCGATATGTTGCGGCATCAACCGTCCGTCGGCGCGGCGCGCTCCCTCGGTAAAGATCGCGAAGGCTTCGTGACTCAGCCAGATGCGTTCGTCGCCGTTGCCGCAGGTAAAAGCAAGTGTATCGTAACGCTGCATCGGCGGCGGTTCGCCGCGGCTGCTCGCCGGCTCGGCGACGGGATCGGCGACCGCGCGCGGATCTTCCAGCGCATCCTCACGCTTCGTCGCGCGCATTCCCTCGCCGAAATGCGTTTGATTCGCTTCGGCTGCAGCGGCAATCGCGCGTTCGCGCTCGGCTTTGCGCACTTCGAAGAGCCCGTCGAGTTTCTCGCGATCGATGACACCGGCGAGCGCGGCGCCGACGACGGGATCATCCATCAGCGCGAGCAACAACGCATACGAACTCACGAAACGCTCGCCCATGCGCTTGGCGTGCGCGGCAGCGCCGCGCATGAGGGTGAAGAGCTCGTCGGAGATCGGAAGTTGATCCTGCGCTTCGGCCATACGCGGCGCACTTAGCGCGTAGATGCCGCCGCACCTCTCACGCCGAAAGAGGCAGCGTGCTCGCTATCGACGTCATCACCCTCTTCCCCGAGGTCTTCGCGCCCTACGTCGGCCTCTCGATCGTCGGCCGTGCCGTCGAGGCCGGGCTCGTGTCGATTCGCTACCACCACCTGCTCGACGCCCTCGAAGGGCGCGAGCGCGCCGATGACGCCCCCTTCGGCGGTGGCGCCGGGATGGTGATGCGGCTTGCCCCCATCGCCCGTAGCCTCGATGCGATTCTCGCCGCTGCGCAGGAGCCCGCCGAGGAGCGTCTGCTCCTCCTGCCCTCGCCGAGCGGCCCGCGCTTCACGCAGGAGAGCGCGCGGCGCTTCGTCGGCTACCGGCGACTGGTCTTTATCTGCGGACACTACGAGGGGATCGACGATCGGCTCGGGGCGCTCTACCCGCTCGAGGAGTTCTCGCTCGGCGATTTCGTGCTTACCGGCGGCGAATTGCCGGCCCTAGCGGCGATCGATGCAACGGTTCGGCTGATCGAGGGAGCCCTCCGCGAGGAGTCGCGCGAGCAAGAGTCCTTCTCAGGCTCCTTGCTCGACTACCCGAGCTATACGCGCCCCGCACGTTTCCGCGGGGTCGACGTCCCCGAAGTCCTCCTCTCGGGCGATCACGCCCGGATCGCCGAATGGCGCCGGGAGGAATCCCGCCGCCGCACTCAAGAGCGCCGTCCGGAGTTGCAGGGGGAGTGAGCCCGTGATATAGTCCGGGGGTTGTCTCGGCGCACGAGTGCGCCGCTCTATTGTTACGGACAGGATGCCATGAACGTCATCGATACTCTCGAACGCGAACAACTCAAGCCCACGGTCCCCGATATGCGCTCGGGCGACACGGTCAAAGTCTTCTCGAAAGTCGTCGAAGGCGGCAAAGAGCGCACGCAGATGTTTGAAGGCGTGGTCACCGCCCGGAAAAGCGGCGGACTCGGCGAATGCATCGTCGTTCGTCGCGTCGCTCACGGCGTCGGCGTCGAGAAAACGTTCCTGCTGCACAGCCCACGCGTCGAAAAAATCGAGATCAGCAAGCGTGGAATCGTCCGTCGCAGCCGTCTCTATTATCTCAGCGATCTCGTCGGCAAAGCCGCGCGCATCAAAGAGAGAAAGACCGCGCGCTAGGGCCGCGACGCTGCTCGCGTTCTTCGCCCTCATAGCGTTGCTCGTTGCCGCTCTTTTGCGAGCGTTGCCGTTTCGGCAACGCTCGCTGCTTTTATCGCGCGACATCGCGTTGGTCGCCGGATTGCTCGCGCTCTTCCTCGCTCCGTTTACGATCCGTCTCTTCGTCGTGCCCTCGATCTCCATGGAACCGACCTTGCGAGTCGGCGACGTCATCCTCGTCGATCGTTTGCAGACGCTCTTGGGGCTCGCGCCGTCCGAAGACAGCATCATCGTTTTCCGGCCGCCGCACGAAGTGGCAACAACCGATTTCGTCAAGCGAGTCGTCGCTCGCTCCGGCGATACGTTCTCGCTCGTCGACGGCGTGGCCGAGCGGAACGGGCACGTGATTCCGGAGCCCTATCTCGCCAATCCACCGGCCTACGATCTCGATGTCTCCGATTTCGCACTCGATCTCAACGGCGAGCCCTTGGCAGGGAACGCAGCGAGCATTCCCCCTCGTTCACGGTGGGCGAGCGGCGACCGCGTGCCGAATGGATATGCGCTCGTCCTCGGTGACAACCGAAATTACTCCGACGATTCGCACCTCTGGGGCTTTTTGCCGCTGCAGGGGCATGTCGTCGGACAAGCGATCGCCGTCGTCTGGCCGCTATCGCATATCGCACTCTTTAGCTTCGAATGAAAGACGCATGATAACTCCGCAGTTGATCGTTACCGTTGTCCTCATCCTGATCGTCTTCCGCGTTATTTTTTCGCTCCGCCCGGTAATAGCGGGGACCAACGGACGAAGCCGGACGATCGCGCGCGAGTATCTCGACGTTTTTATTTTTGCGGGAGCGGCGGCGTGGTTCGTAACCTCGTTCATCGGGCGAACCTATTATATTCCTTCAGGTTCGATGCTGCCGACGCTCCAGATCGGCGATCTGCTCGTCGTCGATAAATTTGAATATCGCTTCCATCCGCCGCACGACGGCGATATCGCGGTCTTTCCGCCGCCGCTTCCAAGCCCCGACGATTTCATCAAACGCGTCATCGGCAGCCCGGGCGACACCATCGAAATCAAAGGCGGCACCGTCTTTCGCAACGGTGTGGCACTAAAAGAACCCTACATTGCGCAGCCTCCCGATTATTCCTTAAAGATCCGCAACTACGATATCTACGTCAACGACGGCTACGGCTGGCAAGCGCTCGACCCGGCACAAGCGAATATCCCGCCGCGAAAAGATTGGCTCGCGCCCAACCGCATACCGCCGCACTGCTATCTCATGCTCGGCGACAACCGCAACGACTCCGAAGACTCGCATATCTGGGGCTTCGCCCAGGATAGCGGGCGCTTCTTCTCGGGGCCACGCGCCGGGAAGCCCGCCTCGTTTACCGGGCGCGCCGTGCTCATCTTCTGGCCGTTCTCGCAGGCAAGAATTCTCCCGGGGTAAAAAACTCTTTTCCCGTGTGGGAACGCGTGGGTCGAGCGGCGATCTTTCTCGGCGAGTCGATCGCTCTGCTCGCAATCGTTCTCGCAACGATCTTCGTCCGAATTCCCCAAGTCGACGGGGCCTCGATGGCCCCGACGATCCCGAGCGGCGCGATCGTCGTTACCGAGAGCCTCAGCGGAAATTTCTCGCCGCCCCAACCCGGCGAGATCGTGGCATTCACACTCGATCTCTCCCGTACGGAGACCTATATCAAGCGCGTCATCGCCGTTCCCGGGCAGAGGGTCCGTATTGACAACGGCGCCGTTTTCGTGAACGGTGTTCGCGTACATGAACCCTTCGTCCGATTTCACGACGACCGCTCGATGCCCACGCTCGTCGTGCCGCAAGGCAAATTGTTCGTGCTTGGGGACGACCGGCCGCATAGCGAGGATTCTCGCTTTTTCGGCCCGATCGACGAGTCGCACGTGATCGGACGCGCCTGGTGGATCCTCTGGCCCCTCTCCCACTTCGGTCCGCTATGAGCGATCCGCTCGATCGCGTCGTTCAGTGGTACCCGGGGCACATGGTCAAAGCGATGCGCGGAATCGGCGAGCGCCTCGCGCTCGTCGATCTGGCGATCGAGGTCGTCGATGCCCGCGTCGCACTCAGCGGCGCGAACCCCGATCTCGCCCGCGTTCTCGCCGGAAAACCGCGGATGTTGCTGCTCTCGCGGGCCGATCTGGCGAACCCCGCGATCACGCAAGAATGGCTCGAACGATTTCGCAAACGGGGCTTGCAGGCGGTCGCGTTTAACGCGCGCAGCCGACGCGACTGCAGCTTCGTTCGCGATGAGATCGTGCGTTTTGCCGAAAGCGTGCGCGGCACCGCGCGCGCGATGATCGTCGGTATCCCCAATTCAGGGAAATCCACCGCGCTCAATGCGCTGCTCGGGCGCGCCGCCGCCCGCGTGCAGAACCGCGCCGGGATCACCCGCTCGCTGCAATGGTTCCGCCTCGCACCCGACGTCGAGCTGATGGACACGCCGGGCATTCTCGTCCCGAAGATCCCCAATGCCGATGCCCAATGGCACCTTGCCCTCTGCGGCGGCGTCCCCGTCGAGCGCTACGATCCCGAGGAGATCGTCGAGCGCTTTACCGGCTGGGCGGGGCAGCTCGGGCTCGACGACGTGCCGACGCTCGCCGAGTTCGCGCGCAAAGGCGGCTTCGCGCGCAAGGGCGGGGAGTTCGATCTCCACAATGCCGCTCGCGCGTATATCAGCCGTTTTAACGACGGCACCTTCGGGCGGATTTCGCTGGAGCGCCCGCCCGAGGAAGCGGCATGACGCGCGACCACGAACTCGCCGCTCGCGAACGCGAACTCCGTCGCAGCGGCTTCACCGTGATCGCCGGAATCGACGAGGCGGGGCGTGGGCCGCTCGCCGGCCCAGTCGTCGCCGCCTGCACTATTCTCACCGCGCTTCTGCCGATCTCCGGAATCGATGATTCCAAGCGTCTGAGCGCAAAACGGCGCGCAGAGCTCGCCGTCGAGATTCGCAGCCACGCGGCCGCCTGCGGCTTCGGTCTGGCCAGCCCCGCCGAGATCGACGCCCTCAACATCTACCGAGCGACGCAACTCGCAATGCGTCGCGCACTCGAAGCGACACAGATGCGACCCGATATCGTGCTCGTCGATGCGATGCCCCTTCCGGGGCTCGAGCTTCCGATCGAATCGATCGTCGGCGGCGACGCGCGCTGCGCCGCGATCGCCGCCGCCTCGATCCTGGCCAAAGAGCACCGCGACGCGCTGCTCTGCGAGCTCGATGCCCTCGACCCGCGCTACGGCTTCGCTCGCCATAAGGGCTATGGCACCCCCGAGCACCTCGAAGCGCTTCGCCTCCACGGACCCTCGCCATACCACCGCCGCAGCTTCGCCCCGGTCGCCGCGGCGTTCGAGCGCCGGTGAGCCGGCAGACCCAAGCGCTCGGTCGCCTCGGCGAAGAGCAAGCGGAGCGGCTGCTTAGCAAGGCAGGCTACCGATTGCTCGCTCGGAACCTCCAATTGCCCGGCGGCGAGATCGACCTGCTCTTCCTGGATGGGAGCACTTTGGTTGTCGTAGAAGTGAAGCGACGTGAAAGCTCCGATTTTGGCTCGGCGCTCGCGGCCGTCGGTCGCTCAAAGCGCGCGACCCTTCGTCGTATCGCCGCTGACTACGCGCAAATCGTCGCGCCGCACGCACGCGTGCGTTTCGATGTCGTGGCTATCGACGGTGAACGCATGATGCATTATCGGAATGCTTTTTAGGCTAGAGGAACGATTGCGTGGAACTCCAAGGACGGACTCTCGCGGGGCGATATGAGATCGGCGAACTGCTCGGACGGGGCGGTACGGCCGATACGTATCGTGCCCTCGATAAAAAGTTAGGACGTGAAGTCGCCGTCAAGGTGCTGATCGAGCGTTCGAGCGACACGATCGAACGCTTACTCGGCGAAGCTCGCGCGATGGCACGCCTCAACCATCCGCGCATCGTTGCGGTCTTTGATGCCGGCGAAGACGAAGGCTATCCGTATATTATTATGGAGCTCATGCGCGGGCGAAATCTCGCCGATCTGCGCAGCGGCGAACTCAAGTATAAACAGGCCCTCGGCTTTATCTGCGATATTCTCGAAGGGCTCGATTACGCCCAGTCTCAAGGGATCGTGCATCGCGATATCAAGCCGTCGAACGTTATGCTCGACGAGAACTCCGAGCGCGTAAAGCTTACCGATTTCGGCCTCGCACGGCGCGCGAGCGACGTCACGCAGACGACGCGAACGGGACAAATTATCGGCACGATCTCGTATTTGGCGCCGGAGCGTTTCTTGAGCAAGCCCGCCGACGTTCGTTCCGATCTCTACTCCGTCGGCATCTTGATGTACGAAATTTTTACCGGCACCCTGCCCTTCCGAAACGATCGCGAGGATATCGTCGCGACGATGTACTCGCACGTTCACGACACGCCGACTCCTCCGCGCGAGATCAACCGAAATATCCCCGAGGCCCTCGAGCGCGTCATCTTGCGCTCGATCGAGAAAGACCCGGGCAAACGCTATCAAACCGCGCGCGAGTTCTATATCGACGTCGACATGCTTCGCACCGGGCAAGTCGCATCTCAGGCCGCGCCGCAGTCGGCTCCGGTGCCGAGCCAGGCGGCGCGACCGCCGCGAACCTTCGCGACCTCGCCGACGATCGCGAGCGACCCCGACCTGCGCCAAGCGATCGACCAGGCGCTCGCGCCGACCCGAAACCGAAGCGACGCCCTCGAGAACGTCCTCAAAGGGATGATCGCGACGCGCCGAAGAGACTACGATCAGGCTAACGAGGCGTACGAATTGGCGATGCATGAGTTGCAGGCCATCGGCAACCACGTTGAGTATGCAAAGACGGCGATCAAATATGCAACGATGATCTTGCAGAAGAGTTCCGACGGGATGCGAGAACGCAACGAATTGCGTAATGCCGTCAACCGCCTCATGGACGCTCGTAAGATTTTTCGCGATTACGAATTGACCGAACAAATGGCCCAAGCGGAGTACACGATCAACGCGCTCGAACGTACTGCGATAGGCATCATCTTTTAGAAGCGACGCATGCCCGACCAACACCAACCCGAACTCAAACGCTCGGTCACGCCTTGGGGGTCTTTCTCCTGGGGCTATTCCGATGTCGGCGCCGATATCTTCGTCGGTCTCGGCCTGGTTCTGGGCGCCGCGGCCGGCGCTTCGAACGTCGCTTTTCTTTTTGCCGGCATCGTCTACGTCTGCATCGGACTGGCCTATACCGAACTCGCGGCGACCTACCCGGTGGCGGGCGGCGGGCAGTACTTCGTCATGCGCGGCCTCGGCGACTTTCTCGGCTTCATCGCCGGGTGGGCGGTTCTGCTTGATTTCACCATCGACGTAACGCTTTTTGCGTGGAGCTGCGTCGATTATCTTAGTGAAGTCATCCCGGTGTTGCTCAATCCCATCCACCCATGGGTACATTTCATCGCCGTCTTCGGATTGATCGCGGGGCTTTGTCTCCTCAACGTGCTCGGCGTTCGCGAGAGCACCACCTTCAACGGCGTCGTCTCCGCGCTCGACGTTATCAGCGAAACCTCGATTCTCTTCTTCGGCTTTCTCTTCGCATTTCGCCCGGAATTGCTCGTCCACACGATGACGACGCAGTGGCCGAGCACCTTCAACCTGATGCTCGGCGCTTCGTATGCGATCATTTCGTTCGTCGGCCTCGAATCGATCTCGCAGGCCGCGCAAGAGACGCAGCGCCCGGCATCGATCATTCCGCGCACTTCGATTGCGTTGATTCTTACGATTTTGATCTACGCACTCGCCTATTCGAACCTCGCGCTGGGAATGGTTCCCTGGCACCAAATTCCGGCCGATGCAATGGGGCACGCCCAGACGCTCTGGCAGTGGCTCGGCAACAACGACAACAACGGTAAAGCCGTTGCGCTGCTTGCCAAAGAGGTACCCTACTTCGGCGCAGTCGCCGCGCTCTACGTCCCGATTCTCGGCGCGATCTTGCTCCTCATATCGTCGAACTCCGGCGTCTTCGGCAGCTCGCGCATCGCCTATGCGATGGCGAACGCGAAGCTGCTTCCCTCGATCTTCCAGCGCGTCAATCGACGCTTTCGCACGCCGGCGATCTCGATTATCGCGTTCTGCGCCATTGCGGTGGTCGAGCTGATTTTTGCCGCATGGCCATCGCTCGACCCCGGAGCGGCGGCATTCTATGCGAAATTTTTCCACGGCGAGGGCGGCATCGGGTTCCTCGGCGATCTCTATGCTTTCGGAGCGGCGACGAGTTATTCGTTCGTCTTCCTCGCATTGATTGCGCTGCGCATGAACGACCCGCTGAGCCCGCGCAAATTCCGCATCCCGCTGAATATACCGCTGACCTACAAAGGGGAGCGGGTGCTCTTCCCGGTGATCGGGGTATTAGGCTTCATCGGCATCCTCTCGATTCTCGTCTTTACGATCATCACACACGATCTCGGACGCATCGCCGGCCCGGCGTGGCTGATCCTCGGCTTCATCATCTTCGTCATCTATCGCCGCAGTAAAGGGTTGCCCGTCTTCGGTTCGGCCCCGCACGATTGGCGCCACGAGCAAATCGGCATCCTTCGCGACGCCGGCGAGCTGGAACTGATGGACGAATATCTCGCGCGGCTTAAAGAGCGCGAGCCCGCGCAGGTCGCGGAGATCGGATAGCGCGATGCTGTACTATCGCGCACTAATCTCCCTCGCGCTCATCATCGTCGGCGCCATCGTGCTGGTACGCATGCTGCATCTCGGTTTCGGCATCCCCGAACTGCCGGGAATCGTCCTCGGAGCGGCCGTGATCGCGCTTGGCGCCTATCGTCTGCGGCAGATCGTCCGCGTATGGTCGGAGCGCTCGTGATCGCCATCGATCCCATCGGGGCGCTGATCGCCGCAGCGATCGTCCTCGCCGTCATCGCGACGCTCTGGTGGATGCTGCACCCACCGATCAGCAAGGTTCAGGAGATCGCTCGCGATGCCGAAACCGAACTGGAACGGATGGTCGGTTCGATCATCGTCGTCTTCTCCGAAAACATTGCCTCCCAGCATATGATGGCACTCGCGGCGAAGCTCGCGAAAGGGGAGCGTTCGGAGCTCTTAGCGATCTACGTGGTCTCGGTTCCCTATTCGCTTCCGCCCGACGCCGAGATGACCGACGAGGAACGCCGCGCGCTCGATGCGCTCGGAGCGGCGCAAGCGATTGCCGCCAAGGCCGATATCAATCTGCGTACCGAAACGGTAAAGGCCCGATCGACGAAGCAGGCCGTACTCGATATCGCCAAGCGCGAACGCGCGAACCTGATCGTACTCGGATCCTTCCGGGAGGGGAAATATACCGGGGCGCCCCTCAGCCGCACCATCGAGGAGATCGCCGCCGAGGCAAAGTGCGACGTCATCATCGGCGTCGAGGGGAAGCACGGCAACCTTCTCGTCGATCAGCTGGGATTCGAACAGACCGAGCAGGGCGAGACCGCTCCATAACGCGAACGCGCTTGGGAACGTTCTCATCATTGAGGAGGATCCCAATCCCATGAAATCGTTTTTTCGGCTCGGCGCCACCGCCGTAGCGCTTCTCTCCCTCGCGGCGATGCCGCTCGCGGCGCTCGCCGCCGGGAAGGCGCCGGCCCTTGCGGCCTTCGACGCGGCCTTCTCGCACGTCCACGATTACACCGTGCAGCTCCGTTCGCACGAAGTTAAAGGCTCGGCGACGCAGAACCGCGTCTACCAGTACTCGTTTATGAAACCACATTTTGCGAAGACGCTGATCATCTCCGGCGACGGACAAGGCTCCGGCGGCGTTTGGACCGGCGGCGATCAAGTCAGCGGCCACCAGGGCGGCTTCCTTTCGGGAATCCACCTCAAGGTGGGGCTCCACGACGGCCGCGCGGTCTCACTTCGCGGTTATACGATTCCCGACGGGCTCATCCAGAATATCGTTGCGAAGTATCAAACCACGGCGGGAACGCTCTCGCAGGGACCCGGCGGCAATGTCGACGGCGTGCCGACGCAGCGCGTCTTCTTAAAAGTCGCAGACCCCGCCGCGAATGACGGGATCACCTCCATGCTCATCTACTTCTCGGAGAAAACGCACTTCCCGGTGCGCAATATCTGGTATCAGGGAAAGACCGCGGTCCTCGATCAGTCCTTTCTCAACCTGCACCTCAACGTCGGCCTGACCCAGAACGATTTCCCGTTCTAACGGCGCGTTAGGAGCGAAAAAAGCGGTATCTCGGCGCTATCGCGCGGCGAGGTACCGCTTTCGAATTTCATCGAGCGCGACGGCGAGCAAGATCACGGCGCCCAACACGACTTTCTGCAGATAGGAATCGATGTTGAGGAGATTCATCGCGTTATCGAGCAAGCCGATCAAGAGCGCGCCGAAGAAGGTGCCGACGATCGTACCACGCCCGCCGGCGAGGCTCGTGCCGCCGACGACGACGGCAGCGATAGCGTTGAGCATCTCGTCGCCGGTCCCGGTCTGCGGCGATCCGGTCGCAAAGAGCGCCATGTAGAGAAAGCCGGCGATCGCCGCGCAGATGCCGCTGATCACGTAGGCCATCGTCTTCACCCGATGCACCGCGATACCGGCGAGGCGTGCCGCTTCCTCGTTGCCGCCGAGTGCGAGTATCGAACGCCCAAAACGCGTCTTCTCGAGTAAGAGGGCGCAGATGATGACGACCGCCGCCATCCAGAGAACGGGGATCGGCAACGCCGGCAGATGGAGCTTCGCCGAGAGTCCGCCGAGGAACGTCCCGATGCCGATACTGTTAAACGCATTCGACGTCAGAGGAACCGGACGACCGTGCGAGATGATATACGAGAGGCCCAGCGCGACCTGCATCATTGCTAAGGTAGTGATAAACGGCGGGAGATTGAGGCGCACGACCGGGAGCGCGTTGACGTACCCCGCGCCGGCTCCAAGCGCGATTCCGGCAATCAGAACGACGGCGACGAGGGGGAACCCGGTGAGGTGCAGGGAGTTCGCCAGCAGCGCCATGACGACGCCGGTGAGCGAGACGAGCGAGCCGATCGAAAGGTCGATACCGGCGGTGAGAATGGTAAAGGTTTCGCCGACGCCGAGGATACAGTTGTACGTAATCTGCCGCAGGACGCGAACGATATTACTCGGTTCGAGAAACGAACCGTGCGCTGCGACGTTGACGCCGATCACCAACAGCAACAGAACCGCGATCGTGGCGACGAGCCGGACGCGCGGGTTCATGCCGCCGCTCCGCTCGCTGCGGCGATCACGTTGGTCGGCGTTGCATCGGCGCGTGCAAATTCCGCGACGATGCCGCCCTCCCGCACCACGCAGACGCGGTGACTCATCCCGAGCAATTCGGGAAGTTCGCTGCTTACCATGACGATCGCCACTCCTTGTCGTGCGAGCCCTACCATAAGTTCGTAAATCTCCGCCTTCGCCGCAACGTCGATTCCGCGCGTCGGTTCGTCGAGTAATAAGACACGCGGCTCGCCGAGCAACCACTTGGCGAGCACCACTTTCTGCTGCGTGCCGCCCGAGAGATTCGAGACCAGCTGCGCCGTATTCGGGGTGCGGATGCGCAGCCGCTCGACCATCCCTTCAGTCGCGCGTTCCTCCGCGGCGGAATCCATCCATCCGAGCGCACGTGCAAAACGGTCGAGATGCGCGAGCGTGGTGTTCGCCAGCACGCTCATGCCCAGCACGAGCCCCTGCGCCTTGCGGTCTTCGGTCACGAATGCGAGCCCCGCGGCGATGGCGTCGTTGGGCGTACGAGCGTGCAGCGGACGCCCGTCGATCGCCACGCTGCCCGTCGCGCGATCGGCCCCCGCGACCGCGCGCAGGATCTCGGTGCGCCCGGCTCCGACGAGCCCGCCGAGCCCGAGGATCTCCCCCGCGCGCACCGAGAACGCGACGTTGCGAACGGCGGGCGCACGAAGCCCCGCAACTGCGAGCCGTATCGGCGCGTCGGCTGCAACCGCCGGCAGTTCTGGGAAGCGCGCATCGACCGGACGCCCGACCATCGCCTGCAAGATCTCTTCGATCGGAAATGCGGCGACCGCCCGGGTCGCAATCGTCGCGCCGTCGCGCAGCACCGTCACGCGATCGGCGACGCGCGCCAACTCCTCCATGCGATGCGAGATATAGACGATGCCGACGCCCTTGGCTTTCAGAGTCGCGACGATCTCGAAGAGTCGATCGATCTCGCGCTCGGAGAGCGCGGCGGTCGGCTCGTCCATCACCAACACGCGGACGTTTTTCGCAAGCGCCTTGGCGATCTCGACGAGCTGTTGAATCCCGACCGAGAGCTCCCCGACGGGACGCGTCAGCGGGATATCGATGCCGAACTCGGCAACGAGCGCGGCGGCGCGCTTGCGTGCCTGCACGTCGTCGAGAAAGGGGCCGCGTTGCGGCTCTTTCCCAAGCAGGATGTTCGCGACGGCATCGAACTGCGGAACGAGCGTGAACTCTTGATAGATCATGCCGATGCCGAGGCGCTCGGCATCGCGCGGCGATGCAATGTGCACGCGCTCGCCGTCGATGAAGATCTCTCCCGTATCGGCGGGTTGCGCGCCGGAGAGAATCTTCATCAAGGTCGATTTGCCGGCGCCGTTCTCGCCGACGAGTGCCAACACTTCGCCGCGCCGAAGCGAGATCGAGACGTCGGAGAGCGCGCGAACGCCCGGGAAGGATTTCCCGATCGAACGCATCTCCAGCAGCGGCGCTTCGGGAATGACTACGGCGCCTTCTTCGCGTCGGCCGCGGTGTACGTTCCCACCGGCACCTTCACCACTTTCGGCGGAATCTTTCCGGCGAAGTAATCGTGCAACGTGTCGATGACCATCTTCCCGATCTCAACGGGGTGCTGAACGACGTCGCCGTACATTTCACCCTTTGCAATCGCCGTGCGGGCTTCGGGAGTAGCGTCAAAGCCGACGATAGCGACCTTCCCGGCCATGCCGGCGGCACGAACCGCCGTCAGCGCGCCGAGTGCGGAATCGTCATTGATGCCGAAGATACCGCGCAAGTGCGGGTGCGTCTGGAGAATATCGCCGACATCGTTCGCCGCTTTATCGCGTTGCCCGCCCGAATCGACATCGGCAACGATCTTCGCTTTCGGGCACGATTTTGCCAGATACTCTTTGAACCCGCGGACGCGATCTTGAACGCTCGTGACCTCGGGCTCGTCGACGATTGCAACCTCGCCGACGCCGCCGATCGCTTTGCAGATGAGTTTCCCCGCCTCGACGCCGCCTTCGACGTTATCGCTCGCGATATGCGCGACGACGACGCCCTGTTTGCTCGTGCTGGCGATATCGGCGGTAAAGACCGGAATCTTCGCTCGATTCGCCTCGACGATCGCGCTCCCGATCGCCTTCGAATCGTACGGCGTGAGAACGATGGCGTTGACATGTTTGGAGATGAAATCTTCGACCTGCGATTGCTGGCGCGCGTTATCGCGATTTGCATCGACGACGTTGAGCGCGTAGCCGTATTTTTTTGCCTCGGCGGTCATGCCGGCTTCCATCTCTTGGTAAAACTGCGCTTCGCGGTTCTGAATCGAGACGCCGATCGTTTTCGTCGGTGCACTCGTCGCGCTTCCTCCCGCGGCAGTGCCGGATTTCGAAGCGCTCTGGGAGGAGCATGCAGCGAGTGCAAGCACCAAAACGGCGGCCGTACGGCGAACAACTTTCACGGAATATCCTTTCGTATCACGCAGCAGCGGGCGTTCGTATCTCGCGCGACTTACGGCGCGGCACACGAGGATTTGCGCGCAGGAGGTTAGCGTTCGGTCTCCGTCGCGCCTTCCTCCCCCGCCCACAGCCGGCGCATGACCAGGACCAGCCCGAACGCCGCAGCGAGGCCGACGAGGCTCCACACGGAGGCCGGCAACCAAGCGGCCTGCAGCCACGCGCCGGTCGCAAAGAGCACCCCGTAGATCGCCGCGAGCCCGAGCACCCAACCCGCAAACGCAGCCGCAGGCGAATCCTTCGATTGCGGTAAGCCGTAACGCTCGCGCAGATATTTCCAACCCGGGCCCGGAGGATGCACGCGTCGATAAAACTCGACGAGCGCTGCTTCATCCTTCGGCGGAAAGAGCAGCGTTATGCCGAGCCACGCAACGGTGGTGACGCCGACGCCGATCAACAACGAGGTCGTCGGATCGACGGCGTGACCGAGTTTACCGGCGATGAAGAACGCGATCGCAATGAGAAACGAGACGACCATCGCCGCAATCTCGCTTGCGGCATCGATCCGCCACCAAAACCATCGCAAAAGATAGAGCAAGCCGGTTCCCGCACCGATCGAGAGCAACAGATCGAAACCCTGTCGAGCGGTGCCGAGCAGAAAGGTGACGCCGACGCCGCCGAGCGCGATGAGCACGGTGACGAGCCGGCCGGCGACGACGTAATGTCGCTCGTCGCGCCCCGGTGCCATGAAGCGACGGTAGAGATCGTGGACGAGATATGACGTGCCCCAGTTGAGGTGCGTTTCGATCGTCGAACGATAGGCAGCGAAAATTCCCGCGACCATAAAGCCTGCAAAACCGGCCGGCAAAAAAACGAGCATCGCCGGGTAGGCGACATCGTTTCCGAGCAACGCCGGCTGCAGGTGCGGGAAGCGCAGCGCGATATCGTGGACGGTCGGATAGACGATCGTCGAGGCGAGCGCGACGATGATCCACGGCCACGGCCGCAACGCGTAATGCATCGCTTGAAACGCCAGCGTCCCACCCATCGCGTCGCGCTCGCTGCGCGCCGCGAGCATCCGCTGCGCGACGTAGCTTCCACCGCCGGGTTCTGCGCCGGGATACCAGACCGACCACCATTGCACCGTCAGCGGAATCACGAAGATCGCCAGCGCCGTCGGCCAATCGTTGAAGTTCGGAAAGAACGAAAGCCACTGCGGATGCGCCGCACGAATTTGTGCGAAGAGCCCGGCGAGCCCGCCGACGTGCGGCGCCCGCAACGCGAAGTACGCCGCGGCGATCGCCGAACTCATGGTGATCAGAAATTGAATCGTGTCGGTGACCATGACGCCCCAGAGCCCTGCGGTTGCGGCAAAAACAATCGGCACGCAGACCGCAATCGCGAGCGTTTCAACGTTCGTCCAGCCGAAGAGAACGCCGCAGATCTTCGTGAGCGCGAGGTTGACCGTGGCGATAATAAACCAGTTGAAGAGCAGGCCGAGATAGACGGCGCGAAAGCCGCGCACCGCGCGCGCGCCGACGCCCGAATATCGTAATTCGTAGAACTCGAGGTCGGTGAGTACGCCGCTTCGACGCCAAAGCCGCGCATAAAAGAAGACCGTGGCCAAGCCGGTCAGCAAGAACGACCACCACACCCAGTTTCCGGCAACACCGCCCTCGCGGACGATGTTGGTGACCAAATTCGGCGTGTCGGTGGAGAAAGTCGTCGCGACGAGCGAGATGCCGATCAGCCACCACGGCGCCTGCCGACCCGCTGCGAAGAACTCGCCGGTATTGCGCCCCGCTCGGCGAGCGAGCACGATCGCGGGAACGAACGTCACGCCTAACGAGAGCACGACGATCCACCAATCGAGTGCGGTGAGATGCATGGGCGGCAGGGTACGCGCTTAGGGCGCGCGTTCCCCCGCGACCCCGCCGCTCTCAAAGGCGAGCAGGCGGGCTCGCAGCGAGCGCGGCCCCGCGCCGCGCACGCGCCCATCGGCGCCGAGTATGCGATGCGCCGGCACGAAAAGCGCGAGCGGCGCACGCGACATCGCGGCGGCGACGGCGCGGTGCGCGAGTGGCGCACCGAGAAGCCGAGCGACTTCGCCGTAACTGAGCCGGTCGCCGAACGCCGTTCCGGCGACGAACTCCCAGGCTCGGCGCGCGAAGGGTGGCCCGACGAGCACGAGCGGAAGATCGAATCGCTCCAGCCGACGCGCGAAGTAGGCGCCGACCTGCCGCTCGATCTCGTGCCCGAATGCCGAATAGGGGGCCACCGCCGGCCGTCGTGCACGTACCACGAATTCGCTCTCAAGGATCGCGTCGCGATCGAACGCAACGCGCAGCCTCCGCCCCAACGGAGTCGGCAATAAAACTTCCCGAACGGTGCTTTCGCCCTTCACGCTGCCTTCTTAGCTCCTTCACGGTGCCATCCTATGCTGGACCGAGCAGGAGAGCGTTATGAGGCTGACCCAAACCGACCCACTCGAACGTGCGCGTGCAATCGTCTATGCAGCCCTTTTGCGCGAACGCTCCGGCCTCAGTTTCGGTAGTATGATCCGCAACGATCCACGCGACCCGCTCGACCGGCCCTGGATCGTCGCCGCGCAGGTCTTCGCGCTTCTCGCCTCGGTCCCGATGCTCATCTGGCTCTTTACGGGCCGATAGCGATGCTCTGGATCCGCTCCCACCGCCGTGAATCGATCGTTGCGGTTGTCGTCGTCGCGCTCGTTCTCCTCATCGCATTGCTCGTCGGGCATCGCGCCCCGAACGGCATCACTGCATCGGGCACGATCGAGGCGACGCAGAGCGATGTCGCATCGAAGGTCGAGGGGCGACTCACGCAGCTCCGCGTTCACGACGGCGAAGCGGTGCACAAGGGGCAGGTGCTGGCGGTCTTGGATAGCCTCGACCCCACGCTGAAGCTCGAGCAGGCACGCGCCGCGCTGCGTGCGGCGCAGGCGCAGGTCGCGGCAGCACGCGCCGCTTATCGCTTGCAGGACGCCAACTACGCGGCAACGCTCGACCAGGCCGGCGAAGGCGTCGCAATCGCGCGCTCCAACGTCGGCACGGCGAACGAGACCTACGGCATCGAACGCCGCGTCACCGTGCTCGCACTCGACCAAGCCCAAGCGCAACTGCTCTCCGCGCGAGCGACCTATGCCCGTACGAAGCTCGATTACGAGCGCGATCGCAATTTAGTTGCTACCGGGGATATCGCAAAGCAGGTGCTCGACGATGCCCGCAACGCGTATGCAGGCGCCGCGGCGCAGCTGCAAGCGCAGAACGATGCGGTCGCGCTCGCACGCGCGAATCTCCGCAACGTTCAAATACGACGCTTCGGCGTTCTCGCATCGCGTTCTCAGCAAGGGCAGGCGCAAGCATCGTTTCAGAGCGCGAAGGCCGAGCACGAACTCGTACGACAACGGGCAGCTCAACTCGCCGATGCAAAAGCGCAGGTTGCACAGGCGCAGGCACAAGTCGGGCTCGCGCTCGATCAGCTCCACGAGACCGACCTCGTCGCACCCTTTGACGGCGTCGTGCTTTCGCATAACTTCGAGGTCGGCGACCTCATCGAACCCGGTGCCGCCGTGGTGACGATCGGCGACCTGCTCCACCCTTATCTTTACGTGTACGTCAGCGAGACCGACCTACCGCATATTAAAACCGGCATGGCCGCCGATGCAACCGTCGACGGGATGCCGGGAAAGGTCTTCCACGGAAAGGTTACCGAGATCGCCACCGATGCGGAATTTACGCCGGAGAACGTGCAAACGAAAGCTGAGCGTATCGACTACCTCGTCTTCCGCGTCAAAATTCAATTTACCGATACGAGCGGAACTTTAAAGCCCGGGTTGCCCGCCGATGCGGTCATTCACGGATAAGCGATGAGCGGCGCACTAAAACTCGTCGATATCGCGCGCCGCTTCGGAACGACGGTCGCCGTCGACGGACTGACGCTCGAGGTCGAGAGCGGTGAGATCTTCGCGCTCGTCGGCCCCGACGGGGCGGGAAAGACGACCCTGATGCGTCTGATCTGCGGCGCGCTTGCCCCCGATAGCGGCGGCGCAGCAGTCGACGGCATCGATGTCGTTACCGAGACCGAACGCGTGCAGAGCGCGATCGGGTATATGCCGCAGCGCTTCAGCCTCTATCCCGATCTCTCGGTTATGGAGAACCTCCGCTTTTATGGCGAGATCTTCGGCATTCCCGCAGCCGAGTTCGAAACGCGCGCGCGGTTGTTGCTAGCCGATTTCTCGCTCTCCGATTTCGCCGAGCGACTCGCCGAAGCGCTCTCCGGCGGGATGAAGCAGAAGCTCGCACTCGCTTGTACGCTCATCCATCGGCCGAGCACGATTCTGCTCGACGAACCGACAGCCGGCGTCGACCCGGTCTCACGCCGCGAATTCTGGCGCCTTCTCTACCGCATCAATCGCTCGGGGACGACGATATTCGTCAGCACGCCGTATATGGACGAAGCGGAGCGTGCGACGCGCGTCGCCTTCATGAACGGGGGAAAAATCGCGAGTATCGGCACGCCCGGGGAGCTCAAAGCCGGGCTGCACGGTGAGGTCGTGGAGGTTCGTTGCGCGCGATACCGGGATGCTCGGCGCGCACTGCACGGCGCACCCGCGGTGCGAAGCGTCGAGATGTTCGGCGATACGCTCCACGCGCTCGTCTCCTCCGCCGCCGACACTATCCCGGATTTTCAGCGCCGCCTGAGCGAGATCGGCATTGCGGATGCGGTATTTCGCACCGTCCCGCCCTCGTTGGAAGACGCATTCGTCGCGAGGCTGACGGCGTGAACGCAACGACGAGCGTCCATGTGCAGAAGCTCAGCAAACGCTTCGGCGCCTTCGTCGCCGTCGACGCGATCTCGTTCGATATCGCCGCCGGCGAGATTTGGGGCTTTCTCGGCCCGAACGGGTCGGGGAAATCGACGACGATTCGCATGCTTTGCGGCGTCTTGGAGCCCACCTCGGGTACCGCCGAGGTCCTCGGTTTCGACGTCGCACGCGATCCCGAAGCGGTGAAGTTGCGTATCGGCTACATGTCGCAAGGTTCGACGTTATGGGCCGACCTCACGGTGCAGGAGCACTTGCGCTTCTATGCCGGGCTCTACGGAATGAACGGCAGCGAGCGGGACGAGCGGATATCCTCGTGGATGCAGCGCGTCGGGCTCTCCGAGCGTCGCGAACAACTCGCGGGTACCTTACCCGGCGGCTATCGCAAGCGACTCGCCCTTGCCTGCACGCTGCTGCATGCGCCGCAGATGATTTTTCTCGACGAACCGACCGCCGGGGTCGACCCGGTCTCACGCCGGGAATTTTGGGATATCATCGTCGGCCTCGCCGACGAAGGCACCACGGTGATGGTCACCACGCACTATCTCGATGAAGCCGAGCACTGCAACCGGCTGGCAATGATCTATAACGGTACCATCGTTGCGAGCGGCACGCCCGAAGAGCTCAAGCACCTTCCGCAGATCGGCACGACGGTCGAGGTGCTTTCGAGCGACACGGTCGGCGTGCTCGATGCCGTCGAGCATCTTCCCTTCGTTCGCGGCGCCGGGCTCTACGGTTCGTCGCTGCACATAGCGCTCGCCGACGCCGCCGATATCGACCGCCTCAATGCAGCGCTGGCAGAGCGCGCGCTGCCGGCAGAAGCGGCCACGCCCGTGCTGCCCTCGCTCGAGGACGTTTTTTCGGCGGTGGTACAACCGCAATGAATTGGCGACGCGCGTGGACGATCGCGTTAAAGGAATACACGCAATTCTTTCGCGATCGACGGACCGTCGCGGCGACGATGTTGATGCCGCTCATTCAGGTCGTTCTTTACGGTTATCTCTCCAGCGACGTTCGCTACCAGCCGACCGTCGTCTGGGATCTCTCTCAGAGCGCCGAAAGCCGGCAGTTGCTCGAGGCATTCACGAACTCGCAGTATTTTTCGATGAAGTATCGTGCGACGAGTATGGCCGGGGTCGTCCGTAGGATCGCCGACGGGGCAGCGCTCGCAGGGATTGTCATTCCGCCGAATTATGCCACGCTTCTCCATCAGGGAAAGACGCCGCAGGTGATGGTCGCGGTCGATGCATCGGATGCGACGGCCGCGCGGACCAGTCTCTCGGTCGCGCAAGCGATCGGCAGCAGCGTCAGCGCGAAAATCGAGCGCAAAGCGATCGCTGCCCGCGGCATTCCGATACCGCACGTCGGCGTCGACATTCGAGCGCGCGCTTGGTATAACACGGCATTACGCCAGGAGGTATTCATCGTCCCCGGCGTGCTCGCGCTCGTCATGCAGTTTACGATGACGTTCCTGAGCATGAGCACGATCGTGCGCGAGCGCGAATTGGGAACGCTCGAGCAACTCGTCGTGAGCCCGATTCGCTCGTCGGAGCTGATGCTCGGGAAAATGTTACCGCTGATGACGATCGGCTATATTAACGTCACCGCGATCCTCTTGATGGCGATTTTCTGGTTCGGCGTTCCCATCGCCGGGAGCGTGGTTTTGCTCTATTTTACGGTGTTGGTCTTTTTCTTTACCACGCTCGGCATGGGCATACTCGTCTCGACGGTTGCCAAAACCTACATTCAGGCAACGCAGCTCATTCAGTTTTTCTTGATGCCCAGCATGCTGCTCTCCGGATTCATCTTTCCCGTCGATGCCATGCCGGTCGCTCTGCGCGCGCTCTCATATCTCGTACCGCTCACCTATTTCTTGACGATCGTACGCGGCATTATCATCAAGGGCGTCGGCATCGACTACCTCTGGCCGCAGATCGCCCTGCTCGCGGCACTCGGCCTGGGTGTCTTCGTCTTCGCGGTAACGCGCTTTCAAAAACGGATCGACTAAACGCGTAGCCGCCGACGACGGCACTACTTCATGAGCGCTCGACGAACGGCTCCCCGATCGGCCGACGATTTCAGCTCGACCACGACGACGACGCCGCCCTTGCGCAGCCCTACGCGCCAATCGTCGGCCTCGGCTCCGAGTTCGAGCAAGCCGCCGATGATGCCGCCGCCGACCGCGCCGAAACTCGCTCCCGCGAGCGTCGCAACCAACGGCCCGGCAACGAACGGGGCGGCGACGCCTTCGGTCGCGGCGATCAACGCAGCGGCCGATGCTGCGGCGATAAGGGCGCCGATCGTCGCGCCGGTCGCCGCACCGAGCATTCCGCCGTTTTCGCCGAAACCTCCGGAGACCGCCATCGGGGAAGTATCGCTCTCGAAGTTTCGATCCACGGGAAGTTCGGATTCATCGAGGATGAGACTGATGCGATCGTTGCGGTAGCCGATAGCAAAAAGTTTATCGAGCGTTCGTTCAGCATGCTCTCGATCGGCATAGAGCTTGGATTCGTATTGAAGAGTTTCCGTCATCGTACACCTCGCAAATGCATTGTTACCCTTCGCCAATTCCGGTCGTTCATACTTTCGGCGGCGATTCTGGTCAAACCGAAACGC
>JAJYHP010000072.1 GCA_021784715.1 bacterium
CGCGGCGATCGTGAGGGCGGCGACCGCGGTGAGAATCCGTCGTTTCATCGCTTGTTAGAACGCGTCAGCGCCTTCAAACGTGCCAGGGCCGCCTGCAATTGCTTGTCTTGCGGGCTGCCGAAGGGTATATCGACCGGCTGATCGACCACGATATCGGGCTGGAGCCCCTTGTGGTTGATATCCCGATTCAGGGGGGTAACGTAGCGGGCCACGGTGATTTTTAAGGCTCCTCCCTGCGGAAGTAGGTAGAGTTGCTGGACGACGCCCTTGCCGTAGGTGCGCGTTCCGATCGCGGTTGCGAGGTGGTAATCCTGGAGGGCGCCGGTAGTGATCTCGGCGGCGCTCGCGGTGAATTTGTTCACGAGGATGACGAGCGGGGTGAGGCCGGCGATCGCATCGCCGGTCGCTTCGCTCTCCACCTTGGTGCCGTTCCGATCGATCGTAAAGACGATGGGGCCGCTAGGAACGAAGTTGCTGACGATTTTCACCGCCTGCTCGACGAGTCCGCCGCCGTTATCGCGCAGATCGAGAATATAGCCCTTCACGTGCTTGGCCTTGAGGGCGAGCAACGCTTTGCGCATTTCGTGCGCCGAATTAGCACCGAATTCGCTGAGATGGATATAGCCGAACCCGTCGATCGTCTGCGAATAGACGGTCGGAACGATGACGATATTGCGAACGATCGAGAGTTCGCGCTTTTGCGTCGGCTTGTTGAACGGCGCGATTTGCAGGCGCACCGTGCTGCCTTTCGGGCCGCGAATCCAGCGCTGCACGATATCGGTGGCGACGTGTGCGACCGATTTTCCATCGACCGAGGAAAGAATCGCAGGATAGGTGAGCCCCGCCTTCGATGCGGCGAGCCCGGGAAGCGGCTGCAACAAAATGCGCCCGTCGCGGAGCTGGAATATATAGACGCCGATACCGCCGAAATCGCCGCCGGAGAGGCTCTCGTCGAGTTGCTTCCACTGTCGCGGCGGGAGATAGACAGTGTACGGATCGTGCGGAGCGGCGAGAATGCCGCCCAACGCCGCATCGACCAATTCTCGTTGCGTCGCTTTCTTCAGATGCGTTGCGTCGAAACGGAACGCCGTATCGAGCGCGTCGGCGAGATGCTCGCCGTCGAGCACCGGGTTGCCGGTCGGCGCGATCGCGATCGGCGCGGGCTTGGCGATCCCGTGCGCGTGCAGGTAAGCGGCTGCCCCCTTCTCTCCGCCGAGTAAGAGCGTCGCGGCCGATATCGGCTCGTAATAATTTCTCTCGACATCGCCGAAGCCGGTCGCGAGCGTTTGTGCCCCAGGAAGTGCGGCGAGCCGCGCCGCTTCGCGAGCGGAGCGGAGGCGTGCGAGGCCGACCCACGCCACCGCAACGATGGCGACGACGGCGATGATTGCGATCAGCAGGCGGTGGGAGCGAGGGGTTGGCGCGTCGTTCAAGCGGAGACTCGGTTTCTACAGGCGAGAGGTAAGAAATGCCTTACGGAAGGCGCGGGGCGGGATCGACGGGCTTCCCGTTGATCCGGATCTCGAAGTGAAGGTGCGGACCGGTCGAATATCCGGTCGTCCCGACCGCACCGATTGCTTGCCCCTGCTTCACATGCTGCCCCGCCGTCACGTAAAACGCCGAGAGGTGGCCGTAGGCAGTGGAGTAGCCGTCACCATTGTCGATGAGAATAAATTTACCATATCCGCCGTACCATTGCGCCATCATCACCGTCCCCGAGGCGGCGGCGGTGATCGTCGTGCCCATCGGCGCGGCGATATCGAGCCCGGTATGGAACTCCGGCGCGCTTCCGAATGGATTTTTGCGCCATCCGAACGGCGAGGTGATGATGCCGGTCACCGGCCAGGTAAAGTGGATCGGTCCGTGCGGTGCCACGGCGTTCCCGGCGATGCCCGCAGCGCGGCGCCGCGCCGCCTCTTCGGCGGCAATCTCGGCCTGCCGACGGCGAATGAGCGATTCGAGGCGCGCCTCTTCCGCCGCGGTCAGCTCTTCGTAGGTCGCTACTTGAACCGCCGCGCTACGGCGTTGCTGGTCGGCGACGGCGACGAGGTTGCTGCGTTCGGCGGCTAGGGCGGCGAGCCGATTCTGCGCGCGCTGTTGCGCTTGCTGCTGCTCTTGCAGGGCGACCTGCATGCGCTGGAGATCGCGTTGCACCGTGGCGACTTTGCGTTCGGCGTTGCGCCGAGCGATGACGGCCTTTTCGTTCGCTTTGATGAGCAACTGTAAGTCTTGCCAGCGTTCGACGAAATCGCTAAACGAACTCGCCGAAAGCAGCACGCTTAAATAATCGGGCTCGCCGTATTCGTAGATGCCGACCAAGCGCTTGCGCAGGAGCCCGTCTTGAAAAGCGAGCGATTTTTGCGCCGCCGCGAGCTGGATGGAGTTCCAAGAAATACGCGCTTGCAGAGAGCGCGCCTGCGCCGAAAGCGTGCCGAGTTGCGACCGCACGGTCGACATTTCGGCGTTGGTTTGCGCGAGCTGCGATTTCAGGCTCTGCACGCGCGCCGCGACCGCGTTGAGGTGCGCGCGTTTCGCCTGGAGCTTCTTGGCGAGCCCGCCGGCTTTCATTCGTTCTTGCTGAATGCGCGTTTGAATCTGCGAGTGCCCCGCTCCGAGGAAGGAGAGCAGCATCGCTGCGGCAAGCGCGCACGAGGGGAGGCGCTTCACGTACGTCGTTTATCCTTCACGTAGGCCGAGCCTTCGATCGATTTCGCATAGGATTTCAATTCGGCGGCGATGAGGCCGATCTGGCCGTAATCGGTGAGTTTGCGGCGCTCGTTGGAAAGCGCGGCGATGGAGACCGACATTAGCGGAACGCGCACCGGCGACCCGCGCCGGTCGTGCGTCTCGACGAAACCGGAACGCCGATCTTTTTCGGAGTAGAGCGAGCCGACGCGCTCGTCGAACTCCTCGAGAATGACTTCCGCGATTTCGTCACAGCGCTCCGCGGTGGTGAGAATGACGAAGTCGTCGCCGCCGATATGTCCGAGGAGGTCGCCGGGGCTCCCGCGTCGCCGCACGGCGTCGAGCGAGATGGAGGCGAGCATCACGATCGCGTCGTCGCCGCGGCCGAAGCCGTAGGCGTCGTTAAAGGCTTTGAAATTATCGAGGTCGAGATAGAGCACGGCGAACGGCCGCTCGGCGGCGATGCGGCGCCGCAGCTCCGCCTCGATGGAGATGTTTCCGGGCAATCGGGTGAGCGGCGAGAGCGAGGAATCGGCTTCGTGGCGCACGATGCGCGCGCGAACGCGCGCGAGCAATTCTGCCGGGCCGAAGGGCTTGGTGATGTAATCGTCGGCGCCCGCTTCGAAGCCGAGAATTTTGTCCTCGGGTTCTCCCCGCGCGGTAAGCATGACGATCGGCACCGAAGCGACCGTCGGGTTGGGATGGGCGCGCAGGCGGCGAGCGGTGGCGAAACCGTCGAGCACCGGCATGCGCACGTCGAGCAAGATGAGGTCGGGCAACGCATCTTCGACGCGTGAAAGAGCATCTTCACCGTCGGTGGAGATTTCGACGTTGTAGCCGGCGAGTTCGAGATTGGTCGAGATCACGCGACGGAGTTGCTCGTCGTCGTCAACGACCAGAATCGTGTGTCCGGGTGCTCCCGCCGTACGACTCATGTGCGTAGGTAACGGCCGATGGAAAACCAGGAAGAGAGTGCGCCGATCGCAATACCGACGGCGAGTAATTGGAGCGCGATCGGTGCCAAAGCCACGTGCGCGCTATTGAGTTCGAGCCAAGGCAACGCGAGCGCCAGCTTCGACCACAGCGCGGCCTTGCCGATGCCGAGAATCGCCAGAGCGACGAGCGAGCCTATCAACCCGTGCAACACGCCTTCGCAGACGAACGGCATGCGCACGTAGGTGGCGGTCGCCCCGACGAGTTGCATGATGGCGATTTCGCGGCGGCGCGCGAAGACCGTCAAGCGAATCGTATTCGAAATGATGATCGAAGCGACGAAGAGGAGCGCGACGATGAGCACGATGCTGATCCGGCGCAGCACGACACCGAGTTGCAACAATCTCCCGACGATCGTTTTACCGTAGACGACGTTCGCGACGCCGGGCTGCCCGCGCAGCGAATCGGCGACCGCAGCGACCTCCGATGGGTCGGTGACGCGAACGCGAAACTTATCGGGGAGTGGATTCTGCGTGAGAATCGAGACGTCGATAGAGCCTTGGGTCTGGCGGCGCAACTCCTTGAGCCCCTCCGCCTTCGGAACGAAGGTGAACGACGCAACGCGACGGTCGGCGCGGAGCGCGTCGCGTAAATGATTTTCTTGAGCGGTCGTCGCGGAGGTATGAAAATAGACCGAGATTTCGATCTGTTTGAGCAGGCGATCGCCTACCCCGGCGAGCGTGAGACGCACGAAGAGGAAGAGACCTAATAAAACGACGGTCACCGCGACGGTGCCGATCGCGGTGGCTTGCATGCCGGCGTTGCGCGTGAAGTTGCGCCCCACCTCACCCAGAAAGAACTTGACCTTGCCCCAGTCCAAGATAATAAAATCCCCGCTCTTCGTCGGTAAAAATGCGTCCGTCTTCGAGGCGGACGACGCGTTTGCGCATCCGGTCGACGACGGATTGGTTGTGCGTCGCTACCACGACCGTGGTGCCTTTGGTGTTGATGCGCAACAACAGATCCATAATTTCGGCCGTATTCTCAGGATCGAGGTTGCCGGTCGGTTCGTCGCAGAGTAGGAGTTTTGGATTGTTGACGATCGCGCGAGCGATGGCGGTGCGTTGTTGCTCGCCGCCGGAGAGTTCGCTTGGAAACATGCGACTTTTGTGCGCGAGGCCGACCAAATCCAACGTGCGCGGAACCTGTCGCTCGATCTCGCGCGTGTGCGCTCCCGTGACGTGCATCGCAAAAGCAACGTTTTCCCAGACCGTTTTGTCGTTGAGGAGCTTGAAATCTTGAAAGATGACGCCGAGGTGCCGCCGTAGCGAGGCGACGCGCGCGCCGCGGAGTTTATCGACGCGGATGCCGTCGACGACGATTTCGCCGTGGGTCGGGATCGCATCGTGATAGAGCAGCTTCAAGAGACTCGATTTGCCGGTTCCCGAACTCCCGACCAAAAAGAGGAAGTCCCCCTTCGCGATTTCGAGCGTGACGTTGTCGAGTGCGCGTACCCCGTTGGGATAGGTTAGGGAGACGTTGC
>JAJYHP010000144.1 GCA_021784715.1 bacterium
CGCGGCGATCGTGAGGGCGGCGACCGCGGTGAGAATCCGTCGTTTCATCGCTTGTTAGAACGCGTCAGCGCCTTCAAACGTGCCAGGGCCGCCTGCAATTGCTTGTCTTGCGGGCTGCCGAAGGGTACATCGACCGGCTGGTCGACCACGATATCGGGCTGGAGCCCCTTATGGTTGATATCCCGGTTCAGGGGGGTGACGTAGCGGGCCACGGTGATTTTTAAGGCTCCTCCCTGCGGAAGTAGGTAGAGTTGCTGGACGACGCCCTTGCCGTAAGTGCGCGTTCCGATCGCCGTTGCGAGGTGGTAATCCTGGAGGGCGCCGGTGGTGATCTCGGCGGCGCTCGCGGTGAATTTGTTCACGAGGATGACGAGCGGCGTGAGCCCGGCGATCGCATCGCCGGTCGCTTCGCTCTCGACCTTGGTGCCGTTTCGATCGATCGTAAAGACGATGGGGCCGCTCGGAACGAAGTTGCTGACGATCTTCACCGCCTGCTCGACGAGTCCGCCACCGTTATCGCGCAGATCGAGAATGTAGCCCTTCACGTGCTTGGCCTTGAGGGCGAGCAACGCCTTGCGCATTTCGTGCGCGGAATTCGCACCGAATTCGCTGAGGTGGATGTAGCCGAAGCCGTCGATCGTCTGCGAATAGACGGTCGGAACGATGACGATATTGCGAACGATCGAGAGCTCGCGTTTCTGTGTCGGCTTGTTGAACGGCGCGATTTGCAAGCGCACCGTGCTGCCTTTCGGGCCGCGAATCCAACGTTGCACGATATCGGTGGCGACGTGCGCGACCGATTTTCCGTCGACGGAGGAAAGGATCGCGGGATAGGTGAGCCCCGCTTTCGATGCGGCGAGCCCGGGAAGCGGCTGCAATAAAATGCGCCCGTCGCGGAGTTGGAATATATAGACGCCGATTCCGCCGAAATCTCCGCCGGAGAGGCTCTCATCGAGTTGCTTCCACTGTCGCGGCGGGAGGTAGACGGTGTACGGATCGTGCGGAGCGGCGAGAATGCCGCCCAACGCCGCATCGACCAATTCGCGTTGCGAGGCCTTTTTCAAATGCGGTGCGTCGAGGCGGAACGCGGCGTCGAGCGCGTCGGCGAGATGCTCGCCGTCGAGCACCGGGTCGCCGGTCGGCGCGATCGCGATCGGCGCCGGTTTGGCGATGCCGTGCGCGTGCAGGTAAGCGGCAGCCCCCTTCTCTCCGCCGAGCAGCAACGTTGCAGCCGAAATCGGTTCGTAATAATTTCTCTCGACATCGCCGAAGCCGGTCGCGAGCGTCTGCGCCCCGGGGAGCGCGGCGAGCCGCGCCGCTTCGCGCGCGGAGCGGAGGCGTGCGAGGCCGACCCACGCCACCGCAACGAGGGCGATAACGGCGATGAGTGCGATCAGCAGGCGGTGGGAGCGAGGGGTTGGCGCGTCGTTCAAGCGGAGACTCGGTTTCTACAGGCGAGAGGGAAGAAAGCCTTACGGAAGGCGCGGGGCGGGATCGACGGGTTTTCCGTTGATGCGGATCTCGAAGTGAAGATGCGGTCCGGTCGAATATCCGGTCGTACCGACCGCACCGATTGCTTGCCCCTGCTTCACATGCTGCCCCGCGGTCACGTAAAACGCCGAGAGATGGCCGTATGCAGTGGAGTAGCCGTCACCGTTGTCGATGAGAATAAATTTACCATACCCACCGTACCATTGCGCCATCATGACCGTCCCCGAGGCCGCGGCGGTGATCGTGGTGCCCATCGGGGCGGCGATATCGAGCCCGGTATGAAACTCCGGCGCGCTTCCGAACGGATTCTTGCGCCAGCCGAACGGCGAGGTGATGATGCCGGTCACCGGCCAGGTGAAGTGGATCGGCCCGTGCGGCGCGACGGCGTTCCCGGCGATGCCTGCGGCGCGGCGCCGCGCGGCCTCTTCGGCGGCGATCTCGGCCTGCCGACGGCGGATGAGCGCTTCGAGGCGCGCCTCTTCGGCTGCGGTCAGCTCTTCGTAGGTCGCCACTTCCACTGCGGCGCTGCGGCGTTGCTGGTCGGCGACGGCGACGAGGTTGCCGCGCTCGGCGGCGAGGGCGGCGAGCCGGTTCTGCGCGCGCTGTTGCGCCTGCTGTTGTTCTTGGAGGGCGATCTGCATGCGTTGGAGATCGCGTTGGACCGTGGCGACCTTTCGCTCGGCGTCGCGCCGCGCGATGACGGCCTTTTCGTTCGCCTTGATGAGCAATTGTAAGTCTTGCCAGCGTTCGACGAAATCGCTGAACGAGCTCGCCGAAAGCAGCACGCTCAAATAGTCGGGTTCGCCGTATTCGTAGATGCCGACCAAGCGCTTGCGCAGCAGACCGTCTTGAAACGCGAGCGATTTCTGCGCCGCCGCCAATTGAATGGAGTTCCAAGAAATGCGCGCCTGAAGCGAGCGCGCTTGCGCGGAGAGCGCGCCGAGTTGCGAACGCACGCTCGACATCTCGGCGTTGGTTTGCGCGAGTTGCGATTTCAGGCTCTGCACGCGCGCCGCGACCGCGTTGAGGTGCGCGCGCTTCGCCTGGAGCTTCTTCGCGAGCCCGCCGGCTTTCATGCGTTCTTGTTGGATGCGCGTTTGAATCTGCGAATGCCCCGCTCCGAGGAACGAGAGCAACATCGCTGCGGCAAGCGCGCACGAAGAAAGGCGCTTCACGTACGTCGTTTATCCTTTACGTAGGCCGAGCCTTCGATCGATTTCGCATAGGATTTCAATTCGGCGGCGATGAGGCCGATCTGGCCGTAATCGGTGAGTTTGCGGCGTTCGTTGGAGAGCGCCGCGATGGAGACCGACATCAGCGGAACGCGCACCGGCGAACCGCGCCGGTCGTGCGTTTCGACGAAGCCGGAGCGACGATCTTTCTCGGAATAGAGCGAGCCGACGCGTTCGTCGAACTCTTCGAGGATGACCTCCGCGATTTCGTCGCAACGCTCCGCGGTGGTGAGAATGACGAAATCGTCACCGCCGATATGCCCGAGGAGGTCGCCCGGATTTCCCCGCCGCCGCACGGCGTCGAGCGAGATCGAGGCGAGCATGACGATCGCGTCGTCGCCGCGCCCGAAGCCGTAGGCGTCGTTGAAGGCTTTGAAATTATCGAGGTCGAGATAGAGCACGGCAAACGGTTGTTCCCCGGCGATGCGGCGCCGAAGCTCCGCCTCGATCGAGATGTTTCCCGGCAAGCGCGTCAGCGGCGAGAGCGACGAATCGGCCTCGTGGCGCACGATGCGCGCGCGGACGCGGGCGAGTAATTCCGCCGGTCCGAACGGCTTGGTGATGTAATCGTCGGCGCCCGCTTCGAAGCCGAGAATCTTATCTTCGGGCTCCCCCCGTGCGGTGAGCATGACGATCGGCACCGACGCGACCGTCGGGTTGGGGTGGGCGCGCAAACGGCGGGCCGTGGCGAAGCCGTCGAGCACCGGCATGCGCACGTCGAGCAAGATCAGGTCGGGAAGCGCATCTTCGACGCGGGCGAGCGCGTCTTCGCCATCGGTGGAGATTTCGACGTTGTAGCCGGCGAGTTCGAGATTGGTCGAGATAACGCGACGGAGTTGCTCGTCGTCGTCGACGACCAGAATCGTGTGTCCGGGTGCTCCCGTCGTACGGCTCATGTGCGCAGGTAGCGGCCGATCGAAAACCACGACGAGAGGGCGCCGATAGCGATGCCGACGGCGAGTAATTGGAACGCGATCGGCGCCAGGGCTACGTGCGCGCTGTTGAGTTCGAGCCAGGGCAACGCGAGCGCCAGCTTCGACCACAGCGCGGCCTTGCCGATGCCGAGAATCGCCAGTGCGACGAGCGAGCCGATCAATCCGTGCAACACGCCCTCGCAGACGAACGGCATGCGCACGTAGGTGGCGGTCGCGCCGACGAGTTGCATGATGGCGATTTCGCGACGACGTGCGAAGACCGTCAATCGAATCGTATTCGAGATGATGATCGAGGCGACGAAGAGGAGCGCGACGATGAGCACGATGCTGATCCGGCGCAGCACGACGCCGAGTTGCAACAACCTACCGACGATCGTTTTTCCGTAGACGACGTTTGCGACGCCGGGTTGGCCGCGCAGCGAATCGGCGACCGCGGCGACCTCCGACGGGTCGGTCACGCGCACGCGAAACTTATCGGGGAGCGGATTTTGCGTGAGGATCGAGACGTCGATGGAGCCCTGGGTCTGGCGGCGCAACTGTTTGAGCCCCTCCGCCTTGGGAACGAAGGTGAACGACGCGACGCGACGGTCGGAGCGGAGGACGTCGCGCAAATGATTCTCTTGAGCGGTCGTTGCGGAGGTATGGAAATAGACCGAGATTTCGATCTGCTTGAGCAGGCGATCGCCGACTCCGGCGAGCGTTAGCCGCACGAAGAGGAAAAGACCCAATAAAACGACGGTCACCGCGACGGTGCCGATCGCGGTGGCTTGCATGCCGGCGTTGCGCGTGAAGTTGCGCCCCACCTCACCCAGAAAGAACTTGACCTTGCCCCAATCCAAGATAATAAAATCCCCGCTCTTCGTCGGTAAAAATGCGTCCGTCTTCGAGGCGGACGACGCGTTTGCGCATCCGATCGACGACGGATTGGTTGTGCGTCGCCACCACGACGGTGGTGCCTTTGGTGTTGATGCGCAACAACAGGTCCATAATTTCGGCCGTGTTCTCGGGATCGAGATTGCCGGTCGGTTCGTCGCAGAGTAGGAGTTTTGGATTGTTGACGATCGCGCGCGCGATGGCGGTGCGTTGTTGCTCGCCGCCCGAGAGCTCGCTCGGGAACATGCGGCTCTTGTGCGCCAGCCCGACTAAATCCAACGTGCGCGGAACCTGCCGCTCGATCTCGCGCGTGTGCGCCCCCGTGACGTGCATCGCGAAAGCAACGTTTTCCCAGACCGTTTTGTCGTTGAGGAGCTTGAAATCTTGAAAGATGACGCCGAGGTGCCGCCGTAGCGAGGCCACGCGCGCGCCGCGGAGCTTGTCGACGCGGATGCCGTCGACGACGATCTCGCCGTGGGTCGGAATGGCGTCGTGATAGAGAAGCTTCAAGAGACTCGATTTGCCGGTTCCCGAACTCCCGACCAAAAAGAGGAAGTCCCCCTTCGCGATTTCGAGCGTGACGTTGTCGAGTGCGCGTACCCCGTTGGGATAGGTTAGGGAGACGTTGC
>JAJYHP010000077.1 GCA_021784715.1 bacterium
AGTTCGGCATCGGCGCGCGCGGATGCGCGATGAAATCGGCGATCTGCGCGGGAGCGAGGCGGTGTTCGATGCCGTAGAGTTTCGGCCCGACGCCGCCGCCGAAGGTGGCGCCGTGGCATCCGCTGCAACCGTTGGCCGCAACGAGGTGCTCGCCCATCTCGATCTGCGCGTTCGAGTTCGCGGGCATGTTCATACCGGGCATGCTCATACCGGGCATGCTCATACCGGGCATCGATTTCATGTTCGTGCCGGTCATGCCGACGCTCGGAGGCGCCGATTTGACCGAGACGAGGCGAACGCCGACCGGCGGGTTCCAGAGATAGCGTTTGCCGCGTTGGAACGGCCCCGCCCAATCGAAAGCGAAAGCGATCGACGGGCTCGCGCCGGGTTGCATCGCGAGCTCTCCGGTGACTTTGAGATTCGGGAGAAAGTTGTACGCGTCGTCGAAGATGTATTGCCGGTTCAACGTGTCGCTCGAGGCGACGTCGTAACGAACCAAGACGTGATTGCGCCAGCCGAAATCGCGTTCGATCTCGAGCATCGCTCCGCGGAACGGCGTCGCGCCGACGTTGAGATCGGGGCGCGCGTCTTCGCCGCGATAGTACATCGTTTGAACGAACCACGAGCGCGTCTGATAGCTGTAATAGAGCCCCTGCCGGGTGAAGGAATCGCCCGCCGCATAGGCCCCGCTGCTATTGAAGAGCGGTGCGGTGCCTTTCATCGCGACGGCGCCGAGCGCCCACGGCCTCACCATGCCGCCATAGGTGACGTTGAGATCGAGCGTGCGCGGGCCACCTTGTGGGCTGTAGTCGAGCGCGCTGCCGATCGGGCCGCTCCCGGCGAGCCAGGATGCATTGTACATCCAGTTGCCGGTCATGCCGCTAAATGCAGTGCCCCAGCGCGCGTCGTTGGGATTGAACGTATTCTGTCCCGTCGTTTGCGTTGCGAGCAGATAATTTCCGAGCGTCCAGCCGTGCGCCGGCATGAACGGAAACGGAGTGTGGAATTTGCCGACCTGAATCGAGTTGCTTCCGTGGAAGAGTCCGTTCCACGAAAGCCACATCTGCTCGGTCACGCCGGGGAAGCCACTATCGACGATGGGCTGCTCGCCGTACCAGGTGAGGTGCGGGCCGATGAATCCACCGCCTAAGATCGAGAGCGTCTGCGCGACCGTCGATGCCGGGTGCGATTTATTCGCGAGCAGCGTTTCGACTTGCAGGCGCAGCGCGAGCGGAAAGGCTTGCCGCTGCTTGCGATAGTCGAGGTCCTGAAAATTGGACATCATCGTCATCATGCCGTAGGGGGTCATGCCGGGGAAGGTGGTGTGGCAGGCGGTACACGAGAGTCCCTGGCCGTTGGCGAAGGCCGGGATCGCCTCGGCCCTTCCCTGGGAGAGGAAGACAAGCGAGCTGCCGAGCGTAAAAAGGAGAAAAAGCCGCCCCAGCAGCCCTTTCGGCAAGGGTGAGCGCCCGGGGCGCGTCGTACCTAGGCGACCCCCCATCGTCAAATCCAGAGTGTCATCCATGTCGATTCGTCCGATTCCCCCACAAGCAGAGAGCGTCAACTATATTTGCGCGATCCTCGAGCGCTTTCCGGAGCTCGCGTCGCTTCGAGCGCATCCAAATGATGGAACGCTCGAACTGGGCTTCGCAGTTCGCGGTCGACTGGAAAAATCCAACCAAGCAGCCCTCTCCGAAGCGATCGCCGACCACTGCGCTTGCTTTCTCGAACTCTCGCGCGAAGAGCCCGTCGCGCTGCGCGTGCGCGTGGAAGCGGATCGTGCGACCTCGTTCGTGACGGTGGTCCGCGACGGCGGAACCTTCAGCAAAGACGAACTCGAGATGCTCTGCGCCTACTTCGATACGCGCTTCGGCGATGCGTTGGTGCGGAGCCGCCCGGCCGAGGAACTCGCGCTCGACGAAGATCGTGCCGCCGCCGACGAAGCGGCGTTCTACGCCGTCGAGAGCCTGCGCGACCCGTCGCGCGCCGGCGGTTTGATCGGCTTTCGCGAAGGACAGCGCGTGCTCGTCTATTTTCTCAATCAACGCCGGAAAGGAAAGGCACCGTCTCGCCGTTAGATCGTTTGAACGTCCTCGTTATCGGGGATATCGTCGGGTCGCCGGGACGGGATGCGGTCAAACGCTACGTCTCGGTGTTGCGCGATCAATATGAGATCGACGCCTGCATCGCCAACGGCGAGAATATCGCCGCCGGCTTCGGATTGACCGCCGCTACCGTCGAAGAACTCTTCGAGAGCGGCGTCGATTTTCTCACCGGGGGCAACCACACGTTCGACAAACGCGAATTCAAGGCGTTTCTCGAGCGGAGCGACCGCGTGATTCGTCCGGCGAACTATCCGCCGGGTACGCCGGGAAAGGGCGCGGGAACGCTGCGCGTCGGCGACGTGACGTTGGGCATCATCAACGTGATGGGGCGCACGTTCATGCCGCCGGTCGACGACCCGTTTCGCGCGTTGGAGGCCGAGATCGAGGAGATGCGCGCGGTGACGCCGTGCATTTTGGTCGACGTTCACGCCGAAGCGACTTCGGAAAAACAGGGACTCGCTCGCTTCGCCGATGGTAAAGTTTCTGCAATTTATGGGACCCACACGCACGTTCAGACCGCCGACGAAGAGATTTTGCCTGGCGGCACAGCGTATATTAGCGATCTCGGGATGACCGGTCCCAGCGACGGTATCATCGGTATGGAGAGCGAAGCGGTGCTGTCGCGTTTTCTGACGGGTTTTTCGGATCGCTTTTCCGTCTGTAAAAGCGGAACCAAACAGCTCTGTGCTGCGGTTCTTTGCCTCGATACCCGCTCGGGCCGAGCGATCTCCATCAAGCGCATCTTCCAACGAGGCATTCCATGAACGGCGAAACCATCCACCCCTTTACCCCGGCCACACTCAAAGTTTCGGCGAAGAGTAACCCCAACGCCGTCGCCGGCGCGATCGCCGCGGCGCTGCGCCAACGCGAGGGCGTCGAGGTGCAAGCCGTCGGCGCGGCCGCGGTGAACCAAGCCGTGAAAGCGCTTGCGATCGCGCGCGCCTATCTCAAGAACGAGGCGCTCGATTTGATCGGAACCCCGTCGTTCATCTCGGTGCCGATCGGCGATGAAGAACGCACCGGGATATCGATCGCGGTCGAACGCCGTACGATACACGGTGGAGCTGCGATTGAGTGATCGTCGACTTCCACTCCCACACTCTTTGTAGCGACGGAAGCCTCGAGCCGCAAGAACTCGCCGATATGATGGCCGAGCGCGGCGTCGAGGCCTACTCCATCACCGATCACGATACGCTCGAAGCCTACGGACGCTTTACGCCGCATGCGGGCGCGCGCGTGATCGAGGGCACCGAGATCAATACGTACTATCGCAACTCCGAAGTGCACGTGCTCGGATACGGATTGCGGATCGACGACCCCACGTTCGCGGCGTTTCTCGTCGAGAACCGGGAGCATCGGTTCACCCGCGCGCAACGCATGGTGGAGCAGCTTCGGGCGGGCGGCTACGCTATTACGATGGCCGACGTCGAGCGTCACGCGCAGGGTTCGAAGGTGCTCGGGCGTCCGCACGTCGCGCGCGCGCTCGTTGCAAACGGACTTTCGAGCGATATCGAGGCGGCCTTCCGCGGTTTGCTGCGGCGCGGGCGCCCCGGCTTCGTTCCCTCGACCTTCGTGACGCCGCAGCGCGCGAGCGCAGCGATACGCGCGGCGGGTGGCCTCGCGGTGCTCGCCCATCCCGGCCGGGTCGCCGATGCGGCCATCGTCGACGAACTTTGCAGCGTCGGTGAATTCGACGGCATCGAGATCTACTATCCGCTTCACGATGCGGACGACGTCGCGCGTTTCGAAGCGAAGGCCCGGGAATACGGTCTCTTTGCGACCGCCGGGGCGGACTTCCACGATATTCGGTATCACGCGCGCGGCGTCGGCATGGAGGTGGACGCCGCGGCGCTCGCTCCGTTCCTCGAGCGGGTAACCGCGGGCTAACGGCCGCGTTCGACGATCTCGGCGCGCAGCGCGACGATGCCGTCGCGTGCACGGGCCTCGAGGCGTTCGAGCGCGACGCGCTGCCGGGCGACGAGCAGCTCGTCGCGGAGGTAGCGGTGGTTGACGCGGACGTTATAGGCCGACGCGGCGAGCCCGGCGGCGGCGAACTCGCCGGCGCAGCCGACATCGCTGAGCAGGTTGGGGTTGGGGTGTTCGAGCAGCAAACGGGCCTCGTCGAGCGTGCGCAGCGCGAGCTCGGCGGCGCGCAGCGGCTCGGCGGCGGCATGGGCCAGGGCGCGCTGGAGGCGCTCGCTGCGCTCCCGCGCCTGCTCCGGGCTACCCTTGGGAAGCGCCATCGCGGCGACGACCTCTCCGTAGGCCTCCTCGTCGCGAAGGCGGGCCTCGGAGAGCGCGGCCCGGAGTCGCTCGGCGTTCTCGATTCGCTCGGCGAACCAGTCGCGCCAGGGGGCGAAGGCCTTGCCCTCCACGCAGATGCGGGCGACCATGGCGACCAGGGCGGCGCCCTGGGCGGCCACGAGGCAGGCGGCACTTCCACCCCCCGGAGTGGGGGCGCTGGAAGCAAGTTGGTTTAAGTAGTCGTCGAGCGTTTTCACAGGGCCTAGAGTTATTCGGTTACGAAACCATCGTCCTCGTCTCAACAAGGAGAAAATTCGTGTCATCAACGGTTACCCTCGCGGGGGATGTCAAAGATCGAGCGCTCGCCGAGCAAGGCCGCTCCCGCATTGCCTGGGCCGGAGCCTACATGCCGGTCCTCGCCCAGATTCGCGAGCGCTTCGAGGCGAAGAAGCCCCTGAAGGGCGTCCGCATCGGCGCGTGTCTGCACGTCACCACCGAGACCGCCAACCTCATGCTCGCCTTGCAGGCGGGCGGCGCGGAGATCGCTCTCTGCGCGAGCAACCCGCTCTCGACGCAAGATGACGTCGCCGCGGCGCTCTGCGAGTACGGCATCCCGACCTACGCCATCAAGGGCGAAGATAACAGCACCTATTATTCACACATCGAATCGGTGATCGCGACGAAGCCGCAGATGTCGATGGACGACGGCTGCGATTTAGTGACGACGATCTACACGAAGCACCACCATCTGCTCGAAGAGATGAT
>JAJYHP010000084.1 GCA_021784715.1 bacterium
TCGATGAGCTCGGCCATCCGCTTGGCGGCAGAGCGAACGCGTCCGAGATAGCCGCGGCCCGTGTCGTCGAGGAGCGCATCGTAGTCTTCTTCGAGGACCTGACTGAAGCCGTCGATCGCGCGCAGCGGGGCACGAAGATCGTGCGAAACCGAGTAGGCGAATGCTTCGAGCTCTTTATTCGCCGCCTCGAGTTGCACCGTGCGCTCTGCAACCCGTTGTTCGAGTGTCGCGTTGAGTTCGCGAATCTCTCGCTCGCTCTTTATGCGGTTGGTGATATCGCGGATATATCCGGCCAGGCCGTCGGCAAAGGGGTAAATCCGCATATCGTACCATCGCCCGTTCACGCCCGACCGTAATTCCAACGTTACCGGCTTGCGGCTTGCGAGCGCCTCTTCGAAAGCGGCACGCACCATGCTCTCTGATGAGGGTTCGACGAAGTCCATCATCGGACGCCCGATCAGGGCATCCTTCTTCGCTCGATAAAACTGCGCCAAACGTTCGTTGACATAGATGATATGAAGCGCCTTATCGACGGCGACGAAAGCGTCGGTGATGCTATCGAGGATCTCGCGCGTCTGCGCGGTTGCGCGCGAGCTGTGAAAGACCTCCGCGATCGTCGTCGCGACGCTTTCGATAAACCGTTGTCGCGATTCATCAAAATAATTCGCCTGTGGGCTTCCCACGACAATCATTCCGATCGGTTCGTTCTCGGTGCCGATGGGAATGCACGCCACCGATTGAATTCCCTTCGCCATGCGCGCGCGTGCGTCGAGCAGCGGAGCTTCCTCGGTCAGCCTGTCGACGACGATCGCCTCGGCGCGACGAATCTGCGCCGACCCGGCAAAATCGAGCGTCTCTCCGTCGCTGACCGGAGGTGCGACCGCCTCGCCGAGTTCGCCGACGCGGTCGTAGCGGTCGAGCGAGGGGCGATAACGATACATCTCGGCGGCCGGCGCGTCGAGGTAGGTGCAGAGCAGCTCCAACGCATCCTCACTCACCCGCGCGAGCGATGCTTGCGAGAGCGCGAGGCGACCGAATTCGATGAGCGCGGCCTGCTGATTGCTTCGCTCGGCCATCACGCGCTCGGCCTCGACCCGTTCGGTGACATCGCGAAAGTAGACCGATATCCCATCGGGTGCTGGAAAGGCCTTAACGTCGAACCAGAGATACGAGGTTAACGAGTACTCGACGAACGAGGTCGGGGCACCGGTATCGAGGGCCTTCTGGTACTGCTCTTCAAAGACCGAGTTGGCGAAGGTCGGAAAGAGATCGCGAACCCGCATGCCCACCACCTCGCGTCCGACTGCTCCGAGAAGCCGCTTTGCCTCGCCGTTCATAAAGCGGATGCACATATCGCGGTCGAGCACGAAGAACCCGTCGGTGATCCGTTCGAGAACCTCACCGAGATCGACGGGCAGCGTGTGACTTTTGGCGGCTCCCATCCTATGCTCGCGCTTCCGTTTCGAGCGCGCCCCTCCCTCCGGAAGGGTTAATCTTTTCCCCGCTCTCCACGGATACATCTTAGGAAGCAGTCGGAGCGAAGCGGGCGCGCCTAGCTGTTTTGTTTTGATTCCGTAAAGGCGGCGTCGCTACTTCGGCTGGAACTGGAGCGAGAGCGAGTTGATGCAGTAGCGCGTTCCCTCCGGGCCCGGCCCATCGTCGAAGACGTGCCCGAGGTGGGAATCGCAGCGCCGGCAGCGGACCTCGGTGCGAATCATCCCGTGACTCCGATCTTCGATCAGCCGGACGCGCTCCAAATCCTCGGGACGCGTGAAGCTCGGCCATCCGCAGTGCGATTCGAATTTGGCGTCGGCGGCAAAGAGCGCGGCACCGCAAGCCCCGCAGAGATAGCTTCCCTCGGCGTCGACGGCGAGCAAGGAGCCGCTAAATGGTCGTTCCGTGCCGGCCTCGCGCAGAATGTGATAGCGCTCGGGCCCGAGTTGGGCCCGCCATTGCGCGTCGGTACGTTGGAATTCGGAGGTTGTGCGCTCGTTCATACGTTCGTAAAGAACGTCGAAACGCACCGCTCGGATGCATGCACCCCGAACGAGGCTGGAGCCGTTGATGGGGATTGAACCCATGACCTCGTCCTTACCAAGGACGTGCTCTACCACTGAGCTACAACGGCATTCCTCGTTGGAGCGGGCGGCGGGAATCGAACCCGCGCTGTCTGCTTGGAAGGCAGAAGCACTACCACTATGCAACGCCCGCGTGGTGGGCAGGGCTGGATTCGAACCAGCGTAGCGCTTTCGCGCGCCGAATTTACAGTCCGGTGCCTTTAACCACTCGACCACCTACCCACGCGACCGTCTGCCGACGGCTCCGGACGGTACGATACCAAACCCCAAGACTCCTCGCAACGACTCTCGACAAATTCCTCGGCGACGCTCCACCCGGAGCTTCCTCGGAGGGTGCGTGCGAGAGGCGTGGAAGCTCGCGCTCTCCGCCGACGTGGCTCAGCGGCTACAGCAGCAGTTTTGTAAACTGCCAATCGTGGGTTCGAGTCCCACCGTCGGCTCCATTGCTTTCGCCCGGGAGACCCTTCATGCAAAGCGTACGTCCCAAGTGGCGCTCGGGCGGCCTCGCGCTCGTCTGCGAACGCTGTTCGACGAAGCGTATCCCCGAGGAGACGCCGGAGATCGCAGCGCGGCACGGAGAGTTCCGCCTGCGCGACTGGCTCAAGGCCACGCTCAAAGAGCGCGGCCGATGGGGGCCGATTCGAGCGATTTCGACATCCTGTATGGACGTCTGCGCGAAGGGACTGGTAACGGTCTGCATCGCGCCGAGCGATGGTCGCGAAAGCGAGATCCTCGTCGTCGATCCGCTCGAGGATCGCGAACGCGTCTACGATCGGGTCGTCGAATTATTGAGCGCGACGGGAGAGATCAAAACGACGAAGGGTGGAAGTGTGGGAGCGGCGAGCGATTAACTCACGACCCAAGCGAGCCGCCCTACACTTCCACCTACTAGCCGTTACTTAAACTCGAACTCCGCGAGGTTTTTTTCGATTTTGCGTTTGACGCGTTGGAGCGCGTTGTCGATCGATTTTACATGGCGGCCGAGATCGCGCGCCATCTCCTGGTAACTCTTTCCTTCGAGATAGGATTCGAGAACCTGCGATTCGAGATCCGAGAGATTCTGGCGAATACGCTGGCGGATGTCGTCGGAGACCTCCTGCGTTACGACCAACTCCTCGGGATCGCCGGATTTCTGCGCCGGCATAACGTCGAGCAACGTCCGTTCGCTGTCTTCATCGTAGATCGGTTTGTTCAGCGATATATACTGGTTGAGCGGAATATGCTTCTGACGCGTCGCGGTCTTGATCGCGGTGATGATCTGGCGCGTAATACACAATTCGGCGAAGGCGCGAAAACTCGAAAGTTTATCGGCCTTGAAATCGCGGACGGCCTTATATAAGCCGATCATGCCTTCTTGGATGATATCCTCGCGATCCGCGCCGATGAGGAAGTAGCTCTTAGCCTTGATGCGCACGAAGTTCTTGTATTTGTTGAGTAAGAACTCCATCGCAAGGCTATCGCCGCTCTTTGCAGTCGCAACGAGATCTTCGTCGCCGCGTTCGTGATAGTCCAGCCCTGCAGGGGCCGGCTGGGTCATTGCCATGGGTGGTATCTGCCTCGTCTAGGACGCGTGGACGCATGACGCGGGCCGGAGCCCGTCGAGCGCGTCGCACGGGTCGGAGTATAGAAGGGCTCCCCTCCACCGTCAAGCGTTTTTGCCGTATCCGGGCGATTTTCTATCCTTCGAGCTCGGCCGCAACTGGGAATCGACGCTGGCGAAGGGC
Organism: bacterium; assembly: GCA_021784715.1. The sequence goes on from JAJYHP010000084.1 coordinate 3,803, forward strand.
CTCGTAGAGGAGCACTCCCGCCGCGACCGAGGCGTTGAGGGATGCGACCCCGGCGAGCATGGGGATCTTCACGAGGAAATCGCAGTTCCGCGCTACCAATGGGGCAAGCCCGCTCCCTTCCGCCCCGATGACCAGCGCGAGATCGCGACGGAGATCGACATCGTACATGGGCAGCGCTCCCTCGCCGGCCTCCGCCCCCGCGATCCAAAGCCCGCGCTTCTTCATCGAAGCGATCGTCTGCGCGATGTTGGTCACTTGAGCGATCGGTATGCGCGCCGTCGCTCCGGCCGCGGCTTTGCGCACCGTCGCATTGACGCCGGCGCTCCGACGGTCGGGCAGAACGACGCCGTTCGCCCCGATGCACGCCGCGGTACGAACGATCGCGCCGACGTTATGCGGATCGGTCAGATGGTCGACGATGACGACCAGCAGCGGCGCTCCGTCGCGCGGCGTCAGGACGTCCTCGAGATCGGCATAAGGAAACGGTGCACTGCGCGCGACGACGCCTTGATGTGCCTTATATGGGAGCCGCGCAAAAAACTCGCGCCCTTCGAAACGCGCGCGCAGCCCGCGTTCTTCGGCGACCGAGAGCAGCGCACGCAGCGCAGGATCGCGAGCGCGATCGCTTGCAACGTGCAGCGCGAGAATCGATTCTCCGGCCTCAAGTGCTTCCGAGACGGCGTGGATGCCGTAAATGACGTCGTCGAAATCGAGCGGAGCTTTCACCCGCCCTCGTGCTAGCGGACGACGCTCCATGCCGAACCCTCCTTACCGTCTTTAATTTCGATTCCGCAACGCGCAAGCGCATCGCGGAGGCGATCGCTGCGCGCCCAATCTTTGCTCGCACGCGCGGCGAGTCGTTCGGCGATAACGCGGTCGAGCGCCGCGCGCGCATCGTCGATTCCGTCGAGCCACGGCTCGGCGATCTCCGAACGAAGCGCGAGCGCGAGATCGGTCGGCAACGGAAGCTCCTCCGGAGCCGCCATCCAACGCTCGTCAGGTTCGATGCCTAAGAGATTCAAGACGGTGCCGAGCTCGCTCAAACGCTCCCGCGCGTTGCCGTCGGCGGGGGTACTCGCGGCGGCGAGAACCTCTCGTAACGCGGCAGCGGTGTTCATATCGTCGTCGAGCGCCGCGACGACGCGCGCCGTGAGCGCGCCGCCGGTCGCCGTCGCGCCGTCACTTCCCGCTGCGGCCTCATGCAACGCCCGGTAGTCGCGGCGGAGGCGCTCCAGCGTAGCGACCGCTCCCGCCATCGCCTCCTCGGTAAAGTTCATGACCTTTCCGTAGCCGGTACGGAGGAAGAGGAGGCGAATCGCTTGCGGATCGTAACGGTCGAGCACATCGGTAAGTGGTTCGAAGTTGCCGAGCGATTTACTCATCTTTCGATTGTCGAAGAGCAGCAGGCCGCCGTGCAGCCAAAATTTCGCCATCGGCGGCCGTTCCATCAACGGTTCGCTCTGCGCGATCTCGTTTTCATGATGGGGAAAGATCAAGTCGGCCCCGCCGCCGTGAATATCGAAGCCGGTTCCCTGCGGATCGAGCAGTGCGTGCGACATCGCCGAACATTCGATATGCCAGCCCGGCCGCCCGTCGCCGTATGGTTCGAACGGCCAATGCGGTTCGCCGGGTTTTGCGAATTTCCAGAGAGCGAAATCGAGCGGTTCCTCCTTCGCCTCGTCGATCTCGATACGCGCACCCGCTTCGAGCTCGTCGATATTACGATTAGAGAGCGCGCCGTAGCGGGCGAACTTTCCGACCCGATAATAGATTCCGTCGCTTGCAACGTAAGCATAATCGCGCTCGATCAAGGCAGAGATCGTTTCACGAATCTGCGGAATGAAGTCGGTCGCATACGGCTCTTTGTCGGGTTCGCGCACACCCAAGCGACGCATGGAGCTTTTGAAGTCGGCATAATATCCGGCGACGATCTCGCGCCACGATGTGCCGAGCCGATGCGCGGCCGCGATGCTCCGGTCGTCGATATCGGTAACGTTCTGCACGTAGGTGACCCGATACCCGGAGAACGCAAGATACCGGCGCAGGATATCGAAAAAGAGAAACGAGCGAGCGTGCCCGAGGTGCGCCTGCGCCGACGGCGTGAGACCGCAGACATAGATGGAGACCTCACCCTCGCGAATCGGTTGAAACGTTTCGACGCGGCGAGTCCGCGTGTTATAGAGCTGCAGCGGCATCGTCGTTTCCTTGCGAACGTTCCAACGCCCGTAGGCGCCCTTCGAGTTGAGCTACGCGCGTCTGGAGCTGTGCGATTTGGACGGCATCGGGATCGGGCATGACGACGCGCGGGGGTTCGCCGGCATCGCGAACGGGCTCACCGTCGATAAAAACAACCCGCCCGGGCACGCCGACGACCACCGCATTCGCCGGGACGTCGCGAACGACGATCGAGCCGCCGCCGATCTTCGTGTTCTCGCCGATGGTAATCGCACCGAGCACCGCCGCGTTGACGCCGACAACGACATTCCGCGCGAGCGTCGGATGACGCTTGCCGTGCGAGAGACTCGTGCCTCCGAGTGTGACGCCCTGATAGATCGTGCAATCGTCGCCGACCTCCGCCGTCTCGCCGATCACGACACCCATGCCGTGGTCGATGAAGACGCCGTTGCCGATCGTCGCTCCCGGATGGATCTCGATCCCGGTAAGAAAGCGCACCACGTGCGCGAGCCACCGCGGGAGCAATGGAATCTTCCAGAGATGCAAAATGTGGATGAAACGATGCGCGAGCAACGCGTGAAAGCCGGGATACGAGAGCAGCACGTCGATCGGCCCGCGCACCGCCGGATCGCGTTCGAGCGGGGCGCGAAAATCCGCTGCGATAGTCTGAAAGAAACGCATCTACTGCGGTCGCTTTCCGTGGATCGGCTCGAACGGCGCACCGTCGGGGCCGAATGCAATCGGTTCCAGACCACGACCGTGCAACAGCCGCGCGTTAATCGCCCCGATGCGAATCATGATGCGATCGTGGCCGAGTAACGGGAAAAGCAGTTCGAGCGGCACGTCGTCGCGCAGTCCGGTGAGCGCCATACGAACGCTGTCGACGGCATCCTCGGCTCCGAGACCGAACTCCTCGCCGATGATCGGAAGGTCGTGAGCGAGCGGCAGCCCCCGCAACTCGGGCTGAGCATCGACATATTGCGCGACGGCATCGAGAAAAAAGAGTACCTCGCGAGAGCGTAGACGCTCGAGTTCGAGCGCCGGTACGACGCAGGATTCCGCTCGCAACGCAAGCACGAGCGGCCGGGCGCGGTCGAGATCGACGAGCCGCTCGCCGTACGCTTCGAGGAAGGTCTCGATCCAACGGTACGCCGCATCGGGAACCGGACTCTCCAAGAGGCCCCACTCCTGCATCCTGCGCGCAAGCGCGGTTACGTTTGCATTCACGGCTCGATCTTCTCCACGCTCGCAACGGCATAGACGGCGATCCCCGTTCCGTCACCGGTATACCCCATACCCTCGCTACTCTTTGCTTTTACACTCACGGCACTTGCATCGACGCCGCATCGAGCGGCAAGGTTGCAGCGCATCTGCTCGGTATAGGTCGCGAGCCGCGGGCGCTCTACGACGATGGTCGCATCGATGTTGCCGACCCGATAGCCCCGTTCGCGCACCAAGTCCACACATGCCGCCAAGAGAACCAACGAATCGGCATCCTTCCAGCGCCGGTCGCTATCGGGAAAATGCGCTCCCAGATCGCCCAGCGCGAGCGATCCGAGGAGAGCATCGGCGACCGCGTGCGCCAGCGCGTCGGCATCGGAGTGCCCGAGCGCTCCTCGCTCGAAGGGGACATCGACCCCACCTAAGATCAAGCGACGTCCCGCGACAAGCCGATGAGCGTCGAACCCGTGGCCGAAACGTATCATCGCAAAGACTCCGCGCGGCGCGCGCGCGCGGAAAGAATCGCTGCGGCGAGATCGCGGTCGCATGGTTGCGTCACTTTCAAATTCCGCGCCGTCGATGGAACGACTGAACAGCGAACGCCGAGCGCTTCCAGAAGCGCGATATCGTCGGTCGCCTCGATCCCGGTGCGCGCGGCGCGTTCGTGAGCCGCAAGCAGATCCGTATAGGTTGCAAACTGCGGCGTCTGCGCCGCCCACACGTTCTCGCGCGGCAACGTCGCTTGGATCACCGTCGATCCATCCTCGGTTTTTTTGAGCGTATCGACGACGCGCGCCGCGAGCAGCGCCGCCCGTCCCGGCGCAATCTCGCGCATCCCGTCACGAATATCCTCGGACGTTACGCAAGGCCGTGCTCCGTCGTGGATCGCTACCGCGTCGCAACGCCCTGCAAGGTGCTGCAGACCGTTCCAAACGCTCTTTTGGCGCGTCGCTCCACCTGCGACCAACGGTAAGAAACGCTCGCCGAGAATCGGCCGCGCGACGCGTTCGACCTCATCGAACGCCTCCGGAGCCGTCACGACGACGAAAACTTCGAACGCGGCCACCGCGGCGAGCGCATCGAGGGACCACGCGAGCATCGGACGACCGGCGATCTCGACCAATTGTTTGAAGCCGCCGAAACGCCGGCCTTCACCCGCCGCCACCACCAACCCGGCCCAGCGCACTATTCCTCGCCTTCTTCTTCGCCCTTCGGGCGCGCGAAGATCATCCGGCCGGTAACGGTTTGCAGAACGCTGGTAACGATGACGTCGAGGCGATCGCCGAGATGGCGTCGACCGCGTTCGACCACGACCATCGTGCCGTCGTCGAGATAGGCAACCCCTTGATGCGGTTCTTTCCCTTCGCGCACGACGTGGACGCGCATCTCTTCGCCCGGGAGTACGACCGGCTTGAGCGCCGCCGTTAACTCATGCAGGTTCAGCGTCAGGACGTTTTCAACGCGCGCAACGCGTTGCAAGTTGTAATCGTTCGTTACGATCTTTGCACCGAATTCGCGAGCGTAACGGACGAGCTTTGCGTCGACGTTTCCCGGGGCGAGCTCGGGATAATCGCGATCGACCACCTCGAGACCGGCGACCTCTTGCAATCGACCGAGCACGTCGAGGCCACGACGGCCGCGAGCGCGCTTCAGCGCATCCGCCGAATCGGCGATCTGTTGGAGCTCGCGCAAGACAAAGCGCGGAAGCACGAAAGGCCCTTCGAGGAATCCGCTCTTGATCGCTTCAACGATGCGTCCGTCGACGATCACCGAGGTATCGAGCACTTTCGGTGAGAGCCCCGAGACCAGCGAAGGTGGAAGCGGAACGATCCGTAATTTCGCCCCGATACGCGCTCCGAGGTAGGCGATAAACATGGCGACGATGAGGTAGAGCAGGATCGCAATCAAGCTTCCCGTCTTCCCGGCGACGCCGACGAACTCGAAGAAAATGCTCTTCGTTAAATAGGCGATAACCAAGCCGACGATGAGCCCCGCAGCACCGCCGACGAGTTCCGAGGGAGCGAGCCGTTCCACCGAACGTTCGACTGCACGCGCCTCTTCTTCAAAGAGCGACTGCGCTACCGGCGCGAGAAAAATTCCCAAGACCGCGCCGACCACCGATGCGCCGATATCCAAGAGAATCTGTACCCCCGAACCCGCCGTATGGAAGGTCAGAATGCGCAGATACGCCTCTTGGCCGACGAGAAAGCCGGCGACGGCGAAAAGAACCGCGAAGATCGCGCGCAGAAGCGTCGAGGAGAGAGTTGTCGTTTTCACTCGAGCGTCACGAAGGCCCCACAGACGGTATTGGCGAGTAATCGGCCACGCCGCGTTAAACGGAGATGCTCGCCGCTGCGTTCCAACACCCCGGCCTCGATAAATTCGGCGATGGTGGAAGCATACGTTACGAGCGGATCGATGCCGTATCGTTGATTAAAGGCTGACGCATCGACCCCTTGTGCGGTCCGCAATGCCAGCATCATCGCCTCGCCCAAACGAGCGAGGCCCTCGAGCCGCTCCCGGTCGCGCGGCACCGGTTCACCTCGTTCGACGGCCTCCATGTACGCGGTGAGGCTCCGGCTTGCGGTGCTACGCTCGCCCTCCAAGTAGGAGGCGGCCCCGACGCCGAGTCCGAGATAGCTTCCGTTCTTCCAATAATTTCCGTTATGGCGGCTGCGGTGCCCCGGGCGCGCAAAATTACTGATTTCGTAGTGTTCGAAACCGGCGGCGCCCAAACGATCCATCGCGATCTCGTAGAGCCGCGCTTCATGCTCCTCGTCGGCGAATCGATCGGGAGCACGGGCAGAGAGCCGCTCGAACGGCGTTCCCGGTTCGATGGTAAGGCCGTAGGTCGAGCAATGATCGACGCCCAGCGCGATTGCCGCGTCGAGCGATTCCATCCAGTCGGCTTCGCTTTGGCCGGGAAGCGCGAAGATGAGATCGACCGAGAGCGAGCGTATTCCGGCGGCGCGCGCGTCGCGCACGCAACGCTCGACATCGGCGTTGGAATGACGGCGACCGAGCGCTCGCGATTCTTCTTCGCGAAAAGACTGCACGCCGATCGATAGGCGGTTGATACCGGCGCGCGCGTACGCGTCGATATCGCCCGGGCGAACGGCGTCGGGGTTCACTTCGATGGTCGTCTCTCGCTGCGAAGCCGCCGCCGGGAAGCGCTCGTTCAGTCGCGCCACCAGCTCCACGATTTTCACCGCGTCGTAGGCATTCGGCGTCCCGCCGCCGAGAAAAATGTTCTCGGCACGGCGCGATTCGCTCTCGGCGATCTCGCGGTGCAGTGCCGCTAAATAACGGTCGGCATCGCTGCGGCGTAGCGGCCACTTCGCGAAGTCGCAGTACGGGCAAATATAGGGGCAGAACGGCAAATGTACGTAAACGCCGCCGAGCGCTTCATCAGTCAATCGGCATCGAAAAGACGGCGCAGGCTCGCGGACCCGAGTTGGTAGAGACGACGGGGCCGCAGGCGTAAACGAAGAGCGACTCGCAGCCGCCGATGAGCTTTTCGCGGATCTCCTTTTCGAATTCGGTTGCCAGCTCCGGGGCATCGACCGCTCCAACCATAAAACGAATCTTCGACGTATTGGCGAGGCTGCGTAGTGCGATGCTAATCAATTGCCGCCGCGACTTCTCGAAATCGTTCGTTTGCGTCGCCGACTCCGCCACGCCGTGATTGAGCTGGAGAATCGGGCTCAAGCGCATCATCTGCGCGAGCGAGACGACGGCCTTATTCAAGCGACCGCTCCGGCCGAGAAAGGTAACGTCGGGGAGGACCATGTTGCCGCGTTGGGTTGCAAGTTTCGAACGTAGGCGCGCCGCAATCTCCTGCAATGGAACCCCAGCCTTCGCGAGTTCCGCCGCAAGCATCGCGTGCAGCGCCAAGCCGCCGGAAAACGTCTCCGTATCGACGACCTCGACCTTGCCGGGAAAGCGCCGCGCGGCTTCACTCGCCGATGCAAAGGTTTTCGAGAGCTTCGACCCGATCGTGGGACAGATCACGTCGCGTCCTGCATCGATCTCTTTCTGAAAGACGACGGCGAACTCATCGCTGGAGGGCTCTTCGGTGATCGGATTTTCCTTCGAACTCATCAACCGACGATGGAACTCTTCCATCGTGATATCGATGCCGTCGCGAAAGCGTTCGTTTCCCCAAATGACGTAAAGCGGCACCTGCACGATACCGTATTTCGCTGCCATCTCGCGCGACATATCGCAGGTGCTATCGGTGACGACCGAAACTGGCATCGATATCTTCCTTTCTAAATCGACGAAGGTGCTGCAGTAGATCGACCGGGATAGGCGTCGGTAACGACGACGCCTATAGCTCCGGCACCGGCATGCACGGCGATGACCGGGCCCGCTTCGACGACATCGATCGAAATGTCGCGACCGGCGCAGCGTTCGATAATCCGCTCCCGCATCTGCTCTGCAAGATCGGGGGCTTGGGTGTGGATGACGCGAAAGCGTGCGTTCGCCCCAACGCGGTCGTCGGAGCAGGCGAGATCGACCATCGTTTCCTGCGCGCGCTTGAAGGTGCGCACCTGGGCGCGCGAGACAACCGCCCCGGCCTCAAGCGTCAGGATCGGAACGATCTTCATCAAGCCGCCGAGCACCGCCGCCGCCCGCCCGATTCGACCGGTGCGTTGCACGTGCGAGAGATCCGGAAGCGTTGCGAAGAGCGGAGTTCGCTCGCGCATTGCGTGGAGATGCGCGAGGATCTCGTCGACCGATGCGCCCTCGGCGGCCATGCGTACGGCATCCTCGACAAAAAGCTGCAACCCACCCGCTGCGTTGAGCGAATCGAAGAGTTCTATACGAACGCCATCGATATTCTCGCCGGCGGCGCGGGCCGCGTTTATGGTCCCCGAGAGAGCCGAGGAGATCGAAATGCAAATGACATCTTCGCCGCGTTCGGCAGCGGCCAGAAATACCTCTCGAAACATCGACGAACTCGGTTGCGAGGTCGTCGGCAAGACCGGATCGCTCTTGAGTCGATCGAAAAATTGTCGGCGCGAGATATCGATATAGTCGCGCAGCGATTCAGTACCGAAGACGACGAAGAGTGGTACGACGCTGATCCCGAGTTCACGCGCGTGCGCCGGATCGATATCGGCGGTACTGTCGGTGACGATATGAATCGGCATTATGCGCTCGGCACTGCTTCGCCGGCGACGAGCGCAGCGATCTTTCCGACCACATCGGCGCGCGCCTCTTCGATCGCCGCGCGAATCGCATGTTTGATCCCGTTTCTACTGATACGTCCGTGCGAGACGATACAGTTTCCCCGTAGACCGAGGAGCGGCGCTCCCCCGTAGGTCTCGTAGTCGTATCGCTTGCGTAGCCCGCGGAGTCGCGGCAAAAGCAGCGCCGCGCCGAGCTTCGCGGCGAGCCCGCCGCCTAAGAGCTCCTGTTTCATAATCGAGCCGAGATCGGCGATCATGCCCTCGCATGTTTTCAAGACGACGTTCCCGACGAACCCGTCGGCAACGATGACATCGGCCACGTTATGGAACATATCTTTTCCTTCGATATTTCCGATAAAATGGACCGGCGCTCGGTCGAGGAGCGCCGCGGCCTCAAGAACCGCTGCGTTGCCCTTGGTCCGCTCTTCACCGACGGAGAGAACGGCAACGCGCGGTCGTTCGATACCCAATGCTGCGCGTGCATACGCGCTCCCCATAATCCCGAATTGCACGAGCCATTCCGGCCGACAATCGACGTTGGCTCCGGAGTCGAGTAGCACGGAGGGTCCGTTGAGCGCGGGCCAGACCGTCGCGATCGCCGGCCGCGCGATGCCTTCGATCGTCCGCAGTTTTACGAGCGAGATTGCGAGAAAAGCGCCGCTGTTCCCGGCCGAGACGACGCCGTCGACCTCCCCGGATTTCATCATTTCGACGGCCCGTCCAAGCGAGGTCCGCTCCGAGCCGCGCAGCGCCTGCGATGCATGCTGATCCATCGGCACGGCCTCGGGCGCATGCACCACGGCAACGCGTTCGCCGGTCGCACCGTGCAGCAACGGACGGATGCGGGCTTCGTCGCCGACGAGAACGACGTTCGCCCCAAAGGCTGCGACGGCGAGCAAAGCGCCGGCAACGACTTCTTCGGGCGCGCGGTCTCCCCCCATTGCATCGACGGCGATGCGCGGCTCAGTCATCGAGGGCAATCCAGTACTCTGCGTTGTTCATTCCGCCGTAATAATACTCCACATCGAGGTTGGGGAAGGCTTCGCGCATCGCATCGGCCAGCACCTTTGCATCGCGCTCGCGCTGGGCACCACCATAGTAAAGGGTCAGTAACGCCCCACGATCTCCCCCCATCGCCTTCACCACGGCAAGGAGCGTCTCTTTTACCGTCTCGGAAACGAAGAGTTCGCCGTCGAGTTGGGCGACCGGCTTTCCACGCGCGATACGTAGGCCTCCATGCAGGGCATCTTTCCCCGCAAAAAAGAGTTGCGCCGCTCGCACGCGCATCGACTCGCGAAGAAGCCAGTCGACCGCCGGAACGCTCTCGTCGCCGAGCGCTCGCAGGGCAAAGAGCCCCGCGATCCCGGTTACGATATTGGGCGTCGGCACGATGCTGACGTGCTTCTCGCTCCGCTCTACCGCTTCGCGCGCAGCCATCTCGACATTCTTATCGTTGACGAAGAGAACGACTTCATCGGAGAGCGTTTTGTTGATCGCCAGCAGCAGATCGCGCACGCTGGGATTGATCGTCGCCGGCACCGTCACTTCCGCACCCAACTCGCGGACGATCGCTTCGAATCCTTCACCGGGAGCGACGACGACGACCGAGCGTTCGTGCGGGACGCTATCGATGACGAGCACGTGATGCTGGCGCTCCATATCGTCGACTTTGAGGTGCGTGACCGTCCCGTAGCGCTCGACGCTCTCGGTGACTTGCTGCGGCACGTCGGTATGGATGTGCACCTTTATGCGCGGGCGCTCGCCTATGACGAGGAGCGATTCGCCGAGTCGCTCGAGCGCCGTTCGAACTTCGTGGACGCCGACGGACGCATCTTCGAGGATGAACTCGGTGCAGAATTTATTTTCGCCGATCTGCTGCGTCTTTGCGAAGGCACTCTTTTTCGCCGGACGACGGGGGAAGGCGGTCGCCCGGACCTTCACCTCGGGGCGAAAGCTCGAAATGCCTTCGAGAAAATAGACGAAGCCCGCACCGCCCGCATCGACGACGCCTGCCTCTTTGAGGGCGGCGAGTTGTTCGGGCGTACGATCGAGCGCTTCGTTCGCAGCGCGAACGACGCCGGTGAGCAGACGGTAGAAATCGGGTTCGTGCAACGCGAGGCGATAGGCGGCCTCAGCTGCCGCATCGGCGACCGAGAGAATCGTCCCCTCGACCGGGCGAAGCAACGCCTGGCGCGCGGCCGCGACGCTCTCACGTAGTGCGGTTGCAAAGACGAAGGTATCGATCTCCCGGCGATGCCGGACGTGGTGGGCGAAGCCCCGCAGCATCTGCGAGACGATCACGCCAGAATTTCCCCGGGCACCCATCAGGCTACCCTCGGCCGCCGCCGCAGCGACCTCCGAGAGCGGGGCATGCGCACACTTTGCCGCCGCGATGCCGGCGGAGCGAACCGTGAGGAACATATTGGTTCCGGTGTCGCCGTCGGGGACGGGAAAGACGTTGAGATCGTTGAGGACGCCTCGGTACTTCTTGAGGAAGTAGCTGCCCGCAGCGATGAACTTCGCAAAGGCGCGCCCATCGAGCGCGGTCACATCCATGGCCGCGCTCCTTTGGGCTCTCCCGGTCGAATCCTGTCCCCGAGATTCAACCGGGCTATCGCAAACGAGGATTACCCGCCGAAATATCCCGGCAGGACCTTCTTCGCACTGGTCGCCGGATTCTGGGCGATCAGCTTGGGATCGGTGGTGACGATGATCTCTCCGGCCATCGCCCCGGGGTAACCATGAACGCCGGGCCGGTGCGCCGGCTGAACCGCCGTGCCGTAGGTCTTGGCCAGGATCGCATGGACCGAGCAGTAGTAGGCGTAGATCCCGGGTTTCGTCAGTTTCACGGTATAGGTCGCGACGGGGTGTCCGGCCCCGGGTGTACCCGCCGGGTCGCCGTTGATGAGCGGGTTGAGTTTTCCGGTCGTGGGATGGTAGCCGAGAACGGTATGCGGCTCGGTATCCTCGTTCACGAAGACGACCGGCTCGCCTGGGGCGACCGCGACGGTCGGTTCGAGAAACTCGTTCCCGCCGTTCATGTGGACGTAGACCGGCGGGCCGCCGACAGCACCGGCTGTCGCCGCAGGCGAGGCGGCGCATCCGGCGAGCGGAAGGCCGAGGAGGGCAGCGAGAAGCACGAGAGGGGCTTTTTTCACGAGAACTCCCTTCGAGAGTCGAGATGGGATAGATGTCGTCGATGGAACGCATCCGGGGACGGAATGGTGCCGATGGCCCGCAGCATTGCGGCGCTTGAAGTTCGCAGCACCTCGTGGTAAACTGCTCAGGCTTTTGCGAGCCGTACTGCGGCCCGCTACCTCCCGCGACTTTCGTCGCACCACCGTTGTAAGGAACCGACTCAAATGGCGAAGCGCTGTGAAGTCTGTGGCAAAGGGCCGATGTCCGGCAACAACGTTAGCCACGCCATGAATAAAACCAAGCGTCGTTGGTTGCCCAATCTTCAGGCCGTCAAGATCGATGTCCGGGGCACCCATCGTACCGCTCGCGTCTGCACCGGCTGCCTGCGCGCCAAGCGCGTTACCCGCGCCGTCTAACATCGCCGCGTAACGGCGTGTCGAAGCAACGCGTCGGCGTCGTCGGAGCGGGGCGAATGGGCGCGAATATCGCGCTCCGCCTCCGCGATCTCGGGTACCCGATCCCCGCGGTCTACGATATCGATGCCGCTGTCGCGCAGCGGCTTGCGGCGCAAACCGGCTCGGCCGTCGCCGCATCTCTCGCCGATCTTCCCCCGCACTGCGAAACGATTCTCACGGTTGTCAGCGATGACGCAGCGATGCTGCGCATTTTCGCCGATGACGACCGCTCGCTGTTGCACGCCGCCCGCGGTTGCACGTTCGTCAACTGCGCGACGGTTTTGCCCGCGACCCATATCGAGGTCGAGCGCCGCGCGCGCGCGGCGGGCGCCGACGCGATCGAGGCATGCATGGCGAGTTCGATCGTCCAGGCCCGCGAAGGAACGCTCTTCCTCATGGTCGGCGGTGCGCGCGAGGTCTTCGAGCGCTGCGAGCCGCTGCTGCGCGATATCAGTTCGTCGCTCGCCTATATCGGGGAAGCGGGGCGCGCCGCACAACTCAAAGCGCTGGTCAACATGGTGATGAACGCGAACACCGCGGCGCTCGCCGAAGGTCTCGGGCTCGCCGACGCACTCGGCCTCGATCTCTCACTCGTACTCGACATCTTCGCGCGGACCGGGGCGGATTCGCGCGTGCGCGCGACCGACGGCGCGGATATGATCGCGCGCGAACACGAGACCTATTTCTCCGCCGAGCACGCTGCGAAGGATTCCGGTATCGCTTTGAGTTTGGCTCGCGAGGCGGCATTGCGCCTTCCGGTCGCCGAGGCGACCTATCGGCAGTACGAACGTTTGAAACGCATCGGTCTCGGAGCACTCGATAAATCGGCGATCTCCGAACTCACCTTCCGCTCGCGTCACGCCGACGACGATGCATGAGCGCGTCGCGCTCGACGACGGGCGCGAAACGATTCTCGAACGTTGGGGGAACGACGGCCCAGCGATGCTCTGCATCCACGGAATGACGAGTTCGCGCCGTTCGTGGAGCCGGCTCGCCGAGTACCTCGGTTCGCGCTACCGTCTTTACGCCTACGACCAACGCGGGCATGGCGACGCCGCCGATCTCTCCGGCCCGATGACGCTCGCCCAATGCACGGGGGATGCCGCAGCGGTCGCACGCGCGATCGGCGAGCCGATCGAGATGCTCGTCGGACACTCGTGGGGCGGCGCGGTCGCACTCGCGAGCGCCGAGCAGATCGAGGCGCGACACGTCCTCGCAATCGATCCGATGCTCGTGCAACTCTCGGGGCGTTGGTACGATGAGTTTCTCGTCGAGCTCGCCCGACAATTCTCGCTGCACGGCGAAGATCGCGCGCGCGCGATTCGCGACGCATACGCCGCCTGGCATCCGCTCGATATCGAGGGGAAGGTGCACGCCGTCGCCACGATGAGCGTCGCACCGATCGTGGGGTTGCGCGACGAGAATCCGCCCGATACCTGGGATCTTCGCGAGCGCGCGCTCGACTATCCGTTGCCGCTGCTGCTCGCACTTCCGGCGGTCGAGGAAAGCATTATCCCCGAAGAGACGTACCGGCGCCTCCTCGACGGAACCGCTCGCGAAACCATCGTGGCGACGCTACCCGGCGATCACAACCTCCACCGCACCGCTTTCGCTCCACTCGTCGCGATCGTCGACCGCTGGTTCACCCGGCGCGGATTACCGTAAAAGGGCGTCGAGCCTTGTCGCCGCTCGCCCGATATGATGCGGTTCGAGTGTAACGAGATATTCCACGCGAACGTGAGCGCGCTCGACGTCGCGTAACATCACTCCCATCAGGACGGGCCCGCGTCGCGTCGGTGCGAAGGTCAGCTCGAAGAGGCCGTCGGCGAGTTTCACCACCTCGCGCGGGCCATTTCCGCCGGAGATGCGCTCGAGATACGAGCGCAAGCATTCCAACTCGCGCACTCGCACCGCGAGATTGAAGAGCGTCTCCACCGGCGGCGCGTAGAGGCGCACGGCAATATCCAAAAGGTCGAGCCCGTCGGGTTCGGCGACATCGGGGTAGCGGTAACCGAGAATATCGATGTCGAGCGCAGCGCCATTTGCACGCTCGCCGAACGGGATGCTGCCGGGATTCATCCGTAAAGTATTTTGTGCTTCGGCGGAGCGAACTTCAGGCGCGGTGCGTCGATCGCCGTGGCCTTCATCAGTTCGCTCTTGACGTTCGAGCGCTCGCAAAATCCCATCGTCCGCTGGTCGTCGAGTTGGTACCCGCTCGGATTCCATTTCTCGAGTGCTGCGACCGGGTCGACCGTTGCGCCGCCGTACGGGGAGCTATTCGCGACCGCGCGCGACGATAGCGTCGTGGCTAATAAAGCAGCTGCGAACGGCGAAGCACCGAGCGCGACGAAGCAGGCCATCGATGCGGCGAATACGTCGCCTGCACCGTGCGCCGGATAGGCCGGATAATACGGTGCGGCGATGCGCGCGTAGTTATATCCGTTTGTAAAGAGCAAGCGACTGCGATGTTTTTCGGCATCGCGTTCGTACGACGTCACGACGATACCCTTCGGGCCGAGATCGAAGAGCGCATTGAGAAAAGCAAACTCCGTCCCGCTATCGCCGACACCACCGGTCAGAACGTCGGCCTCGAAACGATTCGGCGTGATGATCTGCGCGATCGGGAGCAGCATCTCGACGATCGCGCGTGCGGTCTCCTCGCTAACGTAGAGCCCCTTTTTCCCGTCGCCGATCACCGGATCGAGTACGACGATGCCGGAGAAATCCCGCAACGCCTGTGCGACGATATCGACGTAGATTGCTTTCGGGAGAAAGCCGACCAAAATGACGCGCGGCTCCTGCTCGACGAGAAAACGAACGTCGCGGCGAAAATTCGTCGGATCGGCATAGTGCGTCGTTCGTCCGGAGAAACCGCCGTGAGCGCTGGCAAACATCGATTCGGCATGGACGACCCGCAGTCCGAGGCCGTGAGCGACGGCAGTAAAGGCCTGGTTTCCGATAAATCCCATGCCGACGCTATTTTGGATGCTTCCAATGAGCGGGTACGAAAGAATTTCCTCGCGGTCGCCGTTCATCGCCTCTCTCCTACCTCAAAGTGATCCCAACCATATCGATCGACGGGAACCGTTGCTCCGCTTCTCCGCCAACGGACCCCGGCCTGCGCGTCGCAATACCCGACTGCTATAAGCGCAACCCCGAACCGCTTGTGAAATCGCGCTTGCAGGTGCTCGAACGCCGGCGTCGCGATCGCAACGATCAATTCGTAATCTTCTCCGGCGGAGAGCGCGAGCTCCTCGGCATCCTCGCCGGTCGCCCGAGCGAGCGCCGCCATCTCCGGCGCAACGGGGATCCGGTCGAGAAGCATCCCCACCTCGGAATGCTCCGCCATGCGGGCGCAGTCGCGGCCGAGCCCGTCGGAGCAATCCATCATCGCATGGACGTTTGCGCTCGCCGCGAGCCAACGCCCCTCGGAGAGCCGAGCGCGCGCGAGTTCGTAGGCGTCGAGCGCCGACCGACGCAACGCCCCGTCGAGGAGATGCGGATCGCCGAGCGCGCGCAGGCCGGCGGCGCTCGCTCCGAGCGCTCCGGTCACCGCAATCGTATCGCCGAGGCGCGCGCCGCTGCGCCGTTTGGCATGCGAGGATCGCACTTCGCCGAGGACCGTCACCGCAATCGAGAGCACCGGTGAAGCGGTACAATCTCCCCCGGCGACGGCGAGCTGCGCACCCTTTGCGACGCGCGCGATCCCGCGGTAAAGCGAGCGAAGATCGCCGAGCGTGAGGTCGTGCGGGATGCCCAGCGCGACGGTTGCCAAACGCGGACGTGCGCCCATCGCGGCAAGATCGCTGAGACTCGCATTCATTGCGCGCGCACCGATCCGATCGAGCGAGGTTACGCGTCGCTGAAAATGCACGCCGTCGACGAACGCATCGGTGCTTATCGCACTGCGATCGCTTCGCGACGGCTGCCAGAGCGCAGCATCGTCGCCGATCCCAAGCTCGATGCGCAGGCAACCAGCCTCGCCCAGCTCCTCGCGAATCGCTGCAATCGCCGCATTCTCCGAAAAATCCACTTTCCTATTTCGCAACGAGCGCGCGTAGGCTGCGAAGTTTTTCCGCCGGATCCGTTCCGTCGAAGACCGCCGAGCCCATCACCGCCACGTCGGCTCCGGCCGCAGCTACGAGCGGAAGCGTCGCGGCATTGATACCGCCGTCCACTTCGATCTCGCATTGCGGATTTCGCTGCGCGACGAGTGCTCGCGCCTCGCGAATTTTCACCAGCGAGCGCTCCAAGAAGCGCTGTCCGCCGAAGCCGGGGTTCACGCTCATAATCAGGATCAAATCGCAGTCCTCGACGATATCGACGAGTGCGCCGACCGGCGTCTGCGGATCGATCGCAATGCCGGCTTTCACGCCGAGGCCCCGCAGATGCGCGAGCAAACGTTGCGCGTGCGGAGTCGCTTCGAGGTGGAAGGTGACGATATTTGCTCCCGCCGCTACGAAAGACTCGACGTAGCGCTCCGGCTCGACGATCATCAAATGGGCATCGAAGGGCAGCTCGGTCAGCGCCCGAAGATCGCCGATGATCTTCGGTCCCCACGTAATGTTGGGAACGAAGCGTCCGTCCATCACATCGAGATGTAAATAATCCGCTCCCGCACCGACGACCGCGGCGATCTCGGCAGAGATGTGCGCGAAGTTTGCCGAGAGGAGCGACGGGGCAAACTTCATCCTACCGCCAGCTCTTCCAACGCCGCCTCGCTGACATCGAGATTCATAAACACGCGAACGATGTCGGGATGCTCCTCGAGCGCATCGTAAAACGCAAGCGCCTGGCTCAGCGCTTCACCCTCGAGCGCAATCGGGCTCTTCGCACGCACGCCGAGGTAGGCATCGCGCACCGCGAACCCGCAGTCGCCGAGGGCCTCGCGGACGCTGCGGAGCGCCTCGATCTCGCAGAATACCGTCGCATTGGGATCGCCGAACTCGACATCGATAACGCCGTCGATGAGCGCGCGTTCGAGAAAGCCGTCTTCGTCGCAACCGGTCGCATCGACCTCGATGACCCCCACGCGATCGAACATCCAGCCGACGCTTCCCGTCTCGCCGAGCACGCCCTTATGCTTTTGAAACAGAAACCGAAGCTCGCCGGCGGTACGATTTCGATTATCGGTCGCCGCATCGGCGATCACCGCAAGCCCATGAGGCCCGTGCCCTTCGTAACGAATCTCTTCGATCTCGCGCTCGTTCCCGGCACCGCTGCCGCGCGCGACCGCGCGAGCAATATTCTCGCGCGGCATATTATTCGCGCGCGCCTTCTCCATCGCCATCTTCAGGCGGTAATTGGCCTCGGGGTCGGGGGAGCCCCCGCGCACCGCAAGGATGATCTCCTTGCTGAGCTTCGTAAAGAGGGCACCCCGCTGTGCATCGACCTTGCCTTTTCGAAGGCGGATGTTATGCCATTTGCTATGACCGGACATACCCGAAGGGTTCGTCCGCCCTCCGCGCATTTCCGTCTAGCGGCCGCTTTTTTCCCCGCTCGCTACCCCGGACCGATGATCCACTTCGAGAACCACATGCGTTCGTGCCATTGATTCCAGGTGATCGGCGTCGCCGAGAGGATCGGGAAGAAGTAGACGAACCCGGCGATCACGAGCAAGACGTAGGCGCCGACGAGGCCGCGCGCGATGAACTTCTTGCTCTCCTCTTGTCGATCTCCCCATTGCCAGAGCCGCTGCAAAACGATGGCGTTGCAAATACAAACCAACGGGATATCGACGTAATAATGATATTCAAAGGCGATGCGCGGCGAGAGCGACCACGGCAGCCATTGCAGCAGGTAGTCGAGCACCAGGAGCGCATAGCCTTTATGTCGCTCTCGCCAGGCAAGAACGCCGACGATCGGGATCGCCAATAACCCGAACCAGAGAATAAACGGATTGGGCATCGAGGTGATCTCGCGGACGCAGCAACCGTTCGGATCGGCCGGGTTTCTCCGGAGATCCTTGTAGTAATAGGCGACCGGAACCATATCGAGCGGCCACTCCCAAAACTTCGACGAGTAGGGATGCGTCGCTTTGAGGTGGTCGTGGTATTCGAACATCGTGTACTGTCGATAGACGACGTCGTTGAAATTATGAATTTCGTTGACCGATTTCGCATTCCGAGCGATGTCGGGCACCCACGCCAACATGTAGACGGTCATACTAATAAAGACGATCGAGAGCAGCGCGACGTCGAGTCGGAAGCCGCGCGGATTCCCCCAGAGCGCGATCTTCTTCTTCCAGAAACGCTGCGAGGCGACGAGAATCAACACCAGCCAACTCACGCCGAAGCCCATCACGCCGTACCATTTACTGGCGATCAGGCACCCCAAGGCAACGGTAAAGGCGATCAGCCAGAGCCCTGCGTGGCGCCCCTCTTCACGCTCTCCGGCGTCGCTCTCGATGCAATTATCGCGATAGGTGACCGCACCGTCGGGTGACTCGTACCGCACGCTGCCGTCGCGCCGATATTCGAAGGTCACGCCCGGCTCGAGTGCGGCGACGAGATTGCCGTTCCGTGCCGTCGTCTGCGAGCCGCGCACCGGCGTCTTGCTGCCCGGCTCGATGCGGCCGCCGTCGAAGGTCGAAACGCGGACGCCGTCCGGGCCGATCAACGCATACGAACCATCCGGGAAACTGCGCTCGCGACGGCCGTCGCCGTAGATCTTCGGCAGCACCATCAGCCGTGCGATTAGGTAGAGGCCGACGGCAACGTAGAGCGATATCAGAACCTCCGCGACGATCGTAACGGTTGGATTCGCCATCGGGTTGAGCTTGGTGAAGACCGCGCCGTAAAATAGTCCGAATAGCGAACCGACCGCCAGCGAGATCGCAATCGTCGTCGGGTAGATCCACCACGGGAGATCGACATGCTGCCGTTCGTTGACTTGAGAGGCGATCCAGAAACGGTAAAACGCATAGACCGCCGCAACGGAGAAGACGATAACGATCCCTTCGGGCGTCGCGATACGCGACTGCACGTAGTGCATGCCGTCGAAGAGAAAGAGCGTGGTAGCGATCGTTGCGAAGAGCGTCGAGCGGGTAACGCGGCGCGCGAA
>JAJYHP010000085.1 GCA_021784715.1 bacterium
GAGAAACGGGGGGAGCCTTCGGGGCGTGGCTCAGCTTGGTAGAGCGCTTCGTTCGGGACGAAGAGGTCGCTGGTTCGAATCCAGTCGCCCCGACCATTTTCCCCCTTTCCCTACGAGTAAAGTCTTTAGGCGTTGCTGTCAAGATTCGGCTCGGCAGCTCGGCGGGTCATGCATACCGCCGAGCAAGAGTCGCGCAATCACAATCATTACTATATCGGCGCCGAGCATCTGCTCGTGGCGTTGTTGGAAGAGCGCGATTCGGCGGTCATGGAGCGGCTCGAGAGCGACGGCATCGATATCGGCGAGGTTCACGCCGCCGTGCGCAGGGCGCTCGGGACCGGTGAGGACCGGAGTTGGGAAGGAGTCCTGGTGACTCCGCGCGTGAAGGAGATCGTCCGCGTCGCTCATGAGGTGAGCGAGGACGGCGAGATCGAGCCGTTGCACCTGCTCGAAGCGCTGCGCCGCGAAGGCGGGAGCCGCGCCGCGCACATTTTACGCCTCGCCGCGCCGAGTACCGAAGCGCCCGAACGGAGTTAAGAGCCCATGCAGCAAGCCGTCGTCTCGTTCATCGATCACGCCGGTCTCGGCGGGCTTTTCATCGCCCTGGTGCTGGGGAATATCGGCGCGCCGGTCGGCAGCGAAGTCGTCCTGCCGACGGCGGGCGCGCTGGTCGCAACCGGGCACCTCGGGAACCTCTGGGTCGCGATCCTGGTCGCGGTTCTCGCCGAACTCGTCGGGCAAGGGCTCGGTTATGCGGTCGGTCGCTTCGGCGGGCGTCCGCTCGTCGAACGCTACGGCAAATACGTCGGCTTCCATCACGATCGGCTCGATCAGGTTCATGCGTTTTTCGAGCGCTGGGGCAGTTTCGCGGTCTTTCTCTGTCGCTTTATTCCGGTGCTGCGCGGGATCGATGGGATTCCCGCGGGGATCGCCGAGATGGATCTCGCCCCGTTCTTTCTTTGGACGGCGCTCGGATCGACGGTGTTCTGCGGCGGCCTCATCTTACTGGGAAATGCGCTCGGCCATCACCTCGATCAGATACTCCCGCTCTTCCACCATTACGCTCGTTTGCTGCTCGTCGTCGTGCTGGCGGCGATCGTCGCAGCGACGGTAATCGCGCTCCTGCGACGAAAACGCGCCGCCTAAGGTTGTAGGCTTCGATGGCCTCCGCGCCGCTCGAACTCACCCTCGCCCAACTGCCCGATGCGCCGGGCGTCTATCAGATGCTCGCAGCGGGCGGCGAGGTGCTCTACATCGGGAAAGCGATCTCGTTACGAAATCGCGTCCGTTCGTATTTTCAGGGAAGCGCGCAGCACCACCCGCGCATAGCGGCGATGGTCGCGCGGGTCACCGACATCGAAACGACCGTCGTCGGCAACGAGATCGAAGCGCTCATCCTCGAAGCGAATCTCATCAAACGCTATCAACCGCCGTTCAACGTGCGGATGCGCGACGATAAACGCTACCCCTATCTCAAAGTGACGAACGAACCCTTCGCCCGCGTGCATTTTACGCGCACGCTCGCTCCCGACGGCGCGCGGTATTTCGGCCCGTTCACCAACGCACGCGATCTGCGCGAGCTGATCGATTTGGTACGCATGGTCTTCCCGTTGCGTACCTGTCGCGAACCGATCGACGGAAAACGCGCCCGCCCGTGCCTGCAGTACCACATCAAGCGCTGTTTGGCGCCGTGCGTCGGGTACCAGAGCCGCGAAGAGTACGACGCGATCGTCGACGATGTGGTGCTCTTTCTCGAAGGCAAGCACGAGGCGCTGCTCGCGCGTCTCAATACGGAGATGGAGGCTGCCGCCGCCGAAATGCGCTTCGAAGCGGCGGCATCGATTCGCGATCGGATCATCGCGGTTCGCCGCGTTACCGAACGGCAGCGGGTGGTCTGGCGCTCGCGCATCGATATGGATCTCATCGCGTGCGCGCGGGCGCAGGGGCAGGCCTGCATGGAAGTCTTCGTGGTCCGCGGCGGCAAGCTCGTGGGGCAAGAGCACGTCATCCTCGACGGCGTCGCCGCGCGCGAACCGCAGGAAATTTTCGCTGAATTTCTGACGCAGTTCTATAGCTCGCGCGCCGGCGGCGAGGAGCGACGAACGTTCTCGACGATCTCGGAAGGGCGCGTCGCGCGCGATAATGCGGCGCCCGCGCCGGCGAGCGCGCGCGCGCGGCCCTACGCCGCCTCGGTTCTCCCCAAGGAGCTGCTGCTCGAGGCGATGCCGGAGGATCGCGAAGAGATCGAGCGTTGGCTGAGCGGTATCAAAGGGCAACGCGTGCGGATTCTCGTGCCGCAGCGCGGCGAGCGCGCCGACTATCTTCGCCTGGTAGCGCGGAATGCCGAGCAGCACCTCAAAGCGTTTCTCGCCCATCAGGAAGTGCAGGAGAGCGCGCAGGCGCGCGCACTCGACGAACTCGCGCAGGCGCTCGAACTCCCCGACTTGCCGCGTCGCATCGAGTGTTACGACATCTCGAACGTGCAGGGCACCAACCCGGTCGCTTCGATGGTCGTCTTCGTCGAGGGGCGCGCAAAGAAATCTGCGTATCGCAAGTTCGCGATTCAGTATAAGAACGGTCCGAACGATTTCGAGATGATGCGCGAAGTGCTGCGCCGGCGGTTGCGCTATCTCGCGCAGCGCGAGGAAGAGGATGCGCTTGGCGTCGACCGCACGAAACAGGAGCGCTTTTCGGCGCGCCCCGATCTGTTGCTTATCGACGGCGGCAAGGGGCAACTCGGTGTCGCCGTCGAGGTGCTCGACGAACTCGGGCTCGCCGGCATTCCGGTCGCCGGGCTCGCCAAAGAGCATGAGTGGCTCTACCTTCCCGAGCGCAGCGAGCCGATCGTGTTACCCCCGGGTTCGCCGGCGCTCCACCTCGTGATCCGCGTTCGCGATGAGGCGCATCGCTTCGCGATCTCTTTCCACCGCAAGAAGCGCGACAAGGCGATGATCCGCTCGGCGCTCGACGAGGTGCCGGGGCTCGGCCCCGTTCGCCGGAAGCGCCTGCTGGCGACCTTCGGTTCGGTCGCGGCGATCAGGCGCGCCGAGCTCGATGCGGTCGCGGCGGTGAAGGGGATGACCCCGACGCTCGCGGCGGCGGTGCGGGCGCACCTCGGGGAGCGCCCGTCTGCATAGGAGGCGCCCCGGGTACGAGGAATGTCGCAGTTATGATCCTCCGATTTATCGTCAACGCCATCGCGTTGTATCTCATTCTGAAGTTCGTACCGGGCTTCAACCACGATGCCGGGATCGGCACCGCGCTGATCGCAGCGATCGTCTTCGGCATCGTGAACATGCTCTTGGGACCGATTTTACGGCTGCTCTCCGCGCCGATTACCTGGCTGACGCACGGCCTCTTTTCGTTCGTGGTCAACTACCTGCTCTTTGCGATCGCGGCGCACTTTACGCCGGGCTTCCGGGCGAGCGGCGATTTCAACCATTGGCTGGCCTATCTCTATGGAACGATCGTGATGATGCTGGTCAGCACGCTGATGGAGCGGAGCACGGAGTCGAAGGCCTAGGGCGGCTCGTAACCCCCCGCTTGCCGGATCGGTTATACTGAGTGTCGATGGTCGCGGGGCTGAAGCAGGTTCGACGTGAAGATCCGCGGTCGATGTCAGCAGGCGGAGTTGCGAGCTCTCCTAAAACGATCGCAACGGCAATAACTGCCAACAACAACTACGCACTGGCTGCCTAAATAAGGTAACCACCGGACGCGAGGGGTCGGCCCGAACCACTTCGCCTTCCGGTCAAAAATTCGGGCTGGTTCGCACGGATGATGTGACGCGCAAACGAGATCGACTGCATCTGCGACGCACGATAGCCTAGCTTTGGGGCGATCGAGCGGCTAAGACAAAATCAAAGCTGAGCCTGGAGAACGCATCGGTCCGGCTTTGCGGACTCGGGGGGCAGTACCCCGACAGCTCCACCATTTGCAACGAAAACGGAGGCCTCACGGCCTCCGTTTTCGTTCGCGGTGCGACGTTACCCGTTCGCATTTGCAGCCCGAATGCGAGCGATAAATGCCCATGCCTCCGTGAGGCCCGGTATCGCCGTGGCGGCCTTCGCGCGATTCTTCGGGTCGGTGTAGACGCCGACGAGCGACTGCTCCATCGCCGGATCGCGCTGCGTGAATGCCGCGATCAATTCATCGAGCGCCCTTTTCAAGCGAATCGATCTGTTCGCCGAGCACCGCCGCGATATCGAAGCCAACGGCGCCGAGAAACCGTGCGATCGAATCGAGAGTGAAACCCAACTCCTTGCGCGTAACGATCTGCTGTAAGCGGATCAACTCGCCCTCGCCGTACAATCGATAGGAGGACAACCGGCATCCTGTACTAAACGGGCCCGTCCGTATTCCATAAGAGGAACACCCGATCAAGAGAGGGCGTATGGGAACTACTGGCATTAATCTGATTTTCGGTGTTTTGGGCTTACTCGGCGGCTATTTTATCAAGTATATTCTTGACAAGCGAGGCGAGGCTGAATCCCGGCGCTTCGCAGACAAACGTGAACACTATCGAAATCTCATTCTGGCTATTAAAAGCCTGGGTGAGGGCGGTATCGACCATGAACAACTATTTTGGTTTGAGCGCGCGTTCTTGTGGTTGTACGCTTCAGACGGGGTTCTACAAAGAGCCAACGAGGTCGCGAGCAGGCTCCGTTCTTCGCCCGCAGACTTGAACGATGCGCTTGGCGACCTTATGCTTGCAGTGAGACGCGATATGGGATTTAAGGCGACCAAAATAACTCCAGCATCTTTTCACGTTGAGATAAAAAAGGTCACATAGACCGCCCTGTGCGCATCGCGCCCGGCAATTACGGGTCAAATTCAATGTTGGTAGCTCGCTCTGAAATCCCGACGCAGAAGTACTCGTTATGACCATGTCTCGCAGAAGATCAGAAGGGATCAAGGAACCATGATGGATTCCCGATCTAAGAGGAGGCCTTGCTTGGAAGGCCATAGGAACGCAAGCAGCGCTTTTGTCGTTGAGGCCGCACGATGGTCCGGCTTATCCACATTGGTCATATTCTTTTCAAGTGTGCTTGCCGTCCTAATCCTTTATGGTTGCTCTAGCGATAGCGCATCTAAATCTCAAGACACCAGCACCCCTCGACCTCAGCCTCCTAAATGGCTCACGTTTACGCCCGGAACGAAAGCATTACTAACAGGGGAAGATCCATCTGACCCCGTTACCTACCGAGCACATGTAATGGTTTGTGAGGACTCCTATACCCTCAATCGCAACGCTATGACCAACGATTCAGGCGGATGCAGCAAACAGCCAGTTGGCCAAATTGTCACAATCAAAAGCCATGGTAACGGCTCAGATTTCGTTTCCATCCATACCGCTGCTTGGTCCGGCGTCGTCGACGCGTCAAGTCTCTCACCTATTATCCCATCTGGCACGATCTTGCAATGCGAAGGAACGGAATCTGGCACAAAGCTATTTTCTCCCTTGTCACCAACAAGCTATACCTACGATCTTCGAGATGGCCTCGAGACGGTTAAAGTGCTCCATACCCGTCGGTCAAACGAGGTGTATGGCGTCGATGTCAAAGTCGTAAAGGGATACGGAATTGGTGACATAGGGTATATCAGGCAAAGCGATTTCAGCAAGTGCTTTGTTCGAAACACAATTCAAATATCATTTCCCGACAGTTGATAGGATGGCGCGAGGAGGGCGAGTTGATCCGCTTCCAGCAGATCGTAATGTTCAAAGCGCTGAGTTTTCCGCTTGACACGATCGCAACATTAGAGCGTTCGAACCGTAACGCCGGTCTGTTGGGCGAACGCTCCGATGCGATAGCGGTCGTTCATAGTGATAGATGAGCCGGTGGGCTCGCCCTCATCCTGCAGCATGACGCAACGTCAGGGTCAAGGGGCGGCCGCTCGATCCAAGTGTGTCGACGCACGCTCGTTTCATCGCGGATATCGTTTCCGTGCTAAACGAGAAGCGTACGCACGGGATATTTCAGGTTCTCGGGATCTCGCGTCGCAAAGATCAACCCTTCGCATTGCGCTTGTGCGATCATCATGCGGTCGAACGGATCGGCGTGAAGCTTCGGAAGCGCTCCAACGGCGAACGCATGCGAGGCTTCGATCGCGAGACACGAAAATCCGAGCGATCGAACGCGTGCCGGTAGCCAGACTGCCGGGTCGCCGGGTACTTCGAGTTTCCCAAGCCCGACCTTGATCACGATCTCCCAGGCTGCAGCCGCCGATACGAAAATCTCGTTCGCCGGATTCTCGATTGCCTCGCGCGCTTTGTCGTTCAATTCCTCCGGCGTCGCGGAAGCCCAAAGAAAGGTATGCGTATCGAGCAACAGACGCACTACACTCCCTCGAAGAGCCTGGCAATATCGGTATTGACGGCGTCGAAATCGGGAGCGAGGGAGATCAAGCCGCGATCGACTCCGAGGGCGCGCTTCGGCGCGCGATCGACTGGAACGAGCCGCGCAGCAGGACGCCCGGCGATGCAGATCAGCACTTCGGGTTCGACCCCCGAGCTTACGTCCCGCACGAGCGCCGAGAGCGTGCTCTTTGCCTCGTGCATCTTTACGCTTTTCACGGGGTTAGTCTACCAGACTTAGTCTATTTAGGCAACTTTTTAAAAAGATCGGTTCGATGCCGCGGATGTTCCGTGCGAGCATGCTGCGCGCACGGGAGAATAGGCATCGGCAAACGATCTCCTGTTCGTCGCGGAAAGTTGGAATCGTCTGGGCGGAGTCCTGACGGAAACCCCTCGCGCTTCGCGTCGGTCGTAGCCGATATGAAGAAGAGAAAACTTGGCACGCAGGGCTTGGTCGTTTCGGAGATCGGGCTGGGATGCATGGGAATGTCCGAATTTTACGCCGGGCGCGACGATGCCGAATCGATCGCGACCATTCATCGAGCGCTCGAACTCGGGATCGACTTTCTCGATACCGCCGACATGTACGGCCCGTTTAAGAATGAGGAGCTCGTCGGCAAGGCGATCGCCGACGGCCGCGAGCGCGTCGTGCTCGCGACGAAGTTCGGGAACGTCCGCGGCAACGACGGATCGTTCCAGGGCGTCAACGGGCATCCCGATTACGTCCGCTCGGCCTGCGATGCATCGCTCAAACGCCTCGGCGTCGGCCACATCGATCTCTATTATCAGCATCGCGTCGATACGAAGGTGCCGATCGAGGAGACCGTCGGTGCGATGGCCGAGTTGGTGAAGGCGGGGAAGGTTCGCTATCTCGGGCTCTCGGAAGCCGCACCCGCGACGATACGACGCGCGCACGCCGTGCATCCGATCTCGGCGTTGCAGACCGAGTATTCGCTCTGGACGCGCGACGTCGAAGACGAAATTCTCGCCACCGTGCGCGAGCTCGGCATCGGTTTTGTCGCTTACAGTCCGCTCGGGCGCGGCTTTTTAAGCGGAGCCTTCAAAACCCCCGACGATTTCCCGGCCGACGATACGCGCCGCAATCATCCACGATTCCAGGGCGAGAATTTCGCGCAGAACCTTCGCCTGGTCGACCGCGTTCGCGAGATCGCCAACGAGAAAGGCGTGACGCCCTCGCAGCTCGCCATCGCCTGGCTGCTCGCGCAAGGCAATGATATCGTACCGATTCCGGGCACGAAAAAGCGCAAATACCTCGAAGAAAACGCCGCGGCTGCAGCGATATCGTTGAGTGCCGCCGAGCTCGCGCGGATCGCCGAGGCGGCGCCGAAGGGAGCGACGGCGGGTACGCGCTATCCCGATATGAGCTCCGTGAATCGTTAGCGGCCGTGGTATACTCGCCGTAACATCGGTGCGGGAGGCGAGATGGACGGTTTCCAAAACGGGAAAATGCTGCGGATCTTCGTCGACGAGCACGACCGTCACGGCGTCGAGCCGCTCTATACCGCCGTCGTCGAAGTATTGCGCAAACGCGGCGTCGCCGGGGCGACCGTGCTACGCGGGATCGAAGGGTTTGGGACGCATCATCGCATTCATGTCGCCAAACCCTTTTCCGCCGCGCCGAACTCGCCGGTATTGATCGAAGTCGTCGATGAAGAGGATCGCCTGCGCGCGCTGATTCCCGAATTAAAGACGATGATCGGCGAAGGGCTCATCAGCCTCGAGAACATCTCGTATCTCCGCTTGCAGCGACCCTAGTCTCCCGAGCCGCAAGTCTCACCACGTGTCCGCCCGGTCTTTTCCGCCGGGTGCAGCGTTGCTCATCGGTCAGAATGCTCCGGCATTGCTCCCTCTTCGCGCCTCGCCCCGCCGTACAATCGCTCCCTCGATCCTTCCCAACTTCTTCGCAACTTTGCTTGCGCTTTCGGGTAAGCTCGCACGGTGAATAAGCCGGGTCTTCGAAAGATCGTTCTTTTGCACGGGCATCCCGACCCCGATCGTGCGCGTTTGGGTTATGCCCTCGCCGATGCGTACGAACGAGGCGCGCGCTCGGCGGGGCACGAGCTGCATCGCGTCGATATCGCCGATCTCGATATCGGATTCGTGCGCAGCAAGCGGCAGTGGGATGAGGAATTGCCGGCGCCGGAAATACGCGCGCTTCGCGAGCGCGTGGAGGCGAGCGATCACCTTGCCGTCTTCTTTCCGCTCTGGTTGGGGACGATGCCCGCGTACTGCAAGGCGTTCTGGGAGCAGCTCCTGCGCACCGGGGCACCGCAGAACGGAAGCGCGACCGCGCCCTCGATCCTACGCGGGAAAAGCGCGCGGATCGTCGTGACGATGGGTATGCCGGCATTCTTTTTTCGTTGGTATTTCGGCGGGCATGGGGTACGGAGT
The DNA here is from genome assembly GCA_021784715.1 of bacterium. The sequence continues at coordinate 8,768 of JAJYHP010000085.1, forward strand.
TTCGAACGAGGCGTGCTGAAAATTATGGGCGCATCGCCGGTGAAGACAACACTGCTCGGCTCGGTCGAGGGGCGCGGTGAGGCGGGCTACCGGCGTTGGATCGCCGAGATGAAGGAGTTGGGGGAGCGATGCAACTAACGCACGTTGATGCCGCCACGGTGCGAGCGATCTACGAACGCCCCTTCCCGGAGCTGGCTTTTGCGGCGATGAGCGTGCACCGCGAGGCGTTCGACCCGCTGGCGATTCAGCGATCGACGCTGCTGAGCGTAAAGACCGGCGGCTGTTCGGAGGATTGCGGATACTGCGCGCAGAGCGCACGGCGAACGACGCACGTGCGTCCCGAGCCGCTTGCGGAGATCGAGGAGGTCGTCACCGCGGCGCGTGCAGCGAAAGACGGCGGCGCGACGCGTTTTTGCATGGGTGCGGCGTGGCGTGGTGTGAAAGACGGCGCGCCCTTCGAACGCGTGCTCGCGATGGTGCGCGCGGTCAACGAGCTGGGCTTGGAGAGCTGCGTGACGCTGGGATCGTTGCAACCGCACCAAGCGGAAGCCTTGCGCGATGCGGGATTGCACTACTACAATCACAATCTCGACACGTCGCGCGAATATTATCCGCAGGTCGTCTCGACGCACGATTACGACGACCGGCTCGCGACGCTCTCGAACGCACGCTCGGCCGGGCTGAAACTCTGCTGTGGCGGCATTATCGGCATGGGAGAGTCGCGCGACGACCGTATCGCGTTGATCGCGGAATTAGCCGCGATGGAGAGCCCGCCGGAATCGGTGCCGGTCAATATCCTCGTTCCCATCGAGGGGACGCCGCTTGCGGAGCGGGCAAGTTTCGATCCGATCGAACTCCTGCGAACGATTGCGACCTTGCGTATCGTGCTGCCGCTCTCGTATATCCGGCTAGCAGCCGGGCGCGCCGCGACGAGCGTCGAGTTACAAACCCTTTGCTTCTTGCTCGGTGCAAACTCGATCTTTTCCGGCGACCGTTTGCTGACCACGGAGAATGCGGCGCTCGATAGCGACGCTGCACTCTTCGCTGCGCTGGGGATGTACGCCGAAGAGCGATAGCCCTAACGGTGCGCCGCAAACAAGGCGCTCCCGAGGTATTCTCTTCTCGTCCGCCAATGGCAGATGGGATGATCGACCCGACCGAACGCTTCTCCGAACGTGCCGCAGATTACGTGCTCGGTCGCCCCAGCTACCCGCCGGAGGCAATCGACGCGCTCTTCGAAGGCTTCGGCGATCCGTTGCAATTGCGCGTCGCCGATCTCGGCGCCGGAACCGGAATATCGTCGCGTCTGCTCGCCGAGCGCGCGGGGCTGACCGTAGCGATCGAACCGAACGCCGCAATGCGGGCGAGCGCGCCGCCGTTCCCGCGCTTGGAGTGGCGCGATGCACGTGCGGAAGCGACCGGGCTCCCCGATGGGTCGCTCGATCTCGTCACCGCCTTTCAAGCCTTTCATTGGTTCGATGCCGCGCGCGCGCTCGCCGAGATCGAGCGCATCCTTCGCCCCGGCGGCCGCGCTGCATTACTCTACAACGAACGCGACGAACGCGATCCCTTTACTGCGGCCTACGGCGAGATCGTGCGAACCTATGCAACCGATGAAAGCGAGGCGCGGCGCACCGATGCTCGCCTCGCTTTTCTCACCTACGAAGGTTGGAAGCGGGTGCGCTTTGCGCCGTTTGCAAACACGCAACGGCTCGACCGCGCCGCCCTCTTCGCGCGCGTCGGCAGCACCTCGTATCTACCGCACGAGGGGGAAGCAGCCCAGCGCTTGCACGACGATCTGGAGTCGCTCTTCGAGCGCTTTGCACGCGATGGAGCCGTGATGATGACCATGCAGTGCTCCGTCACGCTCGCCGAGACGAAGTGAGCGACGTCACCGATTTCTCGGTCGGCGCCGGCGGCGATGCTGCCGAGCGCATACGCTATCTCGATGCCGTCGCGCAGCTCGGCGCTCAGGCGAAAGAAGCAACCTTTACCATGCAGGGTATCGCTGCGAATTCGCGGGTGCTCGATTGCGGCTGCGGCGTCGGGGATGACGTGCGTGCGATCGCCGCGCGCATCGGCGAGGGCGGTATGGTGGTCGGCATCGATGCGAACGAGGCGCTCGTTACAGCGGCGATCGCACGCGGCGTTCCGGCAAATGCCCGGTTCGCCGTCGGAAATGCCGAAACGTTATCGTTTCCGGATGCATCCTTCGATGCCGTACGCGCGGAACGACTCTTGCAGCATCTCGCCGATCCTCAGAGCGCCGTACGAGAGATGCGCCGCGTTCTCGCGCCCGGCGGCACGTTACTGGCGATCGATCAAGATTGGCAGAGCATTATCGTCGCCGGCGGCAGCCGCGATACAACGCGGCGCGTCGTCGACGCGTTCGTCGATTCGCTCGCCGACGGCTGGGCCGGGCGGCGGCATCGCGAACATTTCGTCGGGGCCGGCTTCACGCAGATCGAATCGCGGCCGTTCGTTACCTCGCTTTCGTTTGCCCACGCCTATGCGTTCGTGCTCGAATCGGCGATTGCCGCCGCGGTTCGCAGCGGACGGCTCGATCGCGACGAGGCGGATGCCTGGGTGCGTGGATTGCTCGCCGCCGATGCGCGCGGCGCGTTTTTCTACTGCGTGACGGTCTTTCTCACAGTCGCGGTGCGCTAGCGCACCAAGGCGAGAGGAATGCCCCCGTGCCGACGTTAACGGTGTACGCATAATGTCTCAATACATACTCGATGCCCACTTCATCGTCGCCGCGCTGGTGATTCTCTGCGCTCTCGTCTTCAGTTGGAACACGATGGGTCGCCGCGTGATGGTCGCCGTGACCGGGCTGCAATTCCTCGTCGGGCTCGTCGTCGCGGGGGTCTATCATCCGGCCGGTTCGGTGATCTGGTTCCATATCGCGGGCGCGCTTGCGGCGATGGTTACCTATATTTTCGCGCGTCGGATCGGCGAACGCCCAGGTAAGGAAGGGCTCGCTATCGCGCTCTCGATCCTTGGGTTGCTGCTGGCGCTGGGAACCTTCTCGCTGGGCATTACCCTCGCGCGCGGGTCCATGTAGTGAGCGATATCCGTCGCAGCGGCCATCGCACCGCTCCGAAGTCGCGGCCGAATTATGCGATTCCCATCATCGTGCTCCTCTTGCTCGCGATCGGCGCGGGATGGTGGTTCATGCGGCCGCACGCGGCCGCACCGAACACGCTGACGATCTATTACACCGAAATGAACGGCACGACCGTTCGGCCCTGGGATGTAACGATGCGACCGCGCCCGGCAGGAAGTACGCGGGCACAATGGGCGCACGACCGCGCACTCTACGCTGCCCTGCAAGCCGTGGTCGGGCCGCCCGCCGACGTTCGCGCGGTGCGTTTCCCAACCGGTACGCGCGTCATCGATGTTGCGATTCACGGTTCGACGGTCACGGTCGATCTCTCGAAAGCGGTCGAATCGCAACCCGGGGGCACGTTCGGTGAGAACGCGGAATTCAAGGCGCTCGTTTATTCGATGACGGCGTTGCCGGGAATATCTGCCGTGCAGGTTACCGTTGAGGGCCAACGATTGCCGACGCTGCCCGGAGGACACCTCGAGCTCGATGCACCGCTACATCGCTCGGATTTCTAGCGCGCTCTTCGCGCTCTGCTTCGCGCTGCTCTGCATGCCGCGCGTCGCGGCTGCAGCACCGCTCTGGCAATTCGCGGGGCGCACCTTTGCGTTTACCCACGTCGAACGGCGCGACGCGACGTTGATGGTCGGCATCGACGACCCCGCGCTCCACCGTCTTTTCCACGCACTCGGCGCAATCGTCACCTGGAAACCCGGGGCTCGTTACGTTTTAATCGCGACCGGCGAACCGACGATCGTCAGCTTCGCCATCGGCGACCGCACCTACGATATCGGTCCGCTCGCCGTCCGCTCGAAGGTCGCGCCGTTCGCGCTCCGCGGTGAGGCGTATCTCGACTTCGACGCACTCGCGCGCGCGTTAGGGCTGCGCAAAATCGCCAATGGAGCGACGACGATCCTCCAACCGCAGATCACCAACCTCGATGTCTCCGATGAAGGCAGCGGTATGCGCGTCGTTGCGCGCGGCGCGATTCCACTGCAAGCGCGTCTGGTGCGGTCGAGCAAACGGCAGATGACCTACGCATTCGTCGGCGTCGGAAGTCGTCTGACGCATATCCGTAGCGTCGATGCCGGCGGATTGATCGCCGTGGAAATTTCGCAGGTGGGGACGGCGGCGAGCCCGACCACGTACGTGACGCTCGATCTCGACGGGAGTTCGCACGTCGCGCAGGTCGGCTCGCTTGACGGCCGCGATATCGGGTTCGTTATCGCTCCGGGAACCAACGAGGTCGCCGTCAACGCGCCGACAAGGCCCGCGCAGCCACGCTCTCTCGCGACGCCGCCGCCGACGCCGACGCCGCAGGTCGCTGTCGCGTTACGGCCGCCCCCGAACTCGGAGCTGCCGACGGTTTCGCCGTGGAACCGCGTCGCAAACGAGCCGCTCGCTACGAGCCCGCCGGTTGCCGAGGTGACTCCGGCGCCGCTGGTCACGCTCGCGCAGATCACTGCGATCGAAGCGCAATCAACGCCGAGCGGCGTCACGCTGCACCTCGCACTGACCGGTGCCGCTTCGTTCGATTGGCACCACCTGCGCGCACCCGACAATCGCTTTTGGATCGATCTCCATGGCGCGACCCTCGAGCCGACGGCGATACCTCCGTCGACGAGTGCTCCGATTACCGACGTTCGCGCGCGGCAGATCGATCCGCAGACCGTACGTATCGCGCTCTCGATCGCGGGTGCTCACGATGTGACGGTGACGCCGGCGGCGACCGGTGTCGATATCGCGGTCGCGGGTGCGCTCTCGCTCGCCGATGCATCGACGGCGGGCACCGGCGTCGCCGGTACGGGAACGCCGAGCGTTGCGCTTGCGGCTGCCGCCCCGGTTGCAGGCGGCGACCCGAATCTCTGGAGCGTTAATCCCGTCGCAGCCTACGTGCCGACCAACCCGCGATTGATCGTCATCGATCCCGGTCATGGCGGTAGCGACCGCGGTGCGGTTCGGCACGGTGTCGCCGAAGCGGTGCTCACGCTCGATATGGCCAAGCGGTTGCGCGCGATTCTCGAAGCGCGCGGCTGGCAGGTCATTATGACGCGCACCAAAGATGTCGACGTGTACGCTCCCAACGATACCGCCGAACAAGAATTACAGGCGCGCGATAACATCGCCAATCGCGCCGGTGCGCGCTTGCTCGTGAGCATTCACGCCAACGCCTATATCAATGCGGGCCCGAACGGTACGACGACCTACTATGCCAAACCGATCGACGAGCCGCTCGCGCGCGATATCCAGAACGAACTCGCCGCGCAGGTCGGCACGAAGAACGACGGCATCGTTAAAAGCCATCTCTATATCCCGCTGCACGCATTTATGCCCGCCTGCCTGGTCGAAACGGCTTTTCTCTCCAATCCCGACGATTTCGCCCTGCTGACCGATCCTGCGTGGCGCCAGAAGGTCGCCGTCGCGATCGCCGACGGCATTACCGATTATGCAGGCGCGCCGCCCCCGGCAATCCAACCCCAGCAGTAAGATATGCTGGGGCTTTTCGATTCCGGGCTCGGCGGATTAACCGTGCTTCGAGCCGTCCGTGCGGCGCTTCCCGACGAAGAGATCGTCTTTCTCGCCGATCAGGCGCACGTGCCGTATGGCGATCGCTCGGAGGAAGAGCTTGTCACGCTCCTTCATGCAAACGTCGCGTGGCTCGAAGCGGCGGGCGCCGATGCAATCGTGATGGCCTGTAACACCTCATGTGCCGTCGCGCAACGGCATGGCTGGCCGAGCGCGGGCGTTCGCATTCTCGATCTCATCGAGTCGGCGGCGCTCGCCGTCACGCGGCGAGGACTCCGCGATATCGCGGTGATCGCGACCGCTGCGACCGTTCGCACCGGCGCCTACGGTCACGCATTGCGCGCGCGTGCTCCGGCGATGCGGGTCAACGAGATCGCCGCGCCGGCGCTCGTGCCGCTGGTCGAGGCGGGCGAAATCGAGGGCGAGGTAGCGCGCCGTGCGGTCGCAGAGGTCTGCGAACGCGTGCCGTCGACCTGCGAAGCGGTGCTGCTGGCATGCACGCATTTCCCCGTCCTCGACGCGCATTTCGCAGCGGCGCTCGGCCCCAACGTGCTGCGCATCGATCCGGCGATCGTGCAGGCCGAACGCGCGGTCGCGCTGGCGATCGAAGCGGGCTCACCGCGCGGGAGCGGGGCAACGCGTTGCGTCACCACCGGCGACGGCGCGCGTTTTGCCGCGCAACTCGAGATGATGCTCGGCCCGGATCCCGCGCGGACTAGTGAAGCAGTGCGTTTGGAATATGGAAGAGATCGAAGAGTACCGTAACGCTGCCGATGCCGAGGACGGAGCCGCCGATCACCTGGGCGAGCGTATGCGCGCGTAGATAGACGCGCGCCCATCCCACCATCGGGATGAGGACGAGAAAGGGCAGCGGCGAGCGGCCGTCGAGGAACACGATGACCGTTAGCGCAGCCGAGATCGCGAGCGCATGCGTGCTGATCTTCCAGTAGCGCGTGATGACCTGAATGACCGCTCCCGAGACGGCATAGCCGGCCAAAGCCGCGCGCATGAGCATCGGCGCGTGCGCGGCCCAGAGGACGATCAATCCGAGGATATAGGCAAGCGTAAACGCCGAGAAGACCGACTCGCGCTCGCGACGCTGCGACATATCGAGGTCGGAGATACGGTCGCTGGCGTAGAGCCAGAAGACGTAGAGCATCGGCAGAAGCGAGGTGAAGGTCGTCGAGAGGAAGAGCAGCTTCCAAAACTCCAACGTGGAGCGTGCCGTCTGGCTCGATAGGATAACGAAGAGGGCCAGGGCGCAGAGAAACGGGTTGAAGATCGTCGAGAGAATGCGGGCAAGGTCGCGCCAGACATTCCGGGTGCGCTCGGGGAGTAGATGTACCGAGGGGTCGATCACCCGGCCGAAATGCGACCTAGCGAACCCTCCTCCCTCCGAGAGCGGTTCTGAGGGCCAGAGTGCCCCGCCGGGGCTTACTCATCCCGCTCACGAATCGGAAGCACGCGATATGCTCGAAAAAATCAACTCCCCCGCCGATATCAAGGGGCTCGACCGCGACGAACTCGCGTTGTTGGCGCGCGAGATCCGCGACCTGCTGGTCGTTACCTGTTCGCGCAACGGCGGGCACCTCGCACCGAATCTCGGAGTCGTCGAGCTGACCCTTGCGCTCCATCGCGTCTTCGATGCGCCCCACGATAAGATTCTCTGGGATGTCAGCCACCAGAGCTACGTGCACAAAATTCTTACCGGCCGTCGCGAGCTTTTCTCGACGTTGCGACAGGGCGGCGGCATCTCGGGCTTTGCGATGCGCTCCGAATCGCCCTACGATGCATTCGGCGCCGGGCACGCCAGCACGTCGGTCTCCGCTGCATTAGGGATGGCGATCGCGCGCGACCGCCGCGGCGGCAGCGAGCGCGTGGTCGCGATTCTCGGCGACGGCGCGCTCACCGGCGGGCTGGCATACGAAGCGCTCAATAATGCCGGGCATCTCCAGAGCAACCTCATCGTCGTGCTCAACGACAACGAGATGTCGATCGCACCGAACGTCGGCTCGATCGCCTCGTACCTCTCGGTTCTCCGCAGTAAACCGCTCGTCAATTACGCACGCGAAAAAGCAAAAGACGTGCTGCACCATCTGCCGTTCGGTGGAACCGCGCGCAAAGCGATCGCGAGCGCAGAGGTTGCGGCGGTGCGTTTCGTCGCTCCGGCGGAGAAGACGGCGGTCATCTTCGAGGAGCTCGGCTTCCGCTATCTCGGGCCTTTCGACGGGCATCATCTCGAGACGGTCGAGGCGGCACTGCACGCCGCTGCCGGGATCGAGGGCCCGGTGCTCGTGCACGTTCGTACGGTGAAGGGGAAGGGCTACGAGCCTGCCGAGCGCGATGCGCGGACGTTCCACGGTTGCGGCGCCTTCGATATCGAGAATGGAAAACTCGAAATCAAAGAGGGCGCTCGGCCGACGTTCTCCGATGCCTTTGCGCGCGGCCTTATCGAGGTTGCCGAGCGTGACGAACGGGTGCTGGCGATAACCGCAGCGATGCCCGACGGGACGAAACTCTCGAAATTCGCGCAACGTTTTCCGGAGCGCTATTTCGATGTCGGCATCGCCGAGGCGCATGCCGTCTGTTTCGCCGCCGGCGCCGCGGCCGACGGCATGCGACCGGTCTGTGCGATCTATTCGACGTTCTTGCAGCGTGCGTACGATCAGATCGTGCACGATGTTGCAGTTCAAGGGCTGCCGGTGATCTTCGCGCTCGATCGTGCCGGCGTCGTCGGGGATGACGGCCCGACGCATATGGGGCTCTACGATATCGCATATCTGCGAACGCTGCCGAACTTTACGATTCTCGCGCCGCGCTCCGAAGAGGAGCTGCGTCCGATGTTGGAGTTCGCGTTGGATTGCGACGGACCGGTAGCGATTCGCTATCCGCGCGGTTCGAGTAGCGGCCGCGTGCTCGATCCTCCGGCGCCGATCGAGCGTGGAAAGAGCGAGTTGTTGCGCGCCGGGAGCGGCGTCGCGATCTTCGCGCTCGGGAATACCGTCGATATCGCGATGGACGCCTATGCGTTGTTGGAGAGCGGTGAATACGGCGATCTTCGCGCTGCGCTGCCGACGATCTATAGCGCGCGCTTCGTCGCGCCGCTCGACCGCGAGGCGCTCGTCGCGTGCGCGCGGAGCCACGATCTGCTGATCACGCTGGAGGAGCACAGTCTCGCCGGCGGCTTCGGCTCGGCGGTGCTCGAGGCACTCGCCGATGCCGGCGCGAGCGTGCCGGTCGAACGAATCGGGGTAGGGGAAACCTTTTTGCAGGCCGATACCCAGGCGCGGCAGCGGAGCGCGGTCGGCCTCGACGCTCGGGCGCTCGCTCGGCGAATAGCCGCCTGCCTTGTAGGGGCTACCGCCTCATGATAGAATCCTGAGCCGTACAACCCTCACAGGGAGTCTGATTTTTCATGCCAGCTAGTGCCGCCACAACGCACCCGCTCCAAGCCGCAGGTGCCGCAGCCCATCACGCCGCTCCGCTCGCGCGAGCGACGACGGTGCCCAATCCGCTCGCAGCGCAAGCCGCGCAGAGCGTCCCTGCCGCTATCGCACCGCATACGTGGTTCCAGCAACATGCGAGTTGGCTGACGCACGGTGTCGCCGGGCTCGCGGTGATCGCCGCGCTCTCGCTGATCGTGCTGCTGGCGATGCAGACGACGAAGAACGAGGGGCTCTCCGGAACGATCGGCGGAAAGGTCGAATCGGCCTATCGCGGGCGCCTGGGTATGGACGAACAACTTGCGCGTGTTACGGGAATCGTAGCGGTGCTGTTCGTCGCCTCGATGACGATCCTCGCACTGACCGGAATCTAGCCGACTCCGCGATGGCGCTGCTCGAGGTCCGCAACCTCCGCACGACCTTTAAAACCGAGGACGGCACGATCACTGCCGTAAACGGGCTCTCATTCTCTCTCGATGCCGGGCAAACGCTCGGCATCGTCGGTGAATCGGGCTCGGGGAAATCGGTTACCTCGCTTTCGATCATGCGTTTGATCGATCGTCCGGGACGCATCGAATCGGGCGAGATTTTTTTCGACGGGCGCGATCTCTTGAAACTTCGCGATGAGGAGATGCGCCGCGTGCGCGGACACCGCATTGCCATGATCTTCCAGGATCCGATGACCTCGCTGAACCCGGTGCTCACGATCGGCGAACAGATCGCCGAGGTCGTGCGCCTCCATCTCGGACGCAATCACCGTGAGGCCCGCGAAACGGCGATCGAGATGCTGCGAAAAGTGCGCATTCCGTCGCCGGAGAAGCGCGTCGACGATTATCCGCACCAGTTCTCCGGCGGCATGCGCCAACGCGCGATGATCGCGATGGCGCTCTCGTGCAACCCGCAGTTACTGATCGCCGACGAGCCGACGACCGCGCTCGACGTGACGATTCAGGCGCAGGTGCTCGAACTCATGAACGAACTTCAGCGCGAGACCGGCGCTGCGATCATTCTTATCACGCACGATCTTGGGGTGGTTGCCGAGACCTGTAAGGACGTGCTGGTTATGTACGGCGGCAACATGGTGGAGTACGGAGACGCAAAACAGATCTTTGCCGAGCCGCGCATGCCGTACACGCAGGGGCTTCTCGCCTCGCTTCCGCGGCTTGACGCGCCGGCGAACGCGCGCCTGAAACCGATTCCCGGGCAACCGCCGAACCTCCATCGCATGCCGCCGGGTTGTGCGTTTGCTCCGCGCTGCGCGTACCGCATCGAGCGCTGCGATACGCCGGTTCCGGTGACCGATCTCGGCGGCGGTCATCTCGCTCGCTGTTGGCGTTGCACCGAAACGCTCGTTCCGGCCGGTGCGGCGCAATGAGCGAGGAGCCTTTGCTCGAGGTCACCGACCTCAAAAAATACTTCCCCGTGAACGCGGGCGTCCTCGGTCGTCACGTCGCCGACGTCAAAGCGGTCGACGGGGTGAGTTTTCGCGTCGGCAAGGGCGAGACGTTAGGGCTCGTCGGCGAATCGGGCTCCGGCAAGACGACGATCGGGCGCCTGGTGCTGAAGTTGCTGCCTGCAACGTCCGGTACGATTCGCTTCGAAGGCCGCGATATCAGCGATATCTCCGCGCGCCAAACGCGCGAACTCCGTCGCCGGATGCAGATCATCTTCCAGGATCCTTACGGGAGCCTCAACCCACGCATGACGATCGGCGAGATCGTCAGCGAACCGCTCGCGATTCACGGCCTAGCGAAAGGCAAGGCACGGATGGAGCGAACGGTCGAGCTCCTGCGCTTGGTCGGGCTTCAATCCTCGCATCTCAATCGCTACCCGAATGAATTCTCGGGCGGCCAACGTCAACGCGTCGGCATCGCCCGCGCCCTCGCCGTCGAGCCGCAGTTCATCGTCTGCGACGAACCGGTTTCGGCGCTCGATGTCTCGATTCAGGCGCAGGTACTCAATCTGCTCGAAGACCTGCGCGAGCGGTTGGGGCTGACCTATCTTTTTATCTCGCACGATCTCTCGGTCGTTCGGCACATCTCGACGCGTGTCGCGGTGCTCTATCTCGGTAAAATCTTCGAAGTCGCCGACCGAGGAGCGCTCTACGAGCATCCGCTCCACCCGTATACGCAGGCGTTACTCGCCGCGATTCCCGTTCCCGACCCCGCGTTGCAAGGAACGCAGAAACGCGTACTTCTCAGCGGCGATGTCCCGACGGCGATGGCGCCGCCGAGCGGCTGCCGATTTCATCCGCGTTGCCCCTTTGCATTCGACCGCTGTTCGGTCGAAGAGCCGGCGATGCGCGATACCGGGGGCGGGCATATGGTCGCTTGCCACGCCGTCGAAAACGGTACGATTCAGTAATCGTTGCTACTCGCCGCGACGTGAGCCGGCGAATGGCGGATATGGAAAGGGCGCATGCGATGCATGCGCCCTTGACCGAGAACTCCTAGACGGAGCTACTTCGCGGCCTTCTTGCGAGGACGGCCGACTTTGCGACGCCCGGCCGCTTTCTTGCGGGGAGCGGCTGCCTTTTTACGGCCGGCTGCCTTTTTGCGTCCGGCGGTCTTTTTGCGTCCGGTCGCTTTTTTGCGTCCGGCTGCCTTTTTGCGTCCGGTTGCCTTTTTGCGTCCGGCGGTCTTTTTGCGTCCGGTCGCTTTTTTGCGTCCGGCTGCCTTCTTGCGTCCGGTTGCCTTTTTGCGTCCGGCTGCTTTCTTGCGTCCGGCGGTCTTTTTACGACCAGCGGTGGCCTTTTTACGTCCGGCGGTTTTCTTGCGCGTCGTCTTCTTGGCGACGGCGGCTTTCTTACCGGCGGCTTTACGGCGTGCCTTGCGGCGAGGTTTCTTCTCCATCGTTTCGCCGTTGGCCATCATATCGTGTTCCATGCATCCTCCTCGTCCCCGGGGGACGATTGTCAGAGTGGATAGCGCAATTTATCTTGCGCTTTGAACGCATCTTAAAGGATTTCGCCGATTTATGCAAATACGCGCGCACGAGCGGCGTGCGAAGTTCGCGCGAACCCGCGCAACGTTTTGGGGAGACCTTGACCCCGGGGGTATACTTAGGCCCGTGAAAAAGCCCGTCATCATCGTCGAATCGCCGACGAAGGCGCGCACCATAAAGAAGTTTCTTCCGGCGCGCTACATCGTCAAAGCCTCGGTCGGCCACGTGCGCGATCTTCCTAAAAGTACGCTCGGCGTCGATACCGAGGGCGATTTCGCCCCGCGATATCTGACGATCAAAGGCAAAGGCGATGTCATAAAAGAGCTCAAAGCCGCGGTAAAAGGGGCCTCCGAGGTCTATCTCGCGACCGACCCCGACCGCGAGGGCGAGGCGATCGCCTGGCATTTAGCGCAGTTGCTCAAGCTGGAAAATCCGAAACGTGTCGAGCTCCACGAGATCACGAAAGAGGCGGCGTTGCGGGCTCTCGAGTCGCCGCACGCCATCGATATGGACCGGGTCAACGCGCAGCAGGCCCGCCGCATTCTCGATCGGCTCGTCGGCTATAAGATCTCGCCGCTGCTCTGGGCGAAGGTTCGCGGGGGGCTCTCCGCAGGGCGCGTGCAGTCGGTCGCGGTGAAGCTCATCGTCGACCGCGAGCGCGCCATTTCGGCGTTTGTGCGCGAAGAGTATTGGAGCCTTACCGCCCGGCTGAGTAGTGCTGCGACCGCACCGGTCGCGCAGATTTTCGCCGCCGACCTGGCGACCAAGAACGGCGAAAAAATCGAGGTTACGAACGAAGCGCAGGCCCAGGCGATCCTCGCCGATCTCGATGGCGAACGCTTTCACGTCCGCGCGGTGAAGCGCCGCGAGGTCAAGCGGAATGCCGCCCCGCCCTTTACGACCTCGACCTTGCAGCAGGAGGCCTCGCGGAAATTACGCATGCGCGTGCGCCGGACGATGCAACTCGCGCAGGCGCTCTACGAAGGGGTCGATCTCGGCAAGGAAGGCACCGTCGGCCTCATCACCTACATGCGTACCGACTCCACGCGTATCTCCGACGACGCGCGCGAAGCCGCGCGCGCCTTCATCCATACGCAATACGGGCCGGAGTTCCACGGTGGGCGGATCCATAAGGTTCGCGAGGGTGCGCAGGATGCACACGAAGCGATCCGTCCGACCGATGTGACGCGGACGCCCCAGAGCCTCAGCGGCGTTCTCAAACGCGACGAGCTCAGGCTCTATGCGTTGATCTGGGAGCGCTTCGTCGCATCGCAGATGACCGCCGCGCGATTCGATCAGAGCACCGCCGAGATCGAGGCGGGGGCATACGGCTTCCGCGCGACCGGCACCGTGGTGACCTTCGCCGGGTTCACGCGCGTCTATGAAGAAGGGCGCGATGAGAACGTCGCCGAGGAGAAGGACGAGAAACGCTTACCGCCGCTCACGGAAGGCGAGGAACTCGCGGTTGCCGGGCTCGATCCCAAGCAGCACTTTACCGAACCGCCGCCGCGTTTTACCGAAGCGACGCTGGTGAAGGCGCTGGAAGAGAACGGCATCGGCCGCCCGTCAACCTACGGCAGCATCGTCGAAACGATTCAGGCGCGCGGCTATGTCGAGCAGGCGGAGCGCCGCTTTAAGCCGACCGAGATCGGCATCGCCGTCAACGACTTACTCGCCGAGCATTTCCCCGATATCGTCGATCTGCGCTTCACCGCGCAGATGGAGGGCGATCTCGATAAAGTCGCCGAGGGCAATGCCGACTGGGTTGCGGTGCTTCGCCACTTCTATACGCCGTTTGCGCTGCGGCTCGAGGAAGCGGAGAAGAAGTTGCCGCGGCTCGAGGTTCGCGATGAACCGACCGATGAGATCTGCCCGAACTGCGGCAAGCCGATGGTGATTAAGACCGGACGCTTCGGACGTTTCATCTCGTGCTCCGGCTATCCGGAATGTAAAACGACCAAGCCGATTCTCAAGAAGACCGGCGCGCTCTGCCCCAAGGACGGCGGCGATATCCTCGAGCGGCGCAGCAAACGCGGGCGCACATTTTTCGGATGCGCCAATTACCCGGCCTGCGATTTCGTATCGTGGGATCGCGTTATTCCGCAGCCCTGTCCGATCTGCGGCGCGCACGTCGTGGTGAAGAGCAAACGCGGCGTCGGGCGCTTGCAGTGCTCGGCCGATGCCGAGCACGATGTCTCGTCGTTGCCGCTGCCTGGTT
>JAJYHP010000103.1 GCA_021784715.1 bacterium
CCCGGGGAATTCGGCGAAGGTAACGAGATTCTCGCGCGCAAGCATAGCTCGGCGTGACTGATTCCTCATCGGCCCTCATCGTCCGCCTCGACGCCCTCGGCGATACGCTGGCGCTCGCGCCCTTACTGCTCGCCCTGCGCGACGCCGCGGTCCCGACCGATATCGTCGTCGCGCCCGCCGCGCGCGACCTCTTCGTGCGAGCCGCGCTGCGGCGTGCCTACATTGCACCCTTCGCCCAACGCGACGATAGCGCGGCAAATCGGAGCGCGATTCGAGACTTCGCCGAGCAACTGCGTCCCAATCGCTATTCGCACATCCTCGTCGCAACCGAAGATCCCGCGGGATATCGGCTCGCCGCAGCGCTCGCGGCTCCGCATCGCGTCGGTTTCCAGAACGGTTGGGGCAAACCGCTCAAGTCGCTCTGGGTTCGCTCGCTGCTTACCGAGACGCGATATCGCAGCGCGGGGCTCGACGCACGCGCGCCGCACGAATGCGAGGTCCTTTTCTCGCTCGGCACATCGTTACTCGCACCGGGCGCTCACCCGTCGCGCGACCCCGCCGCACTTCGCGGCCTGATCCTGGAGCGCGACGTCGCCGCACGCCATCGCATCGCGCTGCAACTCACGTCGAAGTGGGAGCGGCTAGGCATCGCCCACTCCGACGTTCGCACCTTTCTCGACCGAGCGCGCGAGCGCGTCGGCGATATCACGCTGCTCGCCCCGGACGCCGAACGCGCGAGCATCGCCGATCTCACGGCGGGGCTTCCGGGAATCGAATGGTTCGCAGATCTTCGGTCGTGGATCGCGGCAATCGCAGCGGCCGACGTACTCATCGCCCCCGATTCCGGTGCGATTCACGTTGCGGGCATCCTCGGAACGCCGTGCGTTGCCGTCTATGAAAGCGGACGCGACTATGCGCTCCAACGCGCGCGTTGGAGCCCCTGGGCCGCGCCTAACGCGACGCTTGAGGGCACTGCGGAATGGCCGCAGCGCGCGCTCGATTCCCTCGCATCATTACAAGAATCGATCCACACCTAACGACGACGCGCAACCCCCCATCGGCTTCGAGCGCCGCGAGCCGCGCGGCGTTCTCAACGAGGCGCGGCGAGCGCGGATACGCGCGATCGATCAATACGATCGCAGCGGGTAACGGAGCGCTGCCGTCGTCGGGAAGCAACGTCGCCCTCGCGTCGCGAAGCGCGAGGTGGCCGAAGGCTTCTTCTTGCGTGGCGACCGCGAGCCCGGCGGGCCAGCGTTGCAGGTAGGCGTCGAGCGCGCGGTCGCGCGCTTCGATCGGTCGGAGGTTCAGCGCCGGATGCAGGGGATCGGCGAGCGCGAACTCGAGCACGCAGAACGCAAGCGCGACATAGGTGCGACGGCGAGATGCCTGCGGGATCGCGAAGGCAAAGGCGGCGAGCACGTAGCCGATCCACGCACCCGCGTAGTGCGTCCCCATCGTAAACGTGGTGGGCATTCGCGAGAGCAGCACCTCCGCGAATGCCGGAATCGCCAGCACGATCGCCCGTGATTGCAGCGGAATACATGCCAGCGGCGCGAGCGCGAGGACGAGAA
This sequence comes from bacterium, assembly GCA_021784715.1. The sequence continues at coordinate 1,572 of JAJYHP010000103.1, forward strand.
ACCCGAGGCGCGCCGGCACGGTCGCCGGCAGCGCGCGAACGTCTGCGGCGTTCCACGCGTAAAAGCGCGTTGGTTGCCATGCGGGGTTCGCGCCGACGTGCGGTGCGATAGCGAAAAAGAAGAGCGCCACGACGACGAAGGCGAGCCCCGAGAGCGCGAGCAAAAATCGCCGCATCGCGGCATCACCGCGCAACGCCCATGCCGCCGCGAGAGCGCCGACCGCGATAAAGAGCGCCTGATCTTCCTTCACGCCGATGGCGCAAGCGGCGAAGAGCGCTGCGAGGCGGAAACGGCGCGCGTCGAGAGCCCAGACCAACCAGAGCACCGCCGCCGGCGCGAACGCATTTTCGTGAAAATCCACGAACGCCAACCCTGCGAGCGGAGGGTAGAGCGCGGCGATCCATGCGGCCCATGCCGCCGTACGCGCGTCGGCGCGACGTTCGACGATGGCGTAGACCGCAGGAATGACCAGAGCGCAGGCCACCGACTGTACCGCCACCAGCACCAGTGGCGAATTCCACACGTGCAACAACAGCATCGGCACGCCGAGGACCGGCGAAAAATGAAAGGCCCAATGGCTGCCTTCGATCGTGTTGCAAAGACAGAGAAAATTGCTTCGGAGGCTCTGAGCGAAGATTCCGAAATCGACCAAGTTTCGGTGCACCGCATACCGCCACGCACCGAGCGCGGTAAAAAGCACCGCATATCCGGCGGCGATCGCCCAGGGAAGTCGCCGTCGCACCGCCGCTACTGCGTGGCGCCGATTGCGGCGCGGCGCGTCTGAAGATACGGCCATACGAACGCGTCGATTTCGCCGTCGAGGACGCCTTGGGCGTCGCCGACTTCGACGTTGGTACGATGGTCCTTGACCAGTTGATACGGCTGCAGGACGTAGGAGCGGATCTGCGATCCCCATTCGTTGGCCTGCCGTTCGCCGCGCAAGGAACTCAGGCGTTCGTCGCGCTCCTGTGCGGCCCGCTGTACGAGTTTCGCGCGCAATATATTCATCGCGACTTCGCGGTTCTGTGCCTGCGATCGTTCTTGTTGCGATGCGACGATAATACCGGTTGGCTCGTGGATGATGCGGATCGCCGACTCGGTTTTGTTGACGTACTGGCCGCCCGATCCCCCCGACTTAAAGGTTTCGATGCGGACGTCGTCGGGCTTGATGACGATTTCGCCGTGTTCCTCGCCGGTAATCTCCGGAATCACGTCGACGGCGGCAAACGACGTGTGGCGTCGATGCGCTTGATCGAACGGCGAGAGGCGAACCAACCGATGGACGCCGCGCTCGCTCTCCAACATGCCGTACGCGTTCCGACCACGGACGAAGAACGTCACGGATTTTAGCCCGGCCTCTTCCGCCGGCGATTCCTCGACGAGTTGCGTCTGGAAGCCGTGACCTTCGGCCCAACGCAAGTACATGCGCAGGAGCATCTGCGTCCAATCGGCGGCGTCGACTCCGCCCGCACCGGCAAAAATACTGACGATCGCTCCGTGATTGTCGAACTCGCCGTCGAAATTCGCGGCCATCTCCAATTCGTTGAGTTCGCGTTCGCAGGTGGCGATGCTCGTATCGATCTCCGTCTGCGCGCTGTCATCGTCGCCGAAGAGTTCGAGCATCTCGCGTGCGTCGGCGAGCGACGCGGCGATCCGGTCCATCGTGCCGAGCTCCTCTCGGAGATCGGCGAGTTCTTTCATCGTCCGCTGGGCGGCCCCGGCATTATCCCAGAAGCCTTCCGCACGCGACCGCTCGTCGAGTTCGGAGGCACGACGCGCCTTACCGGCATAGTCAAAGACGCTCCTTGAGGCCCTCGAGGCGAGCGCTACAGGCAGAGATCGAGGTTCGTTGCGTTTGACTCATTGCGGCGCGGTCGCTTCTGGATTTTTGCGCGAGCACCTTTCCAACCGTGGCCCCGCGCGTGAACGAGAGACACCACTACCCCGATGGAGGCATCATGCTCGATTTCAACACACAGACCACGTTGCCCAATATGCTCGGCGGGCTCTCATCGTTCGCCGACCCGCTACAGGCGCTCGAAAGCCCGGGAACGCGCGGCGCCACCGGCACGAACGACGGCATCGCGCGCTTCCTCCCGCCGGGTTTCTCCGAGGGCGGCGGCGCCTTTCCGGTACCGGGGCCCTTAGCCGGCATTTCCAATTTACTGATGCAACTCATCGGTATGCTCGGGTCGCTGCTCAACGGCGGAGGCATGCCGTCCGGGGGCGGAAACCCCACCGCAGCGCCGGAAAATTATTTTTCGAACGCCGGCGGCTCCTCGACGGGCGATCCGCACCTGCGTTTCACGGGGCAGAGCACGGCGGGAAATCTCGCCGGCAGCTGGGATTCGATGAGCGGACACGGCGATCTCCTCGACTCGGATTCAGTCCCCGGCGGATTTTCGATCTCCACGACGCCGACTGCGCCGAATGCGCGGGGCGTCACCTACAACGCTTCGGCGAGTATCACCACCAACGGCGGCGCCACCATTCTCACCTACGGCGCCGACGGCACCGCAACGATCTCCCAGAACGGAAACACGACCGCGCTCGCACGCGGCCAGAATCTCTCGCTCCCCGGCGAAGCGATCTCGTGGAATGCCGACGGTTCGATGCAAGTGAATGTCGACGACGGCAACGGTGGGACGATCGCCACGACGCTATCGCAGAACGGAGAAGGCGTCGACGTCCGTGCCAACGCACAGAACGTCGACCTCGGCGGCGACCTCGTCACCGGCGCGACGCAGGGACCGCCTCAACGAATCGGCGGGCCGATTCCCGTGCCGCCGCCGATCCTCGATCCGCGCATTCGGTACACGCGGCTCTAATCGCGCTCCCGAGCGGCGGTTAGCTAAGTGCCGCCGCTCCCGGCGCTCCGTGGCACTTCTTGAATTTTTTTCCGCTCCCGCAAGGGCAGAGATCGTTCCGGCCGACCTTCGGCTGATCGCGGTGCTTCGGCTTCGCCGGCTCCTCGCTTCCGAGATTCGTTCGCAACTCGCGCTCCGGTCGCGTACCGCCGGGAATCGGGCCCAACAATGCCTCGACGTCGCGCTCGGAGAGATGGCCGCCCTCCGCCTCGCCCTCGCCGCCCTGCAGCGAGATCGGCGCTCCGTTGGGGGCTTCTTCTCCGTATTCGATCTGCACGTGGAAGAGTGCTTTAATCGCTTCGTCGGCGATGTTATTTTTCAGGTCTTCAAAGATTTCGAAGGCCTCTTTTTCGTATTCGACGCGCGGATCGATCTGTCCGTATCCGCGCAGGCCGATACCGTTCTTCAGATGATCCATCACGTACAAGTGATCGACCCACTGACGGTCGATGATCGGCAACAATAAGAAGCGCTGTTCGACGACGCGCATCATATCGGGGCCGACCTCGGCCTCTTTTTTCTCGTAGGCCGCGATGGCGCGCTCCTCGAGCAAGCGACGGATTCCCTCGCGATCGTGACGCCCCAACTCTTCCAACGTCACGCTCTGCTTCACCGGGAAGATAATATCGAGCTCGTTGAGGAGCTCGGGGAGGTCCCAGTCGCCGGGGTGTGCGTTTTCGGCGATATTTTGTTCGATCGATTCGTTGATCTTTGCGGCGAGCGTTTGCAGCATAAACGAGCGCGAATCGAAGGTCCCTTCGAGGATCGCCCGCCGATCGGCGTAGATGATCTCGCGCTGCTTGTTCATCACGTCGTCGTATTCGAGAACGTGTTTGCGGATTTCGTAGTTGTGGTTTTCGACGCGCTTTTGCGCGTGTTCGATGCTGCGCGACACGAGCTTCGATTCGATCGGCGCCTCGTCGGTAAAGCCGACCCGTTCCATCATCGAGGTCATCCGATCGCCGCCGAAGAGACGCATCACTTCGTCTTCTAACGAGAGATAGAAGCGCGTCGAACCCGGGTCGCCCTGACGCCCCGAACGGCCGCGCAACTGGTTGTCGATACGTCGAGATTCGTGGCGTTCGGTGCCGATGATATGCAAGCCGCCGATCTCGGCGACCCCATCGCCGAGTTTGATATCGGTGCCGCGGCCGGCCATATTCGTGGCGATCGTTACTTGCGCGTAGCTGCCGGCATCTTTGATAATGTCGGCCTCTTGCTCGTGATACTTCGCGTTGAGCACGTTACATTCGACGCCTTTGCGACGGAGATTCCCGGCCAGCAATTCGCTCTTTTCGATCGAACGCGTTCCGACGAGGACCGGGCGCCCCTTGCCGTGCTCGGCGATAATTTCCTCGACCACCGCCGCAAACTTCGCCTTCTCACTCTTGAAGACGATATCCGGGAAATCGTTACGTACCATCGGCATATTCGTCGGGATCGTCACGACGTCGAGACTATAGATCTCGCGGAATTCCCGTTCTTCGGTCTTGGCGGTACCGGTCATGCCGGCGAGGTGATCGTAGAGGCGGAACAGGTTCTGGAAGGTGATCGTCGCGAGGGTTTGATCCTCACCTCGAACTTTTATGCCTTCCTTCGCTTCGATCGCTTGGTGGATACCGTCGGAGTAACGGCGTCCGTACATCAATCGTCCGGTGAATTCGTCGACGATGACGATTTCGTCGTCTTTAATAATATATTGTTGGTCGCGATGAAAGAGATTCCACGCCTTGAGGCCCGCATTCAATTGATGCGCCAGCTCGATATTCCGTTGGTCGTACAGGTTGGAGATGCCGAGCATCTTCTCGACCTTGGCGACGCCGGCTTCCGTGACGGGAACGGCGTGCGCCTTCTCGTCGACCGTATAATCATCGCCTTTTTTGAGGCGCGGAATTACCTGTGCGAACTTCCCATAGAGATCGGTCGATTCTTGCGAGGGACCGCTGATGATCAACGGCGTCCGCGCTTCGTCGATGAGGATCGAGTCCACTTCGTCGATTAGCGCGAAATAGAGATCGCGCTGAACGAGATCTTCTTTCTGCCACGCCATGTTATCGCGCAGATAGTCGAAGCCGACCTCGTTGTTCGTCACATAGGTGATATCGCAGCCGTAGACTTCGCGGCGCTCGGTCGGCTCGAGCCCGTGTTGGACGATACCGACGGAGAGGCCGAGCGAGCGATAGAGCGGCCCCATCCATTCGGCGTCGCGCCGGGCGAGGTAGTCGTTGACGGTGACGACGTGCACGCCGCGCCCGACGAGCGCGCGCGCGTAGACCGGGAGCGTGGCGACCAGCGTCTTGCCTTCGCCGGTCCGCATCTCGGCGATACGTCCTTCGTAGAGTACCTGGCCGCCCATAATCTGCACGTCGAAGTGACGCATCCCCAGAACGCGACGCCCCGCCTCCCGCGTGACGGCGAAGGCCTCGGGCAGAAGACGATCGAGATCTTCGCCCCGGTCCAGGCGCAGACGAAACTCCGTGGTCTTTCCGCGTAGGGCTTCGTCGTCGAGCGCGGAGATCTCCGGTTCGAGGGCGTTGACCTGGGCGGCGGTCTTGCGCAGACGCACGATGTCGCGTTCGTTTGCGTCGAAGAGGGTTTTCAGGAAGGCCATGCTGAGCTATATACTCCGAGAAAGGTCAGATGTTATGGTGCGTTCTTGTACCGGCACGAGCGGAAGGTCGACCGAGAACGTGCTCCCGGCATTTTCTTTAGAACGCACCTGAATGCTTCCCCGATGCGCTTCGGCGATTTTTTTGGCGACGTAGAGGCCGATTCCCGAGCCCTCGATGCCTTGGTTCCGCGCGTTACTTCCGCGACCGAACCTCGAAAAGACCGTTGCTAGGTCGCCCTGCGGGATGCCGATACCGCGGTCGGTGACTTCGAGGACCGCGCGACTTCCTCTTTTTGCAACGCTGACGACGATCTCTTCGCCGGAGTACTTCAACGCATTAGAGATAAGGTTGTCGAGTACGTGACGGAAACGCGAGCGATCGAGTTCGACGATCGCTCCTTCTTCTCCGGAAGCGAAAACGACGCGCGGATTATTCGGCGCGATCTCGGCGAGGTTTTCGGCGACGTATTTCGAGAAGTCGGTCGGCTTTTGATCGAGCGCGAAGCTCTCTCCCTGTGAATGCGCGAGCGCGAGGGCGTCCTCCGCGAGCCGCACGAGCCGTCTCGCCTGCCCGTAGATCGTTTCGATCTCTTCGGAGTTGGTCTTCGCGTTCTCCATGAGCAGCTCGCAATATCCCTCGATGACGGTCAGCGGACCGCGAAAATCGTGCGCGAGCATCGCGAGCAGATCGTCCTTGAATTGATTCGATTCTTGCAGCGCCCGGTTCGCATCGGTCGATGCCGCGTAGAGTTCGAGATTGCGCAACGCGAGTGCCGTGAGCGCTCCGAGCTCTTGCAGCAACCGCAAACGGTCCCGACTAAAGCGAATCTCTCCCTTCGCGCCGACGAGAAGGAAAGCGTCGATCGCATCGCCCGACCCTTCATTCGCTCCATGCACCAAAGGCGCGACGGCAAAACCGACTCCTTCGATGAGCCGCTGAACGCGTCGCTCTTCGGGGCCTATCCCCATCGCTTGCGTGACGCGCATATCGAGGGCGAGCCCCGTGCGAGCGATAAGGCCCTCCACCGGCCCGCCGTACGAGCCGACGAGGCCGTACCGGTCGCCCATCCAGCGCAACACGCACGCTTGCTCGGCATCGACGAGCGAGGCCGCTAAGCGCGACATGACCTCGGCGAGCGTCGGCAGATCGACCTGCCCGAGAATCGTTCGCGCCGCTTCGGCGAGCGTTTCGCGCTCCTGAGCGCGGCGCCGTTCGCGTTCGTAGGCGTGGGCGTTCGCGAGCGCAATCTCCAAGTGCGAGGCGAGAGTGCGTACGAACATCGCCCGCTCGTCTTGCGGCCAGGTGAAGCCGCCGTCAACGCTGCGCATGGCGATCAGGCCCCACAGGTTCCCGTCGATCCGCAGCGGGACGACGACGCCGGAGCCGTCGCCGAAGAGCGCTTCGCGCGCGGCGCGAGGGAGCAATGCCGAATCCGAAGGATCGTCGACGACGAGGAACGGTTCGAGGCCCGCTCGTTCGACGCGGTCGAGCGGGGTAAAACCGCGCGAACTATCGCGCGAACGCATCGCACGTCGCACCAGCGAATCGCCGTCGAGAATGTATGCAAAACAATCGATCGGCAACTCGTGCGAGGTCGTGACGACGAATACCAGGAGCACTTCGTCGACGTATTGCGTATCGCGCAAAATGCGAACGACCCGTTCGAGCGACTCCGCCTGCGTTCGCCGCGCGCGTTCGCGCTCGTAGAGCCGAGCGTTGGAGAGCGCGAGACCGACGTGGAACGCTAGGGAACGTAGGGCGCTAATATCGGCGTCGTCGAACGCGTGGGGTTGCGCCGATTCGAGAACGAGCGCATTTTCAATTTTACCGTCGACGATGAACGGAACGCCGATCGCGCTGCGAGCGCCACCTTTAGCGGCGTCGTGCCCGGTGTCGTAATCGTCGCGGCGCGCCGCCAATCCCGAGAACACCTTACGCAGTTCGCTTTCGAGTTCGATCGCCGTCGTCGGGGCGTCGGCGAACGGCGCGCTCGACGCGACGGGGACGACGCGATTGCTCCCGGATCGTTCGAAAATCGTACATGTGTCGGCATTGAAGGCCGAGCGAACCCCGCTGACGATACCCCCTAGAACGTCCTTCCGATCGAGCGACTTGTGAAGGCGTTCGTTCACCATCGCCAACAACTGGCTGTCGCGCGAGAGTCGATGCGCCGCTTCGAGGGCGCGGGCGGTATCGAGAAGGTGCGTCGCGACGCCGCAAAAGGTAACCAGGTCTCGCTGCACGGCTTCGTCGAGCGGATCGTCGAGACCGACGACGAGCACGCCGATCGTTTTCTGCGAGGTAATGAGCGGCACGAAAAGGGCATCGCAATCGATCGCCGCCGGGCTCACGCCGGCGAGGACGCGCTGCTTATCTTGCGGCACGAAACAGATGCCTTCGCGCTCGAAGCGCGCGAGGGCGTGAAGAAAGAGCCGCCGCAATTCATGAGAACCGTCGCGTAACCGAAAGCCCGCCGCACCCTCGGGGACGGTGGCGACGACGAGCGAGTCGTCGACGAACAGCAGCGCCGAGGCGAAGCGTACGCGCGCGATCTCGGCGGCACCGCGGGCGAGTACGTTCGCGCGGTCCTGCGGATCGCTCGCGGCGATTAACGCCGCGAGCGCCGAATAGAGCCCACGCGAATCGCCCTGGGTCATCGTCTCTGCACGTTACGGGCTCAGCGCGATGCCGACGACCGTCCCCCCGACCGAAAGCGAGGCTTTCGGAGCGACGTTCCCCGTGGCACCAGGGGCGAAGACGAAGACCTTATTCGCGCCGCTGTCGGCCACATAAATGTTTCCGGCAGCATCGATTTTCACGTCGCTCGGAGCGATGAAGCCGGTCGACGAACCGGCGATGATCGCGGTCGGTGCCACGTTCCCGGTCGCATTCGCCGCGAAAACGAGGACCGCAGGTCCGATGCCGACCGCCGAGGGATCGGCGACATAAATCGTGCCGTTGCTCGCGACGGCGACACCACGCGGCGAGCCGAGGTGCGTCGACGATCCAACGATCGCGGAGGAAGGTGGAAGATTCAGCGGCGTCTCGACGGGCGAGGGAGTCGGCGAAGGGCTCGCCGTCGGCGAACCCGACGGACTCGGCGACGGAACCGGGGTCGCCGTTGCGACCGGGGTTGCGGTCGCAACCGGTGTCGGCGAGGGCGAGGGTAACGTATAGGTCGCCACCGTCGCATCTCCGCTATTAGCGACGATTACCGCATTCCCGCTCACAAACGCAGCTCCGGTGGGGATATTCAGCAAGGTTGCCGCTCCGCCGATTGCATTTTGCAGCATCGGCGAACCGCCGGCGATCGAATACACGAGCAGCTGGCTCGGGTCGATCGAGGCCGGGTTGAGCGTCGTAATCGCCATGAGATTCTGCGCTCGCTCGATGGTGAGCCCGCGCGGCTCGGGAACCGCGAGCGAAGAGCCTATGTACGTCGCATAGGGAAGCACGTTGCCCGTCGCTTGCGGCTGAAACTGAAGGATCGAGGACGCCCCAGTGCTCGCATTGTAATTGGCAACCCACAGGTTCCCGGTGGAATCGAAATCGAGGTACTGCGGAGCGTTCAGGGTCGTCGATGTCCCGCCGATCTGATAGCTCGGCGCGGTTAACGAACCGGTCGTCGACGAGAATATCGCCACGGCGTTGAGCGAGGTATTGGACGCATAAAGCGTCGAGGTGGCGAAATTCGGACCGATATTAAGGTTGGTCGACGTACTGGAATTGCACGCAGCGACCGCGACTGCGACGCTGATGGCGGCGAGTCCGAGGGTTAAACGACGAAGCATGAAGTCTCCTTGAGAGCGAGCTGACTCAGGTTCCGCCCCGCCCCGATCTTTCCTTGGCTCACCCGGGTAGGGGGAGCACGGTGCAGCAACCAGAGCGCGAGAACGAGCCCCGCGAGAACGAGGACGGCGAGGAGCATGCGTCGGAGCAGGCGCCGACGGTAGATCGGGCGACTCGATTCGGTATCGATAATCGAACGGGGCACGAAAGGTTACTCCTTTAAGTAGGAAATGGGAACGGAGAGTCGTCGAGCGCCTTCGACGCGTCGGGCACCCAGAAGCGAGAGCATCTCACCGACGGTCACAAAACGATAGCCCGCTTGTCGGAAGGCCGGAACGATCTTCGCAAGCGCCTTGACGGTGGAGCGTTTCCCGCTATGCAGCAGCAGGATCTCCGGCTCGGTTGCGTGCGCCGCGACATGCATCTCGATCTCGCGCGAGGTGAGCTCGCGCCAGTCCCCGGCATCGTCGCTCCAAAATATCGTCTTCATCCCGAGCGATTGTGCGATGCGAAGGGTGGCTGCGGTATAGCGTCCGTGGGGCGGGCGGAAAAGTACGGCGGCGGAGCGATCGCCGGTGATTCGAAGGAGCGTGTCTCGCCCCTCAACGAGCTCGCGGCGAACTTGCATCGGATTTTCGTGGTCGAGATCGGAATGGGTCTGCGTGTGATTGCCGATCTCATTCCCATCGATTGCAATCCGCCGAGCGATTTGCGGCCACCATCCCGCGTCGCGACCGATGAGGAAGAACGTCGCGCGTACGTGGAGCCGCGCGAGTTCGTCTAGCAGCATCGGCGTGTAGATGGGATACGGCCCGTCGTCGAAGGTCAGCGCGATCAAGCGCTCTCCACTGCTCCGCGGCGCCGGCACGAGCTTTCGAACGACGCGTTCGGCGCGAACGAAGGGGCCCTTCCCAATCGCTCTATGCAACGAGGTCGTCGGTTCGATCAACGTCGGATGCGGTTTCGAAACGCGTAAAAACCAGCGCACGCCCTCGATGCCGAGCAACACCGCGAGAATCGCGAGAACGATGCGAAGGGAAGGGCGCACGAATCGTTACGGCGACGGAGACGGATGGGCGCCGGGCTTGGGCAGGTCGTGAACCGCGAGCCCATCATCGCGCCCGAGCACCACGGTCACGTCGCTGGTCGAACCCGCCGCTGGGGCTTCGACGACGAGGGCGTTGCGCATCGCCTTCGGGAGTCCCGATGCCACTTTATCGCCGGCGAACGCCGTCGCCGAATGCGCGCGTACCACGCTATTGTCGTGATACGACGCGCTGTTGCCCACCTTTCCGATACGATAGCCTTCCGCTTTGAGAATGCGCGCGAGATCGGCGGCGGCACCATCGATTCCGCTGCCGTTCTCCACGTCGACGCGCAGCGTCGAGGGTGCGATCGCCGCGAGCGTTGCGGGGTCGGCGGTGGGAGCGGGCGACGGCGGAGCGATCAACATCGATTCAACCAAACGGCGACGCGCGTTTTTATCGGGGACGATCGAATCGCCGTATCCCGGCAGATAGACGTTCGCCACATAGGGAACCTGGTGCGCGACGATCTGCGAGGGTTTGATGCCGATATAATAATGGGCGAGCGAAATGAGTTCGGCCTTCGAAAAATTCGTCTGGACGTTGGCGAGCATCGTTTTGACGAGTTGCCCGGCATGCAAAATCGTGTTGAATTTATCGCGCTCCAACTTTGCCGCGAGAGCGTGAAGTACTTCTTGCTGGCGACGGATGCGACACGGATCGCCGCACCAATCGTGACGATAACGCATGTAACCGACCGCCTGGGCGCCGTCGAGATGTTGAATCCCGGTCTTTAGGTGAATGTGGAGGTGCCCCCAATTATCGTCGTAATTGATCGGGCTTTTATCCTTGGGGTCGCTGTTCTCGACGTCGACGGTCACCCCGCCGATATCGTCGATTAGCTCGCGCGTTGCATTGATGCGTAAGATAACGTAGCGATCGAAGCCCGGAATACCGAGCCAATGCGAAATCACTTGTTCGGCTTCCGCGACCCCACCGTCGGCCTGCGCCTGGTTGATCTTCGCTTGGCTTCCATCGGGCATGGTGGCGACCATATCGCGCGGCACCGAGAGTTCGAAGATGCGCTTGTTGACGAGATCGAGATTGACCGCCCATATGACGTCGCTGCGCGCCTGCGCCGAGAACGGCAGGTCGTTATCGGTATAGTCGTAATCGAGGCCGACGACGAGCACGCGCAACTGCGAACGGCCGAAGACCTGCTGCGGCGAAGGAATGAACGCGTCGCCCAAAATCTGCAACGGCGTCTCGTGTTTAAAAATCGAGAAACCCAATACCGTCGAGAGCGCCAAGAGCGCGACGAGCCCGGCGACGATGCCGATTCGGCGAGCGACGCGCGGCGGGCGGGGCGGCGGCGTTTGGAGCGGCTGAGAGGGTTGCGCGGCGCTCCGCCGCGGGCGCGGAGTAAAGTCCTCAGACATGTGCGGGTGCTCCCCTGACGACGCGCGCGGCGAAATCGAATGCCGTTGCGGCGGTGAGTTCGAGGTCTACGAAGGTTCCCGGCGCGAGATCGCCTGCGACGAAGACTCCCCCGTCGACACCCGGCGCCTCGCCTTGCGAGCGACCGTACCACACGGTTGCGGGGAGGTGCGCGCGCAACGGATCGCCGCGGCGCAGAGTTCGACGTTCTTCGACGAGCACGCGCTCGACGCTACCGACGCGAGCGAGTCGGGCCTTCTCCGATGCCGCCCGCTGCGCGTCGCGCAAACGGAGCAAGCGCTTCCGGCGTTCGCGCGCGGGAACGCGCGAGCCCAACTTCGCCGCCGGCGTGCCTTCCTCGGAGCTATATTCGAAAAAGCCGACGCGATCGAGACCGGCGCGCCCGATCCATTCTTCGAGGTAGGCCACGTGCTCTTCGCGCTCGCCCGGGAATCCGACGATGAAGGTCGAGCGCATCGTAATACCGGGAACGCGTTCGCGAAACGATTCGATGATTTCCAGGTAACGCTCGCCGTTACCGGGGCGAAGCATCGCCCGAAGGACCTCCGGGTGGGCGTGCTGCAGCGGCATGTCCATGTATTTGCACACCTTCGGCAAACGCGCCATCGCCTCGATGAGTTCGCTATCGACGGTTGCCGGATACAGGTAGAGCAAGCGAATCCACTCCAGACCATCGATATCGTGCAGCCGCTCCAAGAGCGTCGCCAAACCACCGCGGCGATAGCCGCGATCGCGCCCCCACATGGAGGTGTCTTGCGCGATGAGGATCAGTTCGCGCGTCCCCGCCGCCGCGAGCGCTCGAGCCTCGGCGAGAATCGATTCCTCGCTGCGGCTGCGGAACGCACCGCGCAACTGCGGAATGATACAGAAGGTACAGGGATGGTCGCATCCTTCCGCGATTTTCAGATACGCGGTCGCCTGGGGCGTCGTGATGAGCCGCGGCAAGAAATCGTGTTCCGGTTCGGTTTCGAAGGCTAAGCGTACCGGTTTGCTTCCCGCTCGAACGTCGTCGAGCAGTTCGACGATCGACGCATAGGAGCCGGTCCCAACCACGCCGTCGATCTCGGGAATGAGCGACTGCAGCTGCTCGCCGTATCGTTGCGCCAAGCACCCCGCGACCACGAGCTGTTGGTTGGGGCTTTTCCGCTGCGCCCGTTCGAGAATGACTTCCGTCGATTCCGCTTTCGCCGGATCGATGAAGGCGCAGGTGTTGATGATGACGGTGTCGGCGGCATCGGCGTCGCTCTCCAATTGCCATCCGGCGGCGCCGAGTTTGGCAATCATCACCTCGGTGTCAACGAGGTTTTTTGCGCAGCCTAAACTCACGAACGAAACGGAGGGCATCGCGACGACTCCTAGCGGTAATTCACGAACTGCAAAGGCAATTCGAAATTTGCGGTTTTGAGCGCGGCGATCACCGCCTGGAGGTCGTCGCGGTTTTTCCCGGTGACGCGGATCTGCTCGTCCTGATATTGCGCGCTGACTTTGAGTTTGAGCGCTTTGATACGCTCCATCAATTCCTTGCTCTTGTCCTTCGGAATTCCGCTACGCAAGACGATCTTGCAACGAACCATCGAATTGGCGGCCGGTTCGTTCGCGCCGATTTCAAAGGCCTTAATATCGATACCGCGTTTTGTAGCCTTCGCCTGTAGCATATCGATAACGTTGCGCATTTTCATCTCATCGTCGGCGAGCACCGTGATGCTCTTATCGTCGGATTCGACGCGCGTCTTACTGTTGCGAAAATCGAAACGCGTCTCGATCTCTTTTCGCGTTTGATTCAACGCGTTATCGAGTTCTTGACGGTCGATTTTTGAAACGATATCGAATGAGGCTTCGCTCGGCATTACAGCGTAAAGGTCCGTTCCACGACGACGCCGGCACCGCCTAAGGGCCCGACGTTCTTACCGTCGACGTTGAAGGTGACGGCAGCCGCGTTTCCGACGCGCACGGTGACGTCCTTTCCTCGGAAAGCGCGTTGCGTACCGGCGGGAAACGTCCCCACCATGCTAACATTCCCGTCAACGGTAACCCGCAGCCACGAGGTGCCCGCGAGGCGGAGGATCAGCGTCCCCTGCCCCGGGGTAATGCTCGCGGAGCTCGGGCTGGCGCCGGGGCTCGGGCTAACGCCGGGGCTCGGGCTAACGCCGGGGCTCGGGCTGACGCCGGGGCTCGGGCTGGCGCCGGGGCTCGGGCTAACGCCGGGGCTCGGGCTAACGCCGGGGCTCGGGCGAACGCCGGGACTCGGGCTGACGCCGGGGCTCGCCGTGGGGCTCTCGACCGCTACCGAAACGCTCGGCGGCGCAGAGCTCGTCAGCGAGTACGTGAGAAAGGCGATGAGCAGGACCGCAACGACCCCGGCGGCCCAGAGCCACGGGGCGAGCGTCTTTCTCGCGGCGGCAGGCGGTACGCCCCCTCCCTCCTCGTCATATGCCTCGCTCTCGTCGGCCGCTCTCGAGACGGACGAACTAGACGCGTATTCACGAAGCGCTTCCTCGACGTCGAGCTTCAGAAAGGCGCCGTAGGTGCGAATGAACCCGCGGACGTAGACCGCGGCCCCGATCCGCTCCCACTGCTCCTCCTCGATTGCGGCCAGGTAGACCGAGCGAATCCGAGTCTGTTCCGATACCTCCGGCAGCGTGAGGCCACGGGCCTCACGAGCAACCCGAAATCGTTCTCCAAGCGCCGCCATTTGCGCTTGTGGTTAGCCTTGTCAACCCGTTATCCTCGTATCAAGCTATGGCAAAGATGCGTGTGATCGCCGCAATGAGCGGCGGGGTGGACTCGGCGGTTGCGGCCGCCCTCCTGGCCGAACAGGGCTACGACGTCATCGGCGTGACGATGCGGATGTACGAGGCGACCCAACCTGCGCACGCCAAAAGCTGCTGCGGCATCGACGATTTCGACGACGCGCGCCGGAGTGCCGCGATTCTCGGGATCCCACATTACGTGCTCGATTTTGAAAAGGCGTTTCGACGCAGCGTCATCGAGCGCTTCGCCGATGAGTACGCGCGAGGCCGCACGCCCAACCCGTGCGTGAGCTGCAACAATCACGTCAAGCTCGGAACGCTCCGCAATTACGCCGATCGTATGGATGCGCGTTATGTGGCAACCGGCCATTACGCACGAATCGATCATCGCGAAGACGGGCCGCACCTCTTCCGCAATCCATCGGCAAAGGATCAAGCCTACGCGCTCGCGCAGCTCACTCGCGACCAGCTCGATCGTTTGCTGCTGCCGCTCGGCGAACTCGATAAAGAACGGACGCGCGAGCACGCGCGCCGTTTCGGCCTTCCGATTCACAACAAACCAGAGTCGCAAGATATCTGTTTCGTCGAAGGCGGTGATTATCGCGACGTTCTCGCGCGCGTACGTCCGGAGCTTCGCAAGCAGGGTGAGATCGTCGGCGCCGACGGCGCCACGCTCGGGAGCCACGCCGGCGTCGCCAATTTCACCGTCGGGCAACGAGCGCCGCTCGGCGGCTCCGCGGAGCCAAAATACGTTATTCGGCTCGATGCGGCGAGCAATACCGTCGTCGTCGGCCGCGGCGAAGAGCTACTTGCGGATGGCTTACGCGCCGATGAGGTGAACCTCATTCGCCCGGAAGGCTTCGACGAGGGCCGTGATATCGACGCGATGATTCGCTACCGCAGCATGCCGGCGCGTGCGCGCGCGCGGCGCGAGGCAGATGGAACGCTGACGCTGCGCTTCGTAGAGCCGCAGCGCGCGATCGCTCCGGGACAACTCGCCGCCCTCTTCGCTCCCGGCGGCGACGAAGTGCTCGGCGCGGCGACGATACGCGAAGCGATTCTTTCCTAAATCGCCGGGAGCGCGAACGGTGAGCGCGAAAGGATCTTTCATGTAAAGAAAGTTGAGGTTAGCGATCGATGATCCGCAGAACTGCAATTGCCCTGTTCGCTCTCGTCCTTTTCAGCTCGTGCGCGAAGAGCGCGACGACGACGAAGACTCCCGAATCGACGACCGTTGCTACGGCCTCACCGCGGAGGACGACCAATCCCAAAACTCGTACGACGCTCCTTCCACCGCGCGCCGCGACGGCATCGGCACGCCCGAGTGCGAAGGCTTCGAGTTTACCTCAGCAACGCACGGCCTCGCCGCGCGCGCTCGCGCCATCGGCGCGTCCGTCGGCGCATTCGGTCGCACCGAGTGCCGTGAAAGCGAGCGCCGCTCCTTCCGCTCATCCCAAGGCGGCCGCGAGCCCCGCTCCAACGACTAGGGCGACGGCAACCGTGACGAGTACCCCTGCGGAGGTCGCCGTAACCGGAGATATCGCGCACGGACACTCGCTCTACGAGCAACATTGCGCGAACTGCCACGGTGCCGACGCGCAGGGCGGCATGGGTCCTTCGCTGCAAAATGAGGATTCGCGCAAGAACCTCGCGCAGACCGTTGCGTGGATTAAAAACCCCGCGCTGCCGATGCCGAACCTCTATCCCGGAACGCTCAGCGATAAAGACGTCCTCGACATCGCAACCTACGTGCAATCGCTAAAATAGCAGTCGATCGGATGCGGAGCGGGGGTTATATCGATTCGGGCGTACGTCCGTTCGTCATGATTCCCATGGCGTGAAAACCGGAGTCGACGAAATGCACCTCCGCCGTCACCGCTCGCGCGAGATCCGAGGCGAGGTAGACGGCCGTCTTGCCGACATCTTCGGGGGTCACGTTACGGCGCAGAGGTGATTCGGCAGCGACGACATCGAGAATGTAGCGGAGTCCGTGCACCTGCCGCGAGCTCGCCGTTGAAATCGGTCCGGCGGAAATGGCGTTGACGCGAATGCCGCGCGGGCCGAGATCGTAGGCGAGATAGCGAACGATCGCCTCGAGCGCCGCCTTCGCTATGCCGGCCAAATTGTAGTTCGGCACGATCGCCGTAGAGCCAAGGTAAGTCAAAGCGATAATGCTGGCGCCGTCGTCGAAGAGATCGACGAACGCATTCGAAAGCGCGATCAACGAGTACGACGAGATGTCGAGCGCGAGCGCAAAACCGTCGCGCGAGGTGGTATAGACCTTCCCTTTGAGGTCTTCCTTATTCGTGTAGGCGATCGAATGAACCAACGCGTCGAGGCGGCCGTAGTCTCTCCGAACGGCGGCGGCGAGCTCGGCGAGCGCCTCGTCCGAAGTGACATCGCAGGGATAGCAATGCGCTCCCCCAAGTTCGGCGGCAAGCTTTTCCACCTCGTCGCGAACGCGCTCGCCCTGATAGATGAAGCACAATCGGGCACCTTGTGCGTGAAAGGCCCGCGCGATACCGGTGGCGATCGACCAACGATTAGCAACGCCGGTGATCAATGCAATCTTACCGTCTAAAAGTCCCACGAAGATTCAGTATTTGCCGACGAGCGAGCAAGGCCTCTTATCGGTTAAGCGCCGGTGACATTGGAAATAACGTCGGCTGCAGTATACGAAAGGCTTCCGGGCTGGAGGAGACGTTCGATCTCGACGAGGTCGTCTCCGGAGGTGACGATGCTCGGCTCGACGGTGCCGTCTTTGCGTATCTGCGGCATCCCTACCGACGCCAACAGCGCGTTGCAGATACACTTGCGCCCGACGGTGTTCTCGACGTCGCCGCCCTTGGCGACGTAAACATTCTCGGGTTCGCTCGGGCAACGAAAGGCGATCTTCCCAGAGGGCGTTTTGTAAGCCTCACGCAGATATCCGAGATCGCAAATGCGCTCGCGCCCCTCGTACACATCGTCCTGCGATATGCTCCCTTCCATCTGAACGACCTTAAAAGGGAATCCTGTGGGCGAGGCGAGTGGATCGGTCTTGACGCGTACGTTGCGCGCGATCGCTTGCTCGACCAACGCGCGTTTATAATCCTCCCGAAGCCCCGATTCCGCGCAAAACGCAAAAGCGGTTCCGATTTGGACGCCCGTCGCTCCCGCCGCGAGCGCCGCGCGCAGTTTTTCAGGCGATCCATATCCGCCCGCGAGCCAGAACGGCAGGCCCAAAGCGCGTATTTTTTCGAGATCGACGCAATCGCGTTCGCCGTAGAGGATCTCGCCGTTTTCGTTGAGTTGCATCTTACCGCGCGGAGGCGCGTTGTGCCCGCCCGCCGTCGGCCCTTCGATAACGAAGCCGTCGACGCGTCCGCCGGTTTTTTTCACCATCGTCGTCGCGAGCGTGTTTGACGCGATGATCGCAATAAACTTCGGACGTTCGAGCGGGGGAAGATCGCGCTCCATATACTCGCGTGGAGCGAATTTTAGCGTCGTATCGTCGGATTCTCCCGCCCCGGTCACGGCGAGGGGATACGTGGCGCTCTCGTGATTGATGAAGCGATCGATGACATCGGGAATCTTTAGCGGAATTCCGGCTCCCATAAGAATGTAACCGACGCCGGCGAGCATCGCGCCGTAAATCGACGAGAGGTGCGGGAACTGGATCTTTTCGAGATAATTGATTCCGACCGGATTATCGTGGCCTTCACGAGCGAGGAACACCTCGACGAAATTGGCCAGCATGCAGAGCATCTGCATTTTCGGAAGGCTTTGCTTCACGGGCATCGGCAGCGTCTTGTAGGGCTGATTCGGCGCTCTGCCTCCCGGAATGTAGTAGGTCTTCCAGATGCGCTCTACCAGGTGTTGGAACGGAAATCGCTCGACGCCGCGCCGCATATGCCCGCCCGGGTCGCCATCTTGCAGGCGACGGGCAAAAATTTGATCGAGCGCGACCCCCGAAACGACGCCGAGTTGGCCAGCTCGAAACGCCAACGCCCATGCCACCCTGAATGATTGTCGGACTGCCGCTCATTCGTTCATTATCCCACAATTCACCCGGGATTACTCATTATGAACCCGCTATTTGAGTCGTTACCGAATGATTCCCGCATTTTTCGCGAGATCGGCACGAAAGAACGCTCGTTTCGTAGGCGCGATTAGCTCGCCTCACCGAATCACGCCGTCGCGAGCGCGGGCTCCGTGCGTAGATTCCAATACGTGTCGCGAATCACGGGGCGGAATCCGGCGCCGATAATTGCGTTCTCGAGGTCGCGGCGCGTCGCTTCGTTGGTCGAACCGGCGTCGTGCACGACTTGCTCTTCGAGAATCGTGCCGCCCATATCGTCGCAACCGTAGAACAACGCCAGTTGCCCCATCTTGAGTCCCGGGGTCAGCCACGAGGCTTGGAGGTGCGGAACGTTATCGAGGAAGAGCCTCGATATCGCGAGCACGCGCAGATACTCCAATCCCGTCGCTTCTTTCCCGCGCAGCGGCGTCTTGAACGGAACGTAGTACCAGGGAATAAATGCCGTGAAGCCCTGCGTTTCGTCCTGGAGATCCCGAAGGACGCGCATGTGTTCGACCCGCTCCTCCGGCGTTTCGATCGACCCGAACATCATCGTCGCCGTCGTCGGCATGCCGAGTTGCTGCGCCTCGCGCATCACGCCGATCCACGCCTCGGGCACGACCTTCCGCGCCGAGATGCGTTTGCGCACGCGTTCGACGAGAATCTCGGCGCCGGCTCCCGGCAACGATTTGAGCCCCGCGGCCTGCAAGCGCTGCAAAACCTCGCGCGTCGAACGACCTTCGACCTTGGCGATTCCGACGATCTCGGAAACCGAGAGCGAATGGATATCGACCTCGGGATACTCGCCGCGCACGCGTGCGAAGAGTTCTTCGAACCAGGCGAGGCCGAGTTCGGGGTTGACGCCGCCCTGAATCATAATCTGCGTCGCACCCTGATCGGCGGCGTATTTCACTCGTTCGAGCACGCGATCGTGCGACATCGTGTAGCCTTCTTTATGATGTTCGGGGCGAAAGAAGGCGCAGAACGTACAGTGAACGTTGCAGACGTTCGTATAATTGATCGTGGTATCGATGACGTAGGTAACCGTATCGCCCGGATGCATCGCCAAACGGCGTGTGTGCGCCGCGGCGCCGAGATCGTGGAGCGAGGCCTCATGATAGAGACGTACGCCGTCGTCGTAACTCAGGCGACCGCCGGTGGCGGCGCGGTCGAGCAGATCAGCGAGCGACGGCATCGGTAACCTCCGGAGCGACGAGAGGAGCCTGCGAAATCGCGCCGATGGCATAGAGTTCTCGGCAATACGCCGCGAGCCCATTTCGCGCGGCGGCATGAAACGTAAAATTCAATTTCTCGTAATAATCCTCGTAGAAGCCCGGCCGGCGCTCGAAGCGCCTTTGCGCCGCAGCGATCACCGTCCCCATATTTCGCTTCGACCAGGTCAGCGCGTCGGTCAACGCGTCCATACAGGCGCGCACTTCTTCGTTCCGTTCGTCGACGATCTCTCGCCGCGCGGCCCAGACCGCAAAGACCGTCTGCTGTCCGGTCCACTCGTGCCAGAGCGTTCCGAGATCGTAGACCTGCGAACGGGGAAACTCTTCGATCGCGTCGATCGCGCCGTCGCCGATCAAGAGCGCCGGGAAGCCGCGGCGCGCGCGTTCGATCGGCGCGCCATCCTCGACGTAGGACGGGGAGATGCAGTAGCGGCGCTCCAGAAGAACGCGCAACAGGTTCCGACCGCTCGCCGATTCCTGCGTGACGAAAATTTGCGTGTTATCGAGCAGCGCCGGCGGCGTCTGCGAAACGAGCACCACCGATACGACTTCGTCGCGCGCGCCGATGCAGAGATCGGGGAGCAGCGCGAGCCGGTCGGCGTTGCGCGCCCAAGCGAAAGCACTAATCGGCGCGAGATCGAGTTCCCCGGAGAGCAGCATCGCGTTCAGTCGCGTCGGAACGTCTTCGTGCAAGGTGCCCGGATACCGAATCACCCCTTCGTCGAACGCGGCGAAGATCGGCAAATCGTTGGTATAGCGAATGCGACCGCAATTAAGCATCGGGGCTCCAATCGTGCGCGAACGTTTGATAGGTCGAGTTGCGGCGCACCGGAGTATACCCCGCGTTCTCGACCAAACGTCGGAATTCGCGATCGTCCACATACTGCCCCGAACGCGTTCCGGCAGCGTGATAGATCATCTCTTCGTCAGTAGAGCCATGCGTGCCGTCCATATCGTCGGCACCGAACTCGAGCGCCACCTGACAAACGTGGAGCCCTTGGATCATCCAATAGGCTTTGATATGGTCGAAGTTGTCGAGCATCAACCGCGCCACGGCGAACGTTTTAATATCGTCGATGCCGCCTGTCCAACCGCAATAGCTGAGATCGTTCCCATCGGGATGATAGGCGAGCGGAATGAACGCATTAAAGCCCGGCGACCGACGCTGCGATTCGCGCAAGCGGATCAGGTGATCGATGCGGTCCTCGATCGATTCGATATGGCCGTAGAGCATCGTCGCATTACTCGCCACACCTTGCCGGTGGAGTTCTTCGTGAACCTCGAGCCATTGGTCGGCAGTCACCTTATTCGGGCAGATCTTCTTGCGCGTCTCCTCGGCGAAGATCTCGGCGGCTCCGCCGTTGACGTTGTCGAGCCCCGCCTCTTTGAGCCGCGCGACGATCGCCGGGTAGCTCAGGCGATGGCGACGCGCCATATAATCGATCTCGGCGGCGGTAAAGAGCGAGAGCTGGACGTGCGGCAACTCGGCCTTAAAACGTCGCATGAGCGGCAGCCAATAATCTAACGAGAGTTGGCGCGGATCGTGCCCGCCGACGATGTGCAACTGGTTGAAGTTCCGGCCGGTCTCGAGC
>JAJYHP010000180.1 GCA_021784715.1 bacterium
CGTCTTTTCCGAGCTTCTCGGGAAAAGCTTCCCCATGGCCAACAAGGTCTGGTATATCGAACGAAATCGGCTCTTTCACGGCGTACCAAGAGAAGAGATCGAGCGTTTCGCGCATCTCTTTCACGAACGCGATTATGACGCAAAAGAGATCGTCTTTTCCGAGGGCGACCTCGGCGATGCCGTTTATCTATTGAAAAGCGGGCACGTGCGGCTCTTCCGTTCGACCGAGGACGGGAAAGAACTCACGCTCGCGATTTTGGGCCCCGGCGATGTTTTCGGCGAACTCGCGCTCTTCGACGAAAGCCGCCGCCAAACGTTTGCCGAAGCTCTCGATGCGGCGCATATTTGTGCGGCCTCCGTCGATGATTTTACGCGGTTGATGGGACATCGTCCAGCGCTGACGATGATGGTCGCCGGCGAAATAGCGCGCCGAAGGCGGGAGATCGAAACGCGCATTGCCGGCTTGGCGTACGGTTCGGTTCGTGCGCGGCTGCAACACGCGTTGCGCCACCTTGCGCGCGAACACGGCGAGGCTCGCGAAGGCGGGGAGGTGCGAATCACGGTTAGGCTCTCGCACCAGGAGCTCGCGCAACTTATCGGCACGTCGCGTGAGACGTGCACGCTCGAGCTCGGGAAACTGCAACTCGTCGGCCAACTGCGCGTGGACGACGATCGCAATTTTATCGTTCGGCCAGAGCGCTTGGAACCCGGCGTGCTCGACCGCGTTCTCGGTCGCGTTACTGGACGCGCGCAACACTAAACGCAAAAAGGAGGCCGCCGACATCCTCGGCGGCCTCCTACGCATTGCCCGACCGAGCCGGGTTAGGAACGGTATCCGAAGCTGACGACGACGAGTGCCAGATCGCGACGACCGGTAACGGCATGTACGATCCCGACTACTCGCAGGTGTATTCCACCGGCGAGCAGTGGAGCGTCACACTCAATCCGTTCTAACGGAGCGAGGCTTTCGCGGGTAAACGGGCTTTGCCGCGTTCGCCCGCGAAGGTGCGCGTTGGCGCACGTGGGAGAGTACGGGTCTGGTGGCCCGCACGGTCTTCAAAACCGCTGAGGTCGGTTCACGCCGACTGGTAGGTTCGATTCCTACACCCTCCCGCCATCGCACATCCCTCGGCGCCTCGTCGAAGCAAGCGTGCGGTGCCGGGCACGGTACCTAAGAATCGACCGCGTGTGACCGATAGGACGGGAAGATGCCGGATCGTCTGCTGCCCGACGAACGACGTGATGCACCCGAGCGGGCGGCATTGCTTGAGTTCGCGATCGACCAAGCCAACGACGGCATTGCGATCATGGAGTTTACCGAGGATCGCAGAGTACCGGTCCGCATCGTCTATGCCAATGAAGCGGTTCAGCGGCTCAGCGGCTATTCGCTTGTCGAGCTCTCCGATCCGAGCAACCCGTTTTTGCAGATTCAGCCGCACAACCGCGCCCTGTACGAAGCGCTCTTTCCGAAGGTGCGTGCGGGAGCCTCGGTGCGATTCGAAGTCGAGCTCGGTGCAAAGGGGCGTGCCTGTTGGATGGAGATTCGCTGGTCGCCGCTGCGCTATTCGGGCGACGGCGTCACGCATTACGTCGCGGTACTGCGCGATATCTCGGAGCGTCGCCGTGCCTCCGCCGAACGCGATGTGCTCTACCGTGCGCTCGAGGAGTCCGCGGATTACGTCGCACTCTTCGACGCACGTGCGCCGTCGCAAGGCGGTCCGCGCCTGATCTACGCCAACGGCGCACTACGAGCCGCTCTGGATTACGAAGCCGAGGAGATCGTCGGCTTATCCGGAGCGCGTTTTATCGCCCCCGATAACGATCCGCGTTTACTGGCAACGATCGACGAACTGCTCGAATCCTCGCAGTCGGTGGAGAAGGAGGTGCGCCTCGTGCGCCACGACGGCACGAGCTTTTGGGTCGAACTGAGCGTTCATCCCATCCGCGCGAGCGAGTTGAGGGAGCACTGGCTCGCCGTTGCTCGCGATATCACCGCACGGAAACGAACGATTCGCGATAGCGGTTTGGTACCGCGGGCGTTCGACGTCTTGCCGATTCCCGTCGAGATCTTTGCCGTCGAGTCGCAGGAGACGATTCCGGTTTTTCGCAATCGCGCCGCCGAGAGGGCGATACCGCTTGTCAGCGGAGAGCAACTCGATCGTGCGCTGGAATCGAGCGCTGAATCTCGGACGGAACGGGGTGCAGCAATCGTTCCGATCTGCGACCATAACGGTGTCGTCGACGCGATCGTCGTCTTCGTCCCTCCAACCTGAAGCGACGCCTTTTGCACCAGGCTTTTGCACGAAAAAAGCGGTACCATATATGGCGATGTACATCTCGCTCTTCGATATCTTCAAAATCGGGTTGGGACCCTCGAGTTCGCACACGGTCGGGCCGATGCGGGCGGCGGCGCTCTTCGTGGCGGCGTTGGAAGCGCGAGATATTCTCGAACGAACGCAACGCATACGCGTCGATCTCTATGGCTCGCTCGCACTCACCGGGCGCGGACACGCCACCGACCGCGCGTTGTTGCTCGGGCTCGAAGGGCATCGCCCCGACGAGATCGATCCCGAGGTCGCGCAGCGGCGTGCCGATGAAATACGCGCGGAACGTCGTCTCCTTGCCGCCGGAAAGCAGGCGATCGCATTCGACGACTCGCGCGATATCCTCTGGCACATGGACGAAACTCTCGCGCGACATTCCAACGGCATGCGCTTTACCGCTTTCGACGACGATGGGGCGGTGCTGTTGGAGCGCACCTATTACTCGATCGGCGGAGGGTTCGTCGAATGCGGTGAGGAGGACGAGCGCGGCGCG
Source organism: bacterium (assembly GCA_021784715.1). The sequence continues at coordinate 2,818 of JAJYHP010000180.1, forward strand.
CCCGTCGGAGCGGCTGCGGTGCCCTATCCGTTTGCCTCGGCCGCCGAGTTACTCGCTCTCGCCGAAAAGAACGACCTGGCAATCTGGGAGATCGTTCGCGCTAACGAGTGCGCGCTGCGCGCGCCCGACGAAGTCGAACGTTCCATCGATCGTCTTCTCTCGGTCATGCACGCCAGCGTCGAACGTGGTCTACGTACCGAGGGCATTCTTCCGGGCGGGCTCAACGTTCGTCGACGTGCAAAACGCATTCACGAACGCCTTCTCGCCAAGGCCGAACGCGGCTCTCTCGATGCGATCGACGAAGTCGACGCCGCAGCGATGGCGGTGAATGAAGAGAACGCAGCGGGCGGTCGCGTCGTCACGGCGCCGACGAACGGCGCCGCCGGCGTGATACCGGCGGTCTTGGAATACTACGATCGTCACGTCGCCGAAAGCTCGCGCGAGGGCAAGGCGCGGTTTTTACTAACCGCAAGCGCGATCGGCGCGCTCTATAAAATGAACGCTTCGATCTCCGGCGCGGAGGTTGGTTGTCAGGGCGAGGTCGGCGTCGCCTGTTCGATGGCGGCGGCAGGGTTCGTCGCGGCGAGTAACGGCAGCAACGACGAGATCGAACACGCCGCGGAGATCGGTATGGAGCACAGCCTCGGCATGACCTGCGATCCGATCGGCGGCCTGGTGCAGATTCCCTGTATCGAGCGCAACGCCGTCGGTGCGGTGCGAGCGATCCATGCAGCACGGATGGCGATGGCCGAGGGAGGCGATCACCGCGTCTCGCTCGATTCGGTGATCGACGTCATGTATCGCACCGGCATCGACATGCAAAGCAAGTATAAAGAGACCTCGCTCGGTGGCCTTGCAGTGGGAATCATTCAGTGCTAGGAGAATGCCTTCGGCATCATGTCTATCTCGCGCGGACGTCTGCTCCGAACCGGCTTTGCCGGTGGGATCGTGCTCGCGCTCGCGGGCTGCGCGAAATCCGTCGGCACGCCCTTCGATGACGATGCCGCGGCGTACAAGGTGCTCGATGCCTCCGAACGGACGCTGATCGCCGCACTCGCTCCCGCCTTTCTCGCCGGCGCGCTCCCGACGGCAAACGGTGCCCCTGCTCGCGACGCGCTCGTCGCAGCGGTGCGCGGCTTCGATACCGCGCTCTCCGGCCTGCCGCCGGTCGATCTCGCGCAGATCCGGCAGTTATTGGGCCTGCTCGATAACCCGTTCGTGAAACCGCTTGCCACCGGCGTCTGGAGCTCGTGGAGCGATGCGTCGTCGGCGACGGTGACGGCATTCCTGAATCGCTGGCGCTATAGCCCGATCGAATTATTTCGCGGTGGTTACGACGTACTGCACCAACTGACGATGGCCGGGTGGTACGGCCAGGATCGCGCCTGGAACGCGATCGGTTATCCGGGGCCTCCGAGGCTTTCATGAATCCCAATCCGTACGCCGCGCCCGAAGCGAAACATTGGAAGATCCTCGACGCTTCGTCGCTGCAGCAAGATCGAACGCTGGAATGCGATGTCGCCATCGTCGGAACCGGCGCAGGCGGCGGGACGGCGGCAGAGATTCTCGCGCGGTCGGGATTGCGCGTGCTGCTGTTGGAAGAAGGTCCGTTGCAGACCTCGCGCGATTTCCACATGCTCGAACGCGAGGCGTACCCGAATCTGTATCAGGAATCGGCGGGGCGGCGCACCAAGGACGAAGGGATCATTATTCTTCAGGGTCGTTCGGTCGGCGGATCGACGACCGTCAATTGGACTTCGAGTTTCCGCACGCCCCCCGACACGCTCGCTTACTGGCGGGAAAACTTCGCGCTCGACACCTTTACGCCCGCAGCGCTCGCCCCTTGGTTTGCAATGATGGAGCGGCGTTTAGGCATCCACCCGTGGAAGCGCGAACCCAACGATAATAATGACGTGCTTCGTCGCGGTGCGGCGCGTATCGGCGTACCTACGAAGGTCATCCCGCGCAACGTTCGAGGTTGCTATAACCTCGGGTACTGCGGCGTCGGTTGTCCCACTAATGCCAAGCAATCGATGTTGATTACGACGATTCCGGCGGCTCTCGCGCACGGGGCGCAACTCGTGAGCCGCGTGCGCGCCGAGCACTTCGTTCACGCGCACGGCCGGGTAACCGAATTGCTGTGCAGCGCGCTCGACGCGGCGGGGCTCGCGCCCGGCCCCTACACCATCCGCGTGCG
>JAJYHP010000035.1 GCA_021784715.1 bacterium
CGGTCTGTGTCGGCTCCCCGGTGATCCCGGTGATAAGCTCGGCCTGTTTCCCGAGGTTCGTAATCGCAATCACTTCGTCGCCTTCGCCGAGGCGTTGGAGACGGACGCCCTTGGTCGCCCGACCGGCTTTGCGAATATCCTTGACGTTGATGCGAATCACTTGGTTCCCCGAAGTGATCATCAGCAATTGGTCGTCGGGTGCGACCATGATCTGGTCGACGACGCGGCCGATATCCTCGCGCTCCTTGGCGAAGGCTTTCACGCCCTTGCCGCCGCGAGAGGTGTGCCGGTAGTCGTCGATCGGCGTGCGCTTGCCGAAGGCCTGCGAGGTGACCAACAGGACTTCTTTGCGTTCGTCCTCGATCACGTCCATCGCGATGATCTCGTCGCCGCTCTCCAACGTCATCGCTTTCACGCCGCGCGCGTTACGCCCCATCGGGCGAACGTTCTGCTCGTTGAAATGCACCGCCATACCGGCGCGCGTGCAAAGGATGATATCGCGCGTGCCCGTGGCGAGATCGACCGCGAGCAATTCGTCGCCTTCGTCGAGATTGATGGCGTTGAGCCCGTTGCGGCGAACGTTCGCAAACTCTTCGAGTTTCGTCTTTTTAATAACGCCGTGCGTCGTCACCATGACGAGCGATTTATCGCCCTCGAAGGTGTCGATGGGGAAGCACGCCGTCACCTGTTCGCCCGGTGGGAGCGTGAGGAGATTGACGAGCGCGGTTCCGCGCGCCTGGCGCGTCGTGTCGGGAATCTCGTACGCGCGCAGGCGATAGACGCGGCCCTTGTTGGTAAAGAAGAGCACGTGATCGTGCGTCTTCGTGGCGAAGAAATTGCGTACGACATCCTCGCGCTTGAGGTTGGAGATGCCGGTAACGCCGCGCCCGCCGCGATTCTGGGTGCGGAACGTATCGACCGAGACGCGCTTGATGTAGCCGCCGTCGGTATAGGTGACCACGACGTCGGTGTTGGGGATGAGCTGTTCGACCGAGATTTCGTCTTCGGCGGGAAGCACGAGCGTGCGCCGCTCGTCGCCGTGCCGCTTTTTCAGATCGAGCGCATCCTCTTTGACGATTGCGGCGACGCGACGCGGGCTACGCAAAATGTCTTCCAAATCCGCAATGGTTTTGATGAGCTCCAGGTATTCGTCTTCGATCTTCTTGCGTTCGAGCCCGGTGAGGGTGCGCAGGCGCATATCGACGATCGCCTGGGCTTGAATCTCCGAGAGTGAGAAGCGCGCGACGAGCTTGCCCTTCGCCTCGTCGGTCGAATCGCTGCTCCGAATGAGCGCGATAATCTCGTCGATGTTGTCGAGCGCGATGCGGTAGCCTTCGAGCAGATGCGCGCGTTCTTGCGCCTTGCGAAGATCGTAGGCGGTCCGCTTGAGGACGACGTCTTTGCGATGCGTGATGTAATGGTCGAGCAGCTGACGCAGGTTGAGCACTTGCGGCTCGAGCGGCGTCGTTCCATCGGCTTTCGGTGGGCCGGCCGGCACCAACGCGAGCATGTTGAAGCCGAAGCTCGATTGCAGCGGCGTGTGCTTGAAGAGCTGATTGAGCACGACTTTCGGCGTCGCGCTCTTCTGCAATTCCACGACCACTCGCATGCCCTTACGGTTGCTGAGGTCGTCGAGACGCGCGATGCCTTGGATCTTTTTCTCGGCGTGCGCCTCGGCGATCGCCTCGACGATGCGGCTCTTGTAGACCTGGTAGGGAATCTCGGTGATGACGATCTTATGGCGGCCCTTTTCTTCGATGATCTCGGCCTTGCCGCGCATCGGAATCGAACCGCGCCCCGTCTTATAGGCCTGACGGATCGCTTCGTGCCCGAGCACGGTGCCGCCGGTCGGGAAATCGGGGCCTTTGACGATATCGCAGAGATCGTCGTCGGTGACGTTCTCGTTATCGAGAATCGCGACGACCGCATCGGCGATCTCGCCGAGATTGTGCGGCGGCACGTTGGTCGCCATGCCGACGGCGATACCGCTGCAACCGTTGACGAGCAACTGCGGCAGGCGCCCCGGCAGCACCGCCGGTTCGGTACTCTGGTTGTCGAAGTTCGGCGTGAACGGAACCGTCTCTTTATCGATATCGGCGAGCAGGTCGAGCGCGAGCCGTGCGAGGCGCGCTTCGGTATAGCGATAGGCGGCCGGAGAATCGGGATCGATCGAGCCGAAGTTTCCGTGCCCGTCAACTAACGGGTAGCGCAACGTGAAATCTTGTGCGAGACGCACCAACGCGTCGTAGACCGATTGGTCGCCGTGCGGATGGTAACTCTTCAGCACTTCGCCGATGATACCGGCGCATTTGCGGTGTTGCTTGGTCGGGTCGAAGCCCATCTCGCGCATGGCGTAGAGAATGCGGCGCTGCACGGGTTTGAGGCCGTCGCGGACGTCGGGTAATGCCCGCGAGGCAATAACCGACATCGCGTAGGAGAGATAGCTCTCCTTCATCTCGTCTTCGACGTTGACCGTTTGAATGTGCTCGTTACTCAAGGCTTACGGTTGACTCCGGCGTGCGGATGCTAAGGTGACGCCAAAAACGCCACCGACACAATCCCGACTGCTTCGCGGTTTACGTGCCTTCTTCCCAGGTTGGAAGATCGTCGAACTGCACGACCGGAGCAGGTTCATCCTCGTCGAAGTTCACGCGCGAACCGCCGTCATCGGGCGGATACGGTGCATCGCGCCCCGCCGGCGCCGTCGCGAGCTCTTCGGCCGCGGGGGGCTCGGGAGCGGCGGGCAACGAGCGCGCCTCGATGGCGGCGAGATCGGCGTGCAGAGCCTCGGAGGCGCGCTGAAAATCCTCGTCGAGCGTCCTCAGAGCCCCCTCGTACCGCTGCCGAAGCGCTTCCTCGAACTCCTCGCTCAGGACGCCCACCCCTCGTTGGCGAAGAACGCCGGAATAGTGAAGTTCACCGCGAGCGCCTTCGACGCCACCTTCCAGGAGACTTGCCGGGATATCGCTGCGTTCGATGCGTTCGCGGCGAAGTTCGCGCAGCGTCTGCGCTCGGGAGACGTCGTCGCGCTCGAAGGCCCGCTCGGTGCCGGAAAAACGCGCTTCGCGCGCGCGCTCGTTCGCGCGATTCAGGGACACGACGAAGTTTCGAGCCCCACGTTCACCCTTCGCCATCGGTACGAACGGCCGGGGCGCACGCCGGTCGAGCACCTCGACGGCTACCGCATTGAATCGCCCGCCGAGCTCGCGGAGAGCGGGCTTGAGGAAGCTTTCGGCGGCGATGCGGTGGTGCTGGTGGAGTGGCCCGAGCGGCTCGCTCCGCTGCTGCCGAGCCGCCGCTATCGCGTCGCCATCGCCGGAGCCGGCGAGGAGCCGCGCACACTCACCATCGAGGTGCCGACGTGAGACTGCTCGCGATCGAAGGCGCGCTCGGGGCCTTCGAATGCACGCTGCTCGACGAGGACCAGGTGCTCGCCCAGCGTCGCGTGGAGAGCAATCAAGCGCTCGAAGCCGGGCTCGCAGCGATCGCCGCGACCTTTGACGAGAGCGGCGTATCGCCGGACGGGCTCGACCGGATCGCCGTCGGCCTCGGCCCGGGCGGCTTCACCGGCCTCCGCGTTGCGCTGAGCTATGCAAAGGCACTCGCCCTCGCCTGGAAGCTGCCGCTCCTGGGCATCTCCTCGTTCGATACCCTCGAGGCGGGAGCGCAGCAGCTTCCTCGCCTCTGCATCGTGGAAGGGCGCCCCGGCATCATCTCGGCGCGGTTGCGTACCCGCGATGGGGAACGGCGCACCTCGGGCGAAACCGCCGCCGCGATCGCCGAGCTCCTGCCGAAACCGCTCGCCGAGCCGCTCGCCCTCGCCGGGGCGACGGCGGGCGCCGCGCGCATCCTCGCCGAACGCGGGCAGCCCGTGTTCTCGTTGCCGCAGGTTCCATCGCCCGTTCTCGCCCTCGCACGGCTCGCATGCGCCATGCCCGCGGCGGCTGCATCGCCGCACGCGATCGTCGCCGATTACGGCGAGGCGCCCGCCGCGAAGGTTCCGACGCGCACGTGAAACTCGATCTCGATCCCGCCCACGCCTCCGCGCCCGAACCGCTGCTCATCGAAGCGATGCGCTTCGATGATATCAACGCGGTCACGCGCATCGAGTTGCTCTCGTTTACCACGCAGTGGCCGCACGACGCATTCGCCAACGAATTACGCTCGAATAAACTCGCGCACTATTTCGTCGGCCGCATCGGTTCGCGTATCGTCGCGTACGGCGGCATCTGGGTGATTCTCGAAGATTCGCACGTGACGACCATCGCCGTCGATCCGGAATTGCGCGGATGCCGGTACGGCGAGCGCATGCTTGCGCATCTGCTCGCTACGGCGATCGAACTCGGCGCGGCGTGGATGACGCTGGAGGTTCGCGAGAGCAATCTTTCGGCGCAGAGGCTCTACCAGAAATACGGTTTTACCACCGTTACCACGCGCAAAGCCTACTACAGCGATAACAACGAAAGCGCGCTCGTCATGTGGGCCGGCAACCTCCAAGGCGAACTCTATCGCGCGCGCTTGGATGCCTTGCGCGCGAAACTTTCGTGAATCATTACACCGACATGGCGCGCGAGATGCGCGCGACGGTCGGGCAACGACACCGCGCAGAGCACAGCATTCGCGTCGCGCGTTGCGCGGAGACGATCGCGATGCATCACGGTATCGACGCGGCACGCGCGCGCACGGCGGGCCTGCTGCACGATCTCGCGCGATTGTGGCCCGCGCAGCGCTTGCTCGAAGAGGCCGAGCGACGCGGGTACCCGATCGACGATTTCGAACGGCGCCATCCGATCGTGCTGCACGCGCCGTTGAGCGCGTCGCTCGCCCGCGAACGCTTTGGAGTGGAGGACGCCGAGATCGCCGAAGCGATCGCCGCCCATACCCTCGGCGCCGCCGAGATGTCGCCGCTCGCCCGAGCGCTCTTTCTCGCCGACGCGCTCGAACCAGAACGGAACTATCCGGAGCGGGCGGAGCTCTGGAATCTCGCCCTGC